>JAIEOP010000181.1 GCA_019750465.1 Acetobacteraceae bacterium | reverse complement strand
GGCGGCGCTGCCGCGCCTCCAACGCGGCGCGTTCGCCATCGACACCTCGATCAGAACCGCCTTCGGCGCTGGCATCGTCGCGACCCCTGCGGCACTCAACGCCGCCAGCGAATCAGCGTGTCAGAAAACCGGCTCGCAATCTCTCGGTCAGGATACTAGGTCGCCCGGCGCAGTTCCCTCGGCCAGTTCGGACAATGAGGCCAAGTTGATCAGCTCCACCCGCTGGTGCGCCGGCTCGCGGATCCAGCCACGCTTGCGGAAGGCGGTCAGCGTGCGGCTCACCGTTTCCAGCGTCAGGCCGAGGAAATCGGCGATGTCGGCGCGCGTCATCGGCATCTCGAGCAGCCGCCCGACCGCGCCGCGCCTGCGCCGCGCCGCCATCAGCGAGAGCAGGAAGGCCGCCACGCGCGCCTCCGCCGTGCGGCGGCCGACGGTGACCAGCTGCTCCTGCGTCGCCGCCAGCTCCTGCACGCAGAGATCGAGCAGCCGGTGCTCCAGCAGCGGGTAGCGTTTCAGCAGGCCGGCCAGCCGCGGGCGGTCGATCCGGCACAGCTTCGCATCGGTCAGCAGCTCGGCGTCGAAGGGATAGGTGTCGCGGGTGGTATAGCCGATGATGTCGCCGGCGTAGCGGAATCCCACGACCTGCTGCTTGCCGTCCACCAATGTGCGCAGCAGCTTCGCCGTGCCGTCCACCAGCGTGAAGACGCGGCCCGCGGGATCGCCTTCGCGGAACACCGTCGCGCGGGCCGGCAGCGTCATCTGGTCGGATTCCGCGGACACCTCATCGAGTGCGGCCGTGTCAAGCGGCCGGCACAACCCGGCCACCCGGCTGCCGCACGTCGCACAGACCCGCGTGTCCGTTTCAGGATGCAGCCGACGCGTTCCATCCAACGGATTCACGACACCTCCAGCTCTGCTGCGCCAGGATACCCGCCCCGCACGCTCGGATACAAGGAACAGATGGCGCACGGGTGCCATGCCGGTGCCGCGGGCCGGCGGCAGCACCGGCGCGCCGAACCCGGATCGGACCGGGTCCGGCGCCACGCCATCAGGACGGTGTCAGAACCAGGGTGCCCGGGTTGATCGTGACCGTGCCGGCCGCGCTCACGGTCGCGGCCTGCGCCAACGGACTCCAAGTGAGCGGATTGCCACCGCTCGCCGCATCGAACAGGCCGACATGGGTCAGCGTGCCGGAGGGCGCGCTAAAGGTGAAGCGGATCGCATCGAGGTTGGTCTGCGGCCCGATGCCGCTGAAGGTGACGCGCTGGCGGGCATAGCCATTGCCCGCGGGCTCGCCCACCAGCCCGGTGGCATCGCTGCCGCCGGTGCCGAGGGCGAGGAAGACCTGCGCCGGCAACGCCGGCAGCCGGGCGCAGAGCGTGCGCCCCAGCAGGTTCTTGGCATAATCGGTCAGGTCGGACATGGGGATTCTCCTGCTGGATGCTGGTGTGCTGCCCGCGGCGGTCTTCGGCCGCGCCCAGGGGCGCAGCGGACAGGCAGGCCGTGGGAAACAGGCGCTGGTCGCCGGGAGTCGCTGCGTCGGCAGCGAACGACGGGTCGGGATATCAGGACGGCGGAGTCAGCCGACCGCTTCGACGGAGGACACGCGGGCGACCCAGTTCACGGTCTTGTTCGCCTCGCCCGTCCCGCTGACGGCAAGGCCGCCATTCGCAACGTCCGCGGCGACGGCGAGCCGCCAGCCGGCCGCGGACGCGTCGTTCATCCCCGGCACAAGGCCGGCACCGCCACCGCCGATCAGCGCAGTGCTCGCGGCGTTCGCGCCACGCCGCACCAGCGCGGAGACCTCCCAGCCCGCGCTGTCGCCAGCGGTGCCGGCCGTGCCCGCCGTCTGCCGTGCCACGACCAGCAGCCGCACCAGGTAGGTGCCGGTGTTCGGCAGGTTCACCGTGTTGGCACTGCCCTGCGCCGCGCCGTCGGCGGTCAACCGGGTCGGCGTCGCATCGGTGGTCTGGCGTCGCAGCACGTGCTCGCCGGCCTGTGCATCGCCCGCATTGGCGAAGTTGCCGGCGGCCCAGACGCCCTTGCCGTGGGTGCCGCGTGCATCGGCCCCAAGCCCGCCCGGGATCCAGGACATCGGGCCGTTGGCCAGGTTGGCCTGCCCGCCGCCGATCGAGCCAAAATTGCCGCCCGCATTGTTGATCTGCCCGCCGCCGACCGAGGATGCGATGCCGCTCGCGGTGTTGCGCAGGCCGCCCGAGACCACTGCGTAGTTGCCGCTGGCCACCTGGTTCGCGCCGGTGCGGCTGACCTGCCAGTCGATGGCGCCGCTGCCGCGCGCCGCACCGCCGGTTGCGGCACCGTCCGGCGCCTGCGCGCTGATCGCGCCGGTGCCCTTCGGGGTGCCGAGCACGACGCCGACATTGGCGTCGGCGGATGCGGCGGCATCGACGCCGACCACCACCGGGCTGCCCGCCACCGCGCCGGCCATGCGGGCGGTGTTGCCGCCGCCGGCGCTGTTCGCCTGCATCGGGCCGGTGGCGCGGATGGTGCCGCTGCCCTTCGGCTGCAGCTCCAGCGTCAGGTTCGCATCCGTGCCCTGCGCCGCCAGCGAGACCGGCGCGCCCGCGATGCCGCCGCTGGCCAGCAGGCGGTTCACCGTGCCGGCCGGCGTCGCCACCTCCAGCCCATGGCTGCCGGGTGCACCGCCCAGGGTGACACCACCGGCGCTGGTGATGCGCAGCACCTCGGAACCACCGGCGCTGGCGGCCAGGACATTGGTCGCGGGCTGGAACAGGCCGGCATTCTGGCTGCCGACCGCCAGGCCGGGCCGGCCGACACGGCCGGGCGGCGTCTGGTGCGCCAGCACGGCATTGCTGCCGCTGTTGCCGAGCGGGCCGCCATTGCCGTTCTCCAGCAATGCCGGCGCGCCGAGGTAGAGCGCGTTCGGCGTCGCCGCGGCGCTGTCCGCCAGGTAGATCGCCGCCGACCCATTGTTGCGGGTGTTGTAGAAGTTGCAGCGCAGCGAGGCGATGTCGAGCCGGTTGCCGCTGCCGTTCACCCGGATGGCGTTGTCTTCCGTGTCGTCGGCGCGCAGGTTGCCGATCTGGATGCGGGTGTTGTTCCCGTCCACCTGGATGCCGGTGGCGCCGGCCACCGGCGTGCCGCCGGCGCCGAAGACCTCGCCCTGGGTGGTGAGGCCGGCGACCTGGCCATCGACGCCGTTGGCCTCGATCCAGAGGCCGTGGCGGACGAAATCGGCATAGGCCTGGCCGATGTAGAACTTCGTCGTCACGCCGCTGCGCTCCGGCGGCGCGCCGGCCGCGGAGGGCAGGAAGCGGAACATGCTGCGGTAGCCGAGCGCGAAGGCCTGGTCGACGAAGACGCCGTCGCAGCGGCGGAAGATCAACGCGTCGCCATTCGCCTGCTGCCAGCGCACCACGTTGGTGTCGGCCGACCAGAAGGTCCAGAGGTGGATGTTGTGCAGGCGCGGCACGTCGAGGCATTCGTCGATCTCGACGCCGCAGGTGAAGGCCTGGCCGCGCAGCCGGCGGATGTCGAGCCGCCCGGAGTTCCGGACGTAGATGCCGCGGTTCACGTTGGCGAGCAGCAGGTTGTCGAAATCGACGCCGCCCAGGCAGTCCTCCACGCGGAACACGTAGGGATAGGCGGTGGGCGCCCAGGCGGCGGTGAAGGCGGTGGAATGCGTCTGCTGCACGGCAATGTCGCGCACCGCGGAGCCGCGCGCGCCCGTGCCAGTGAAGGTGAAGGGCGTGAAGGCGGGCCCGTCGATCGCCAGCCAGGTGCCCTGCCCGGCGCCCGCACCCTCGGTGAAGCCGGCGCCCTGCATGACGACCATGGTGTTCGCCACGCTGACGGCGCTGGCCATGCGATAGGTGCGCGGGCCGAACTGCAGCACCCCGCCGCCCCGCGTGGCCAGGTCGTTCACCGCGGCCTGGATGGCCGGCGCGTCATTGGCGCTGCCGTCGCCCACTGCGCCGTAGTCCCGCACATGCACGCCGCGGTCGGCGAGCACCGCGCCGCGCAGCTGGGCGAGCGAGGCACGGCGCGTCTCCAGCGTGCTGCCGGACGCGGTCTGCACGACGGGATGCAGATCGGTTTCGGCAAGGGCGGCAACGGCGGGGAGTTCGCTGATTCTCAGGTCGGCCATGGGCGATCCTTCGGGGTAGGCGCCATGCGGCGCGGGTGGGGCGTGCGGCGCCACGCGGCGCGGCGCGCCGCCCTGGGCTCGTGCCGGGAAGGGACGTGAGAGGACGACAGCGCGCTACTGCTTGAGCGCGCCGCCGTCCTCGAGCAGCAGCAGCTCGCCGTTCTCCTGGAGCAGCAGCCGCAGGTCGGGACCAACCGTGAAGCTCGCGCTGGTCATGCCGACCCCCGGATCGGCCGCATCCTCCACCCGGATGCGGTAGCCGGTGCCGACCGGCGGCGCCGGGAAACCCGCATTGGCTTGGCCATTGACCACGTTGCGCGTCCGGATCGGCGGGATGATGGCGTCGTTGGCGTCCCGCAGGGTGAACACCACCTGGCTGATCGGCCCGATGACGGTGGCGGAGGCCGGGATGGTGGCGCCGGCGACAACGATCGCGGTCAGCGGCGCGAGCACGATGCCACGCACGACCGCCGCGGCGGCCTGGCTGATGGCGAACCCGTGGGCGACGGTCCGCACCATGGCCAGCGGCCCGACCGCGCCGTCGAGGGTGACGCCGGTGCCGAGCGCGGGGCCGGTGCGGATCGGCAGCAGCGCCAGCGCGTCCGCGGCCTGCAGGATCATCAGGTCGCCCGGCTGCAACCTCGACGCGACAGCCGAGAAATAGCCGGCGGCCGTCACCGCGGTGCGAGTATCCGAGGTGCGGTAGTGCCAGAGCGTGAAGCCGTTGCCCTGGATCAGGGCGCTGAAGCTCAAGGCATTGAAGGGCAAGATGACCTCCGTCGCGGCGGGCGCCACGGCGCGCGCACGCCCCGCCTGCCGCCGGCCCGCACCGCACGGCAGGGGCCGGGCAGGCGGAACGGCGCCGGGCGGAGCGCGGCGGTCGCGGTCGGGATGGAAGGGGGGCCGCGGGCGCAATCCGCCCGTTGGCGCCCAACTACTAGGCGTTCATTCCGTGACTGTCAAGGAAAATCATCCCAACCCGGGCAGGTTCGATCGCCGCGGTCCATCTGCCCGGACCACGGACGGAGACGGCGCCGGGGCGATGCGCCACCCATACGTCCGGCGATCCCATTGGCCCATTGGTGCACCTTCAGGCTGTGGGGTGCGCGTTGCCTCGCCGTCGTGCACCCGTTCGGGCAGGGTTTGCGCTACCGCCGCTGCCGTGCCGCCGCCTCCGGCGCCAGCTTCGTGAAGTCGCCGAAACGCATGGAGGGATGGCTGCGCGCGTATTGCGGCGCGAAGGCGGCGGCTTCGCGCAGCGCCTCGGCCGCGTGCCAAACCCAGCGAGGGTCGTAGGTCATGCCGCGGCCGAGGGCGACCAGGTCGGCGGCGCCGTCGCGCAGCGCCCCCTCGGCCTGCATCGGCTCGGTGATCAGCCCCACGGCCATGCTGGGCATGCCGGCATCCTCGCGGATCCGGCGCGCCATCGGCACCTGATAGCCGGGGCCGACATCCAGCACCTGGTCGGGGCTGGTGCCGCCGGAGGAGGCACAGACGTAGTCGCAGCCGAGATCCTTCAGCGCGCGCGCGAAGGCGACGCTGTCCTCCACCATCCAGCCGCCCTCCAGCCAGTCGGTCGCCGAGATGCGCACGCCCATCGGCCGCTCCGCCGGCCAGGCCGCGCGCATGGCCGCGAAGACCTCCAGCGGGTAGCGCATGCGCCCCGCAAGATCGCCACCATAGGCGTCGTTGCGCGTGTTCGACAGCGGCGAGAGGAAGGCGTGCAGGAAGTAGCCGTGCGCCGCGTGCACCTCCAGCAGGTCGAAGCCGATGGCGGCGGCGCGGCGCGTTGCGGCGACGAAGCACGCCTTCACCTCGTCCAGCCCCGCGTGATCGAGCACGCGCGGCACGGGGCGGCCGGCATAGGGCGCGTCGCTGCCGCTGACCGGCACCCAGCCGCCTTCCGCCTCGCCCTGGTAGGCCAGCCCCTCCCAGGGCCGCGCGGTGGAGGCCTTGCGCCCGGCATGGGCGAGCTGGATGCCGATCGCCGCCTGCCCGTACTGCCGGCAGAAGCCGAGCACGCGCGCCAGCGCCGCCGCTTGCGCATCCGTCCAGAGGCCGATGTCGTGCTGCCCGACGCGGCCGCGCGGTTCCACCGCGGTGGCTTCGATCATGACCAGCCCGGGCCCGGAGACGGCGAGGTTGCCGTAGTGCATGAGGTGCCAGTCCGTCGCCTCGTTCGCCGCGTTTCCGGAATACTGCGCCATCGGCGAGACCACGATGCGGTTGGCGAGCGTGAGACCGCGCATCGCATAGGGTGAGAAGAGACGGGTCGGCATGCGGCGGTATCCTCGGTGCGGCCGCCAGTGTCGCTTCGGGCGGCGCGCGCGCAAGCCCCCGCCGGCTTGCGCCGTCACGCCGGGCATGGGTTCATCGCGGGAACGGGTTGCGCGGGGGAAGCGGGACAGCATGCAGGAGTACGACACCATCGTCGTCGGCGCGGGCTCGGCCGGCGCGGCCGTGGCCAACCGCCTCTCGGCCGATCCGCGCAACCGGGTGCTGCTGCTGGAAGCCGGCCCGGCCGGCTACCGCTGGACGCGCATCCCGGTCGGCTACGCGAAGATGATCACCAACCCGGCCGTGAACTGGCTCTACACCTCGGAGCCGGAGCCGGCGACGAACGGGCGCCGCCTGGCCGTGCCGCGCGGGAAGCTCCTCGGCGGATCGAGCGCCATCAATGGCCTCGCCTTCGTGCGCGGCCAGGCTCAGGACTTCGACACCTGGGCGCAGATGGGCAACCGGGGCTGGAGCTATGCCGAGGTGCTGCCCTTCTTCAAGCGCATGGAGCGCTGGGAGGGGCCGGGCGGCGACCCGGAATTCCGCGGCACGGAGGGGCCGCTGCGTGTCACCAACCCGCCGCCCACCGACCGGCTGCTGCGCGTGGTCGTGGAAGCGGCCGCGCAGGTCGGCATCCGCTACAACCCGGACTACAACGGCGCGGCGCAGGACGGCATCGCGATGAGCCAGGCCTCCATCGCCGGCGGCCGGCGCATGAGCACGGCGGCCTGCTACCTGGAACCCGTCCGCCACCGCCCCAACCTCCGCATCGAGACCGGCGCCCTGGCCGAGGCGCTGCTGCTGGAGGGCAGGCGCTGCGTCGGCGTGCGCTACTCGATCGGTGGCGCGGCGCGCGAGGCGCGGGCCGGGCGCGAGGTGGTGGTGAGCGCCGGCACGATCAACTCGCCGCAGCTGCTGGAGCTCTCCGGCATCGGCCAGCCCGAGCGGCTGCAATCGCTCGGCATCGAGGTGCGGCACGCGCTGCGGGGCGTGGGCGAGAATCTCCGCGACCACTACGCGCCGCGCACGCGCTGGGCGATCGGCGCGCGCGGCTACAGCTTCAACGACCGCGGGCGCGGACTCGGGCTGGTGGGGCAGGCGCTGCGCTACGCGCTGACGCGCGGCGGCATGCTGGGCAGCGTCGCTGCGCCGCTGCGTGCCTTCGTGCGCTCGCGCGAGGGGCTGGAGGCGCCGGACCTGCTGCTGGGCTGGGTGCCGATGCTGACGGAGCCGGGGCCGAAGGGGCCGCGGATCGCGGCGCAGTCCGGCATGACCTGCTACGTGCATGCGATGCGTCCCGAAAGCAGGGGGCATGTGCACATCGCCGCCGCCGATCCGCGCGTGCCGCCGGCGATCACCTTCAACTTCCTGTCCTCGCCGGTGGACGCCGAGCTGACCGTGCGCGCCATCCGCATCGCGCGATCCATCATGACCGCGCCCGCCATGGCGCGGCTGCAGGTGCGCGAGATCGCGCCGGGGGCGGAGCGCGCGACGGATGACGAGATCATCGACTGGGTCAGGCGCGCGGGCGAGACCACCTACCATCCGGTCGGGACGTGCCGGATGGGCGCCGACCCGATGGCGGTGGTGGATGCGCGCCTGCGCGTGCACGGCATCGCCGGGCTGCGCGTGGCGGATGCCTCGGTCATGCCGACGCTGACCTCCGGCAACACCAATGCGCCGTCCATCATGATCGGCGAGAAGGCGGCCGCGATGATGCTGGAGGATGCGGGCTAACGCCCCCTCCCCCGCCCCGCGGGGGAGGGCCGGGGTGGGGGCCGCCGCCCCCCCTCCCGACAGGCCCGGCGCTACTGCCCGTCCACCACCTCCAGCACCCGCGGCGGCGACATCGGCAGCGCGTAGAAGCGCTTGCCCAGCGCCTGGTGCATGGCGTTGGACACCGCCGCCAGCGGCGGCACCAGCGGCACCTCGCCGACGCCACGCACGCCCTGCGGATGCTTCGGGTTCGGGATCTCCAGCATCACCGCGTCCAGCATCGGCAGGTCGGAGGCGACGGGCATGCGGTAGTCCAGGAAGCCCGGGTTATCCACCCTGCCCTGCCGGTCGTAGATGTACTCCTCCGACAGCGCCCAGCCGATGCCCTGCGCCACGCCGCCCTGCATCTGCCCCTCGACATAGGCCGGATGGATGGCGCGGCCGACGTCCTGGAAGGAGGTGTAGCGGGTCACCCGCGCGATGCCGGTGGCGGGATCGACCTCCAGGTCGCAGATGTGGGTGGCGAAGCCGCCCTCGGCGCCCGTGGTGTTGAGCTGCACCCCGGCGCCGATCGGCCCGCCGGTCTCGCTGGCCCGCGCGGCGATCTGCGCGAGCGTCAGCGGCGGGAACTTGCCGGCGTTCTCGCCCGCCGGCCGCGCCTCGCCATCCTGCCAGGTGACCGCCTCGGGGTCGATCTTCCAGATCTTCGCCGCCCGCTCGCAGAGCTGCTTCACCACCGTCTGGGTGGACTGTGTGACCACCATCGCCGAGGCGTAGGTGACGCGGCTGCCGCCCGTCAGGTTCGAGAAGCCGATCACGCTGGTGTCGCCGATCAGCACGTTGACGCGGGTGTAGTCGATGCCCAGCAGCTCGGCGGTGATGTTGGCGGTGGAGGCGCGGCTGCCGCCGATGTCGGGATGGCCAGTGACGACGACGACGTTGCCGTCCTCGGTGATGTTCACCTGCGCGCTGCTCTCGCCGCCGGCGTTGAACCAGAAGCCGGAGGCGACGCCGCGGCCCTGGTTCGGCCCGAGCGGCGCGCGGTAGTGCGGGTGCTCCATCGCCGCGCGCAGCGTCTCCTCGAAGCCGATGCGCGGGAAGACGGGACCGTGCGCCGCCTTGGTGCCCTGCTTCGCGGCGTTGCGCAGGCGCAGCTCCAGCGGGTCGATCTTCAGCGTCTCGGCCAGCTCGTCCATCACGCACTCGACGGCATAGGCGCCGATCGGCGCGCCAGGCGCGCGGTAGGCCGCGACCTTGGAGCGGTTGGAGACCACGTCGTAGCCGAGGGAATGCACGTTCGGGATGTTGTAGGGTGCGAAGGAGCAGCCCGCGGCGCCGCGGATCGGCGAGCCCGGGAAGGCGCCGGCCTGCAGGTAGAAGGTGCCCTGGCCGGCAACGATGGTGCCATCCCGCTTCGCGCCGATCTTCACCGTGCTGTAGCTGCCGGAGGTGGGGCCGGAGGCGCGCATCACCTCCTCGCGCGTCATCACCATCTTCACCGGGCGGCCGGACTTCTTCGCCAGCATCAGCGCTACCGGCTCGAGGTAGATGATGGTCTTGCCGCCGAAGCCGCCGCCGATCTCGGCCGGGATGGCGCGGATGTCGTTCTGCGGGAGCCCCGTGAGCAGGGAGCACATGGCGCGCACCATGAATTGGCCCTGCGACGAGGACCAGATCGTCGCCTTGCCGTCCACCACGCTGACCAGGCAGGCATGCGGCTCGATGTAGCCCTGGTGCACGGGCTGGGTGCGGAAGCTGCGCTCGATGATCACGTCGGCCTCGGCGAAGCCGGCGGCGACGTCTCCCAGCTTGTGCTCCAGCGTGCCGGCGATGTTGGAGGGCTTGCCGTCGCGCTTGAGGAAATCGTGCAGGATCGGCGCATCGGGCCTGATCGCGTCCTCGACGTCGATGCTGAAGGGCAGCACCTCGTATTCCACCTCGATCAGCTTGCACGCCTCGGCGGCGATCTTCTCGTTGGCGGCGGCCACTGCGGCGATGGGGTGGCCATGGAACAGCGCCTTCTCCCGCGCCAGGACGTTGCGCGACATCCAGCGCATGTCCTGGATGCCGAGCGCGACCGGCTTGTCCACCGGGAACTCCACCAGGTCCCTGGCCGTCACCACGGCGCGCACGCCGGGCAGCGCCTCGGCCTTCGCGGTGTTGATGGACCTGATCACCGCGTGGGCGTGCGGGCTGCGCAGCACCTTGCCCCAGATCATGCCGGGCATGGTGGTGTCGGCGGCATAGGCGGCCCGCCCTGTGACCTTCTCCTGGCCATCGGGGCGGATGGTCCGCTTGCCGATCCACTTGTTGCCGGGGTTCTCGGCGTTCATGCGGGCATCTCCTGTCGGGGTCGCTGATACGGTCGGGGCGATGGCGCCCATGAGAGCCGCTTGGGCGCGGAAGATCAATGCGGGGGGGTGCGGGCGGGGCGGTTGCGCCCGCTTCAGGCCGGATGGAGCACCGGCAGACAGAGCCCCTGGCCGTTATCCTCGATGCCGATGCGCAGCGGCGCGCCGATGCGCAATGCCTCCGGCCCCGCACCATGCAGTGGCGCCAGGATGCGCACGCCCTCCGGCAGATCGGCGGTCACCAGCGTGAAGGGCGGCGCGCCGCGCCAGGCCGGGTGGAAGGGGTGGTGCGCGACCGTCCAGCTATGGACGGTGGCGGTGCCCGCGGCTTCCACCCAGTCGTGTTCAAAACTGTGGCAGGCCGGACAGAGCGGCCGCGGGTAGTGGCGGATGGCGCCGCAGCCGGTGCAGCGCTGCAGCAGCAGCCGCCCCGCGGCGAGGCCATCCCAGTAGGGCCGCGTCTCCGCGCTGATCTCCGGCAGCGGCTTCGGGGTCTCGGTCATCGCGTCAGGCCCGTGCCATGATGGCGATGGTGCCGTCGCCGAGGTCGCCATAGCCGGTGACGAGCCCCAGCTCCGCGTCCTTCACCTGCGCCCGGCCGGCCCCTCCGCGCAGCTGGCGCACCAGCTCCACCACGTGGTTCATCCCCGCCATGTGCGCCTGGCTGAGCAGCCCGCCATGGGTGTTCACCGGCAGCCTTCCGTCCAGGCCCAGCGCGCCGCCCTCGACGAAGGCGCCGCCCTCGCCCTTGCCGCAGAAGCCCAGATCCTCGAGCTGGCAGAGCACGACCCAGGTGAAGCAGTCGTAGATCTCGGCGACGTCGATGTCGGCCGGCGTCACGCCCGCCATGGCGAAGGCCCGCGGCGCCGCCTTGGCCAGGCCGAGGCGCGTGAGGTCCGGGCGCTGGGTGATGGCGGAGGGGCTGTCCGGATGGCCTTCCGCCACGCCGGTGATCAGCACGCGCGGCTGGCGCAGGTCGCGCGCGCGGTCGGCCGCGCTGATCACCACGGCGCAGGCGCCGTCACTCTCCAGGGAGCAGTCGAACAGGCGGAAGGGATCGGCGATCATGCGGGACGCGTGGTGCTCCTCGATGGTCAGGGGCTTCGTCATGCTGGCATTGCCGTTGAGGATGGCGTGCCGCCGCGTGGTGACCGCGATCTCCGCGAGCTGGCGGCTGGTGGTGCCGAACAGCTCCATGTGCCGCCGCGCCATCGGCGCGTAGTACTGCGCCGGCGCGATGGCACCCATCGGCGCCTCGAACTCGCCCACGGTGCGGAATTGCGGCATCTGCTGGATGCGCGTCCCGATCCGCCCCCCGGTGCGGCCGGTGCGGCCGAGCGGGATCAGCGCGTGGGTGCAGAGCCCGGCCGCCACCGCCGCCGCGGCGCACTGCACGGCGGCCACCGGCCCCGCGCCGCCGAGCGGCGTGGCAACGGAGAAGCGCAGGTCGGGGATGCCGAGGTTGGTGACGAAATCCTCGGCGACCGTCGCGCCGGAGGCGATCGGCATGACGATGCCGTCGATCTCGCGCGGGTGCAGGCCGGCATCGCGGATGGCGCCGAGCGACGCCTCCAATTGCAGGGCCAGCACGCTGCGCCCGCCGGCGTCGCGGGTGTAGTCGGTGTCGCCGACGCCGGTGACGGCGGCCTTGCCGGAGAGGCTCATCGTCGGCGCACCACGCCGGCGGCGTTCAGCGCCTCCTCGATGCCGGGGCGCACCGATTGCAGCGCGGCCAGGTACTCGTCCCTGGTCATCGGCCGCGGCGCGATGCTCGCGCCGGCCTGGCGCGCCTGCACCTCCGGGTCCCGCGCGGCGGCGAGGATGGCCTCCGCCAGCCGGTCGCGCACCGGCTGCGGTATCCCGACCGGCGCCGCGAAGCCGACGAGCTGGCGTGTCACCGTGTCGTAGCCGGCCTCGCGCAGCGTCGGCACCTCGGGGAATTCCGGCCAGCGATCCACGCTGGCGGAGGCAACCATGCGGAGCTGCCCGCCCTTGGCCAGCGGGATCATCTCCACCGTGCCGGTGTAGCTGTCGATGTGGCCGCCCACCACCTGCGCCGCCGCGTCGGTGATGCTGCCGAAGGCGACGTAGTGGAAATCCGCGCCGGTCATGCGCGCAAGCTGGAAGAAGCTGACGGCGGAGCCCGGGTTTGTGGTGGCGAAGTGGATGCGGCGGCGCCTGCCGGCGGCGATGAAGTCCTCGAGCGTGCGCACCTCCGGCAGCGAGGGACCGACGGGAATGCCGATGCGCAGCTCCGACGTGCCGCAGAGGAAGTCGAAGCTCTCCCAGGGCTTGTAGGGCGTATCCATGGTCAGCGGCGCGACCAGCACCGCGGAGGCCGCGACCAGGCCGAAGGTATAGCCATCGGGGCGCGCACGGGCGACGGCGGCCGGGCCAAGCGTGCCGCCGGCGCCCGGCATGTTGCGCACCACCACGGAGACGCCGAGCGCCCGCTCCATGTGCGCCGCCAGCGCGCGGGCGATCAGGTCGGTGCCGCCGCCCGGCCCGAAGCCGGTGATGAGCGCGATCTCCCGCGTGGGCCAGGCGGCCTGCGCGCGCGCAAGGCCCGGTGCCAGGCCAGGCAATGCCAGAAGCCCCGCCGTGACGATCCGTCTGCGCATGTCTCGATTCCCCCCGTTCATGACATTCCCTGGGCCAGCGCGGCGTCGTCCCGGCACCGCTCCGGCCCGCCGAGCAGCTGGCGGTTGGCCATGATGCGCTTGAACCAGAAGGGCAGGCCGAGCAGTTCCGTGAAGCCCATCCCGCCGTACACTTCCGTCGCGCCGCGCGCCACCTCGCGCCCCACCTCGTCGAGATGGGCCTTCGCCTGGGCCGCCAGCATGCGGGCCTCCGGCTCCGGCGCGTCCTGCGCGTGCGCGGCGTACCAGACCAGGGCGCGGCAGGGCTCCAGCGCCGCGGCCATCTCGGCGCAGGCATGCTTCACGGCCTGGAAGCTGGCGAT
Source organism: Acetobacteraceae bacterium (assembly GCA_019750465.1). Taxonomy (GTDB): domain Bacteria; phylum Pseudomonadota; class Alphaproteobacteria; order Acetobacterales; family Acetobacteraceae; genus JAIEOP01. The sequence goes on along the minus strand of JAIEOP010000181.1, from coordinate 39,945 downwards.
GGGGCGGCCGAATTGCCGCCGCTGCCCGGCATAGGCCACCGCCCCATCGAGCATGGATTGCGCCGCGCCCAGCGTCTCCGCGGCCAGCGCCACGCGAGCGGCATCCAGCACGCGGCGCGCATCGCCCGGCAGAATTGCCACCGGGGCGGACTCGAACGCCAGGTCGGCGAGCGGGCGCAGCCGATCGACGCTGCGGCGCGGCACCAGCGCCACGCCGGGCGCATCGGCGGCCAGCAGCGCCAGCGCCTCTCCGCCCGGCAGTGCCACCATCAGGTGCGTGGCGTCGGCGGCATCCAGCGCGCCCGTCACGCGCCCGCTCAGCCGCTCGCCCCGGAGGCGCAGGTCGCAGGTGCCGGTAGTGCCGGTCAGCGCGGCGAAGGCGATCGCGACGCGCATCTCCCCGGCCACCAGGCGCGGCAGGAATTCCTCCTGCTGCGCGGCACCGCCGAGCAGGCGCAGGGCCAACGGCGCCATCACGCCGCTGCCCAGGAAGGGCGTGGACGCGGCGGCATGGCCCAGCGCCTCCGCCGCCAGGGCCGCATCCATCATGCCGAGGCCGCTGCCGCCCTGCGCCTCCGGCACCAGCACGCCCGCCAGGCCAAGCTCGCAGAGCGCCTGCCACAGCGCGGCATCGCCGCCCGCCGCCGCCGCCGCGCGGCGGCTCTCCGGCGTCACCCGCCCGGCCAACGCGCCGCGCAGCGCATCGTCGAACAGCCGCTGGCTCTCGCCCGGGCCGAATTCCATCTCAGGACGTCCCGACCCTGGGTTCGCGCGGCATGCCGAGGCCGCGCTCGGCGATGATGTTCTTCTGGATGTTGGACGACCCGCCGCCGATGATCAGGCCGAGGTCGTACATGTGGTCGGCGTACCAACCGGTCGCCTCGTCATCCTCGCCCACGTCGTCGTGCGGCTCGTAGGGCAGGCCGGCATCGCCCAGGGCATCGACGGCCAGCGCCGTCAGCTTCCAGGCCAGCACGGTGCCGACATACTTCACGATGAGGACACCGAGGCCCGGCTCCTCCCCCTTCGCCGCCTCGCCCAGCAGGCGCATCTGGTGATACTTCATGGCCAGCGCCTCGCCCTGCAGGCGCAGGAAGCGTTCGCGCCATTGCGGCCGGCGGATCAGCGCCACGCCGTCCACCTCCACCCGCTCCAGCAGGGCGCGCAGCCGGTGCACGCGATGCATCAGCTTGCTCGCGTCGCCGAGCAGCATGCGCTCGTGCTTCAGGGTGACGTTCGCCACCTGCCAGCCCTTGCCGCGGCCGAGCACCACGTTCTCCACCGGCACGCGCGCCTCGGTGAAGAACACCTCGTTGAAGGTGGCGTGGCCGGTCATGGTCGGCAGCGGCCGCACCTCGATGCCCGGCGTGTCCATGGAGAGCAGGATGTAGGAGATGCCCTCGTGCTTCGGTGCCTCGGGCTCGGTGCGGCAGAGCAGGAACATCATGTCGGCGTAGTGCGCCGAGGAGGTCCAGATCTTCTGCCCGTTGATCACGAAATGCCCGTCCTCGACACGGGCATGCGTGCGCAGGCTGGCCAGGTCGCTGCCGGACTCGGGCTCGGAATAGCCCTGGCACCAGATGGTCTCGCCACGGATGGTGGGGCCGATCCAGCGCCGGCGCTGCGCTTCCGTGCCCACCTCCAGCAGGGTCGGCACCAGCATGCGGATGCCCTGGCCCTGGATGCCGGGGCTGAGCCCCGCGCGGTTGAACGCCTCGGTGATGATCGCGGCGTCCAGCACGTCCGGATCCGCGCCGTAGCCGCCATACTGGCGGGGCACGGCCCGGGCGGCCAAGCCGTGCTCGATGAGCAGCGCCTGCCAGTCCAGCACGCGGCGGTCGGGCCGCACCCGGCCACCCCCGCCGCCCACCGGGGGCGAGCGGTGGCCGTGCCGCGCGATGAAGTCGCGCAGCCCGGCCTGCAGCGCGCGGTGGCGGTCGGACAGCGTGAGGTCCATGGTCAGCCCCTGCGCAGCAGCGCCCCGGCACGTGCCAGCTCGCGCTCGGCGCCGGCGACGATGCCCTCCAGCACCGATGCCGCCGGCCGCACGCCGTGGATCATCCCGAGGCCCTGTCCGGCGAAGCCGCCCCAGACATCGGCGCGTCCGGCGGCCGTCGCCGCCGCGGTCACCTGGCTCGACACCATGCCCTGGTACGGCATCGGCAGCGGCTCGATCGCCGCTTCGGCATAGGCGGCGGCCCAGCGGTTCTTCACCATGCGCGCCGGCTTGCCGGTGACGGAGCGCGATACGGTGGTGCCCTCGTCCTTTCCGTCCACCAGCGCCTGCTTCTGCGCCGCCGAGATGCCGCTTTCCTGCGTCGCCAGGAAGGCGGTGCCGATCCAGGCGCCCTCGGCGCCCAGCATGAGCGCCGCCGCCACGCCGCGGCCATCCGTGATTCCCCCCGCGCCGAGCACGGGGATGCGGCCCTGCACCGCATCCACCACCTGCGGGATCAGCGCCATCGTGCCGATCGGCGAGTTGTGCCCGCCGCCGTCATGCCCCTGCGCGACGATCAGGTCGATGCCCGATTCCACCACCTGCCGCGCATGGCGCGTGGTGCCGACCACGCACATCACCACCGTGCCGTTCGCCTTCAGCCGGTCCATCCAGGGCGCGGGGCTGCCGAGGCCGGCGGCGTAGAGCGGCACGCGCTCCTCGATCACCACCTCCATCTGGGCCTCGAAGAATTCGCGGGACAGCGGCGCCGGCCCGTCGCGGTCGGCGGGGTCGCGGTCCATGACGCGGTCGAAGGTGGCCGCATCCACCGCCTCCAGCCCCTCCTTCGCCATGAAGTCGGCGGCGAAGCGGCGGTGCTGCGGCAGCATCTCGGCCGCGGTGGGGCCGCCCGTGTTGGAGGGCTTCTCGCCCCGTCGCACCGAGGCCGGCAGCAGCGTATCGACGCCGAAGGGCCGGTCGGTGAGCGCGCGGGTGCGCCGGATCCAGCTGCGAAGCTGGTTCGGGCCGCAACTCGCCGCGCCGATCACGCCGAGCCCGCCGGCATTGGAGACGGCGGCGGCCAGCTCCGGCGTGCTGGCGCGGCCCATGCCGGCCAGCAGGATGGGCACCCCGATGCCCAGCATGTCGCAGACGCGCGTGTGCAGGCCCATGGCGGCTTTCTCCCGTTCGCGCCCAGCCTGCCGTGCCGGCGGGCGGACGGCAATCGCCGGGCGGCGGGGAACCCGTCTATGCTGGCCCCGACCCGGAACGGGCGGGGAGGAAGGCATGGCAGGATCCACACGGCGCGGCGCGCTGCTCGGCGCGACGCTGGCTTGGCCCTCGCTGCGCCGATCGGCGCACGCGCAGGCCGACTACCCGAACCGGCCCGTGCGCGTGGTGATCGGCTTCGCCGCCGGCGGCGCGACCGACATCATGGCGCGCCTGGTCGCCGCCAGGCTCGCGGAGCGCCTCGGCCAGCCCTTCGTCATCGAGAACCGCCCCGGCGCCGGCACGCTGGTGGCGGCCGAGATGGTGGCCCGCGCCGCGCCCGACGGCTACACGGTGATGTACGCCTCCTCCTCCACCGTGGTGACGCCGCTGATCAACCGGGGCGCCACGGTGGATCCGGTGCGCGACTTCGCGGCGATCTCGCTGGCGCAGTCCTCGCCGATGATCCTGGTGGCGAACAACGACTTCCCGCCGCGGACGCTGGCCGAGATCGCCGCGCTGGCGCGGCAGCAGCCGGGGCTGATCAACCTCTCCCACCCCGGGCGCGGCGGCATCAACGAGCTGTCGGTGGTGATGTGGACCAGGCGCGCCGGCATCGAGCTGACGCTGGTGCCGTTCAACGGCAACCAGCCCTCGCTGAACGCGCTGATGCGCGGCGACGTGCAGCTTGCCAGCGACAGCCCCTTCGCCACGCGGCCGCTGCTGGAGGCGGGGCGCATCCGCCCGATCGCGGTGACCGGCCCGCGGCGCTCACCCATCCTGCCCGATGTGCCGACCTTCGCCGAGACCCTGCCCGGCTACGACGTGACCTTCTGGTCCGGCTTCATCGCCCCGTCGCGCACGCCGCCGGCGATCCTCGATCGGCTGAACGCCGAGGTGGACGCGATCCTGAAGCTGCCCGACGTCATCGAGCGCATCACCAGCTTCGGCGCCGAGCCGATGGGCGGCAGCCGCGAGGGCTTCGCCCGCACCATCGCCGAGGACTGGCGGCGCTTCGCCGTGGTGGTGCAGGAAAGCGGCATCCGCGCGGAATAGCGGCTACTCCAGCCCGAGCGGGCGCAGCGCCGCCGCCGCGTCCCAGGGCGCCGTGCCGGTGCCGATCAGCACCAGCGCATGCGGCGCATCCGGTGCCGGGCAGGTGATCTCCAGCCTGCGCCCGACGCGCTGGACCAGGGCCTGCGTGCCATCGGCGAGCGGCAGGATGCCCTTGGCGCGCAGCACGCCGTCCGGCAGGGCATCGAGCGAAGCCCGCAATGCGGCGGCATCAAGCGGCCGCCGGGGGCGCAGGGTCACGCTCGCGAAAAGCGTGCCGTGCCGTGCCGGGGGTGCCGCCGCACGCGGCCCGGCCGCATGCTCGCCCAGCGCCACCGCGATCGGCAGGTCGCCATGCGTTGCGCGCGCCATTGCGGCGCGCGGCGCCAGCGGGCGCAGCAGTGCCGCCAGCCCCGCGGTGTCGCCGGCGAGATCGGTCTTGGTCAGCACCAGCAGATCGGCGGCGCGGAGCTGCCGGCGCAGCGTGTCGGCCAGCAGCGGATCGGCCAGCCGCGCCGCGACGCCCGTCGTGTCCGCCAGCACCACCACGCCGGCGAGGGTCAGTTCGGGGTCCACCTGGGCGATGGCGGCGATGGCGGCCGGATCGGCGACGCCGCTGCACTCGATCAGCACGTGGTCGGGCGCGGGGTGCCGATCCAGCGCGGCGGCCAGCCCCGCGGCAAAGTCGTCGCCGACGGCGCAGCAGACGCAGCCATTGGTCAGCGCGATGGTGTCGCCGGACCGGTCGGCGATCAGCGCGGCATCGATGTTCACGCTGCCGAAATCGTTCACCAGCACGGTGAGGCGCAATCCCTGCGCCTGGCGCAGCAGCGCGTTCACCAGCGTGGTCTTGCCGGCGCCGAGGAAGCCGCCGAGCACGGTCAGCGGCGTGCGGGTGGCGCGCGATACCCTCACGCGGGAAACGGCACGCCGCCGACCACCGTGCCCCAGACCGGGATGTCCTTCAGCGCCTCCGGCCGCACCCCATCCGGATCCTCGCCGAGCACGCAGAAATCGGCACGCTTGCCGACCTCGATGCTGCCGATCTCGCCATCGAGCCTGAGCGTATAGGCCGCGCCGAGGGTAATGGCGCGCAGCGCCGCGGCGACCGGGATGCGCTCCTCCGGCCCCAGCACCCGGCCCGCGGGCGTAAGGCGGTTCACCGCGCACCAGGCCGTGAACAGCGGCGCCAGCGGCGTCACCGGCGCGTCGGAATGCATGGCCAGCGGCACGCCCTCGCGCAGCGCCGTGGCGCAGGCATCGATGCGCCGCGCCTTGTCCGGGCCCATGGTCATCGCCGCGTGCTGCTCGCCCCAGTACCAGATGTGGTTGGCGAACAGGTTGGCACAGATGCCGAGCGCCTTCATGCGCCGGAACTGCGCCGCATCGGCCATCTGGCAGTGCTGCAGCGTGTGGCGGTGGTCCGGGCGCGGGGTGCGCGTCAGCGCCGCCTCGATGGCGTCGATCGCCACCTCGCTCGCCTCGTCGCCATTGGTGTGGATGTGGCATTGCAGGCCGGCGGCGTGGTAGGCGTGCAGGATCTCGCGCAGCGCGGCGGGCTCGATGTTCCAGATGCCGTTCGGCTTGCCGCCCATGTAGCCCGGCCATTTCAGGCGGCCGGAGAGGCCCTGGATGGAGCCATCCGTCATCAGCTTCACCAGGCCGAAGCGCAGCTTGTCGTGATTCAGCGCGCGCAGCCGGCCGATCTTCGCGATGCCGTCCGCCGCCGACTGTGCCTGCGCGTTCAGCGCCGGCAGCAGGCGCAGCGGCACCTCGGGCGCGCGCAGCGTCTCCACGTAATTCGCCACCACCGGGTCGGGCAGGTCGGTGAACAGGTCCGTCGCCGTGGTCACGCCGGCGCGGTTCGCCAGGGCGGCGAAGCGGCGCAGCGGCCCGGGGCCCGCCATCAGCCCGTGCTGCGGATTGCCGATGGCGCGGTAGACCGCGTATTTCGCCGCCATCTCGCGCAGCTCGCCGGTGGCCTGGCCGCGCGCGTCGCGGATCACGCCCTCGATATTCGCGGTGGCGAGGCCGCTGCGCTCGAGCACCGGCGTGTTCACGTTCATCACATGGCCGTTGGAGTGCAGCAGCACCACCGGCCGCGTCGCCGAGACCCCATCGAGATCGGCCGCCGTCACGCGCCGCTCGCCGAAGTAGATCGGATCGAAGCCCCAGGCGAAAAGCGGGTCGTTGCCGGGCAGGCCGCGCTCGGCCTCGCGCAGCCGTGCGACCATGGCGGCGATGCTGTCGCAGCCCGGCCATTCGCGGCCCTCGGGGTCGTGGCGGGCGAAGAAGCCGGCATAGGCGAAGGACCAGACGCCGCCCTCCCAGGCATGGCTGTGGCCCTCCACCAGGCCCGGCATCAGCACGAGGCCGTGGAAGCGGTCGTCGGCGTGCGCCGGGCCCCAGGCACTGGTCTCGACCTCGCCACCAACCGCGAGGACGCGCCCGTCCCGCACCGCGACATGCGTCGCCGCCGGGCAGGCGGGGTCCATGGTCAGGATGCGCCGGGCGCGGAAGACCGTGATCTCGCTCATGCTGCGCAGGCTGGCATTCCCGGCGCGACCTCGCCAGGGGCCGCCTCGCTGGCTCGTGGGGCTTGGCGCGGTGGCTGGGCCGGCCCATCTGCGGCGCATGACCCCGCGCCGCAGCCTTCTCCTCGCCGCCTCCGCCCTGTTGGCTCCGACGCCCCGCGCCCGCGCGCAGGTCCAGGCGGGCGAGCCCATCGCCTCGGAGCGGGCACGCTTCCGCGCGAGCAACTTCGCCGCCGGGCTCGAGCACCCCTGGGGCGCGGCCTTCCTGCCGGATGGACGCCTGCTGGTCACCGAACGGCCGGGGCGGATGCGCGTGATCGCGCGCGACGGCAGCCTCTCCGCCCCGCTCGGCGGCGTGCCGGCGGTGGAGGCGCGCGGCCAGGGCGGGCTGCTGGACGTGGCGTTCGCGCCCGATTTCGCCACGACGCGGGAGATCTACCTTTGCCACGCCGCGCTGGTGCAGGGCGGCGCGCTGACGCGGCTGGTGCGCGCGCGCCTCTCGCCCGACGCGACGGCGCTGCAGGATGCGCGGCCCATCCTGGACGCGACGCCGCCGCAGGAGGGCGGGCGCAACCACTACGGCTGCCGCATCGCCTTCGACCCGCGCGACGGCGCGCTGTTCCTCTCCACCGGCGAGCGGTTCAGCGACGAGCACCGGGCGCAGCGGCCGGACGACCTCGCGGGGAAGATCCTGCGCCTGGCGCGCAATGGCGCGCCGCTGCCGGACAACCCCTTCGTCGGGCGGCAGGGCGTGCGCGCGGAGATCTATACCCTTGGCCACCGCAACCCGCAGGGGCTGGCCTTCAACCCCTGGACCGGGAGCCTGTGGTCGGCGGAATTCGGGCCGCGCGGCGGCGACGAGGTGAACGTCATCCGTGCCGGCGCGAATTACGGCTGGCCGGTGGTCAGCCACGGGCGCACCTATGCGGGCGGCTTGCCGATCGGCGAGGGCACCTCGAAGCCGGGCATGGCGGACCCGATCCATGTCTGGGTGCCCGCGGTCAGCCCCTCCGGCATCGCGTTCTACACGGGCGATGCCTTCCCGGGCTGGCGCGGCAGCCTGTTCCTCGCCGCGCTGAACCCGCCGGGCCTGGTGCGCCTGTCCACCGATGGCGACCGGGCGACCGGGGAGGAGCGGCTGCTGCGCGGCGTCGCGCGCTTCCGCGACGTGATCCAGGGACCGGACGGGTTGCTCTACATCCTTACGGACGAGCCGCGCGGGCGGGTGCTGCGGCTGGAGCCGGCATGAAGCCTGGCCTGCGCACGGGCGGCGACATCGTGGTGACCATGACGGGAGGCATCAACCCGGCAGCAGATCGTCCAGCGCGATGCGCCATCGTGCGATGCCCTCGAGGGTCAGGAGGTCGCCGCCGCCGAGATCGAAGATGGTGGAGCCGCCGATCTCCGCAGCCGCCGCCAGTACGCTGGGGAGTGCATCGGCCGCGATGCCGCGCAGCATGATCCGGTCGATGCCCGGCTCGAAGCCCTGGATCAGGTCGGCCCCGTCGCCGGCACCGAAGACGAACAGGTCGGCGCCCGCGTCACCGCGCAGGGTATCGCTACCGGCGCCGCCGCTCAGCGTGTCGTTGCCGTTGCCGCCGACCAGCGAATCGTCATCGCCGCCGCCCTCCAGCCAGTCGTTGTTGTCGGCACCCAGCAGCGTGTCGTTCCCGGCCCCGCCGAGCAGCGTATCATCGCCGTTCCAGCCGACCAGGCGGTTTGCCCACACATTGCCGGTGATCCGGTTCGGCAGGAGGTTGCCGTTCGATACGGCACTGCCGGCGGCGTCCAGCAGCAGGAGGTGGTCCAGGAACGGCGCCAGGCTGAACGGAACGCTGGCGATCACCAGGTCCTCGCCCCAGCCGGCCTGCTCGAACAGCAGGTCGCCGATGTTGTCCGCGATGTAGGTGTCGTTGCCGAGCCCGCCATTCATCAGGTCGGGGCCGGTGCCACCGTCCAGCGTGTCGTCGCCAGCCTCGCCCCAGAGATTGTCCACGCCCGCGCCGCCGAGCAGCAGGTCGCCGCCGGCGCCGCCGCGGATCCAGTCGTTCTCGCTGCCACCATCCAGCGTGTCGTTGCCGTCGTGCCCCCAGAGGTTGTCGATCCCGGCACCGCCCTGCACGGCATCGTCACCCGGTCCGCCGAGCAGCCAGTCATTGCCGTCGCCGCCGATCAGCAGGTCGGCGCCATCCTCGCCCCAGAGCGTGTCCACGCCGTCGCCACCCTCGAGCGTATCGTCGCCCAGGCCGCCATAGCCGAAATCATTGCCGAGGCCGCCGACGATCCGATCATTGCCGAGATCGCCGCGCAGGCTGTCCGGATCGGCGCCGCCATCCAGCGCATCGTCGCCGAAGCCGCCGTAGAGGAAATCGGTGCCGGTCCCACCCAGCAGAAGGTCGTTGTCCAGCTCGCCATAAAGGACATCGTTGCCATCGCCGCCGTCGAGCGAGTCGTTGCCGTCGCGGCCGAGCAGCCAGTCGCTTCCCGGCCCGCCCAGCACCGTATCGTCGCCGATCTCGCCCCAGAGCGAATCATTGCCCTCGCCGCCCGCCATGGCATCGGCGCCGGCGCCGCCGGCCATCCAGTCGTTGCCAAGGCCGCCCTGAAGGTCGTCGGCATCGTCCTCGCCGTAGATGGTGTCGGTGCCGTCGCCGCCGAGCACGGTGTCCGAACCGGGGCCGCCCAGCAGCCGGTCCGCGCCCTCCTCGCCGAGCAGGCTGTCGGCGCCGACATTGCCGAGCAGGGTATCGTCGCCCATGCCGCCGGCGAGCGTATCGTCGCCGCCCCAGCCGAGCAGCCGGTCCGCCGCCACGCCCCCGGCGATGCTGTTCGCCTGCGACTGTCCCTGGAGTTCCAGCCCGCCGCTCAGGGCGGGCGCAATGATCGCAAACTCGATGCCCTCCGGCAGGATCATGGCGATGGCGGCGATCAGCGTGTCGTTGCCTCCCGAGGCAAGGCCCGACTCGATGACCACGTCGGCCGGATCGTCGACGAAGTAGAGATCGTCGCCCGTCCCGCCGATCAGTGTGTCGGCGCCGGCGCCGCCGTCCAGGGTGTCGTCTCCGTCGCCGCCCTGCAGCAGGTCGGCCGCGCCGCCGCCGGCCAGGCTGTCCAGGCCCTCGCCGCCCACGAGCGTGTCGGCCGCGGCGCCGCCCTCCAGGGTGTCGTCCCCTGGCGCGCCGTCCAGCCAGGCGGATGCCGTCCCGGCCAGGACGACGTCGGCGAAGTCGGAGCCGCGCAGCGCGGCGATGTCCACCAGCGCGTCCTGCCCGCCCCAGCCATCCAGCACGGAAGCGGCGCCGAGATCGGCCTCGATGCCGGCCGGATCGCCGAGGTAGTCCGCCGCCACCCGCGTGGCGCCGGCAGGCGCGCGCAGCGTGTCGTCGCCGGCGAGGCCGCGGAGATAGGTCGTCACGCCCGCGATCGCGCGCCCGGTCATGTCGTCCGCGAGCGTGCTGCCCCAGGCGTTCTCGATGTCGGCCAGCGTGTCGGTGCCACCCCAGGGATCGGTCGCCGTGCCCGCCGACAGGTCCAGCACCACGCCGCGCTGCGCCAGGCCGGCGGCGGCGGAGAGCACGTCGTAGAAGACCGTGTCCAGCCCGTCCCCGCCATCCAGCGTGTCGTCGCCCGGACCGCCCGCAAGCCGCTCCGCCGCCGCGCCACCGCGCAGCAGGTCGCCGCCGGTGCCGCCCACCGCGACCGAAATCCCGAGCAGCGTGTCGCGGCCCCCGCCGGGCTTGTCCGCCCGTGGCGGCAGGCGGAACAGGCCGACGATCTCCTCGGCCAGGACGATGGCGACGGCGCCGGTACCGACGTAGCGGTACTCGTCGGTGCCGCCGGCACCCTCGAAGCGTTTCGAGCCGCCGGCGCCGGAGAGGAACACCTCGTTCGCAATGGAGCCGATGACGGTATCGTCGAAGGCGGATGTCACCGCGACGCGACGGATGCCGACCAGCGTGTCGGTCGCGCCCCATCCATCCTCGGCGGTGCCGGCGGCCAGGTCGACCCGCACGGCCGCCGGGCTGGCCGCGTAGCTTGCCTGGACGCTGCGCGCGCCGTTGCCGAGGATCAGGTCGGCGCCGGCGCGGCCGTCCAGCGACAGCACGTAGAAGGCCTGCGCCGGCGCCGTGCCGGCATCCAGCGTGTCGTCTTGCGCGGTGCCGGTCACGCCGTGGATGGCGCGCAGCAGGTCAACCGCGCCATCCGCCTTGGTCACCCAGCCGAAGCCGCTGGCGGCGGCGCTGGCGCCGAAGGCAATCGGCCCCGCCTGCCCGTCATAGCTGACGGCGTTCGGCGCGCCGGCGCCGCCATCGATGGTGTCGCGCCCGGCGGTGCCAAGGAAGGTCTCGGAGGCGCTGCCGCCGCGCAGCCGATCCGCCGCGGCGCTGCCGAGGGGCGCGGTCGCGGCGCCGAACTGCATGAAGCTGCCGGCCAGCGCGTCCGCGACGCCGATCGTCACCGGCGCATCCTCCGCGCCGACGCGAACGACCGCATCCGCCATACCCAGCAGGCCATCCTGGTCCAGATCGAGCACCAGCCAGCCGCCAGCCGGGGCATCGGCCAGCGAGACGGCGGGGATCCAGAAGACCTGGACGGCATCGAGGCCCGGCAGCGGCTGCGCCGGCAGGCGGAGCCCGGCGCTCAGCGCCGTTTGCGCGAAGCCTGGGCTGCCGCTCCAGACCAGCGGCCTGGCGAAGCCGTCGGCGCCGGTCAGCGTGCCGGCGTTGAATCCCGTTCCGGCCTCACCGAAGCGCAGCCGGTCGCCTTCGGCGCGGCCGAAGTCGACGACGAGGGCGATTGCGCCGAGTCCCGACCAGGCGGCGTCGCCGCCGCCCTGCAGCACGAAGAGGTCGGCGCCCGCGCCGCCGAACAGCGTGTCGCCGCCCTCCGGCGCCAGCAGCGCCGGGGTATCGCTGCGGCCCGCCGCCTCGATGGTGTCCGCGTCGTCGCCGCCCAGCAGCAGGTCGGCGCCCGCGCCGCCCAGCAGCAGGTCCGCGCCCGCACCGCCATCGAGACGATCCTCCCCCGTCCCGCCCTCCAGCACGTCGGCGCCGGCGCTGCCCGACAGGCTGTCCGCGCCGGCACCGCCGCGCAGCGTATCGAGGCCCTCCTCGCCCAAGAGCGTGTCGTCACCGTCGCCGCCGAGCAGGCTGTCGCTGCCGTCGCCGCCCTGGATCAGGTCGGCGCCGCCGAAGCCATGGATGGTGTCGAGGCCGGTGGTGCCGGCGATGCTGTCGGGGCCGGTGCCGCCGAGCAGGGCGAAGCTGCCGGCGGCGAAGTCCGTGGCGCCGATCATGCCGCCCGGCGCCGCGAACTCGATGCGCGTGACGAGGTCGTCCGCGCCGAGGATCGCGTTCCGGTCGAGATCGAGGATGACCCAGCCGGCATCCTCCCCCGGCATCGACGAGGGTAGCCAGAAGACCCGATAGGCGGCACCGGCGCTCGGGTCGGGCAGTGCCATGCCGGCCACCGGTGCGGTGGCCGGCGCCAGGCTGCCGCCGAAGCCGACGGGCAGGGTCGGCTGACCGGCAATGCCGAACCGGCCCGGCCCGTCCAGCGCGAGCACCGCGCCGGCGACCGATTGGCCACGCAGCCACAGCAGATCCCCCGCCGCCGCTCCGAAGCCGCGGATGGTGTCCATGGCCAGCAGCGTGGAGTCCGCGGCCGCCCCGGTTGCGTCCTGCAGCGCGAAGCGGTCCGCGCCGGCGCCGCCCTCCAGCAGGTCGGCGCCGGCCCCCCCGAGGAGCGTGTCCGCGCCACCCTCCCCCAGCAGCGTGTCCGCGCCCGCCCCGCCGGCCAGCGCGTCGGCGCCGTCCCCGGCGCTGAACGAGTCCTCCCCCGCGCCACCGACCAGGCGGTCCGCGCCTGCGCCGGTGGAAAGGGTGACATGCTCGATGCCGGCGAGAAGCGCGCCGTCGATCGTGGTGGTGAAGCCGGGGCCGAGGACGAAGGCCAACAGGTCCGCCGTGGCTGCGCTGCGGTCCACCACGCCACGGTCGGCGCCGGCGCCGCCCACCAGGCTGTCGGCACCGGTGCCGGCGTCCAACGTATCGTCGCCGGCATCGCCGGACAGCGTATCCGCGCCGCCCAGGCCGAGGATCAGGTCGTCCTCCAGCCCCCCCGCGAGGAAATCGTCCTGTGCCGCGCCGATGATGGTCGCCATGACCGCTCTGTCGCTGCTCCGGTTGGACGTCGCGCCGTCCTCGATGCCGCGAGCGCCGCGCGCAGCACGTCGGTTGTAGGCGCCAATGCTTGACGGAGGCTGACCAGCGGGGGTGGGGGTCGCCAGCGGCCGGCGATGCGTCTAGCCTTTTGCCCGCGGTGGAGCAGAGGAAGCCGGGGTGGGCCCTGGTTCGCGCGAGGCCATGCCGCGTGTAGCGCCGATACTGGCCGCCGCGCGGGGCATCGCACCGGACCTGCCCTTCGACCGGAGCGGCGTCCTCGGGCAGCCGGTGATCAGCGGGAACCGGTCCGGCCCTGGCGGCGCGATCGGCATTCGGGAGAGACGACGATGAGCGAGCCAGAGGTCGTGCGGTTCGAGGTGGTGGACGGCATCGGCGTGATCACGGTGGACTACCCGCCGGTGAACGCGCTGGGTCCCGGCGTGTCGGACGGTATCTGCGCCGCCGTGGCAAAGGGCGAGGCCGATCCGACGGTGCGCGCCATGGTGCTGATGGGCGCCGGCCGCAGCTTCATCGCCGGCGCCGACATCCGCCGCTTCGGCACGCCGCGCCCGCCCTCGCCGAAGCGCAGCTACGAGGCGCTGGACGAGAGCACGAAGCCGGTCGTCGCGGCGATCCACGGCTATGCGCTCGGCGGCGGCCTGGAGAACGCGATGGCCTGCACCTGGCGCATCGCCGTGCCCTCCGCGAAGGTCGGGCTGCCGGAGGTGCTGATCGGGATCCTGCCCGGCGGCGGCGGCACGCAGCGCCTGCCGCGGCTGATCGGGCCGAAGGCGGCGCTGGAGATGATCGTCTCCGGCCGCCACGTGCCGGCGGAGGAGGCCAAGTCGCTCGGCATCATCGACGAGATCATCCCCGGCCGCGACCTGCGCGCGGAGGCGATCGCCTTCGCCCAGGGGATCGCCGACAGGCGGCCGCTGCGCCGCGTCAGCGCCATGACCGAGCGGCTGGCCGAGGCGACGCCTGCGCTGTTCGAGGAGATGCGCAAATCGATCGCACGCAAGGCCCGCAACCAGAAGGCACCCTACCACTGCATCGCCGCCGTCGAGGCCGCCACCCGCCTGGCCTTCGCCGAGGGCATCGCCGAGGAGCGGCGGCTGTTCAACGAGCTGGAGAATGCCGAGGAGGCGAAGGCGCTGCGCTACGCCTTCTTCGCCGAGCGCGAGGTGGCGAAGCTGCCGCACCTGCCGAAGGATCTCGAGATCCCCGAGATCAGGACCATCGCCGTGGTCGGCGCCGGCACCATGGGCGGCGGCATCGCCATGAGCTTCGCCGATGCCGGCTACCCGGTGAAGCTGATGGACGCGAACGCGGAGGGGCTCGAGCGCGGCATGCAGCGCATCCGCGACAACTACGCCGTGAGCGTGAAGCGCGGCAGCCTGACCCAGGCGGAGATGGATGCCCGCCTGCCGCGCATCGAACCCGTGGCCGGCTATGCCGACATCGCCGACTGCGATGCCGTGATCGAGGCGGTGTTCGAACAGATCCCGGTGAAGCAGGCGGTCTTCGCCGAGCTCGACGCGCACATGAAGCCGGGCGCGCTGCTGTTCACCAACACCTCGGCGATCGACATCGACCGGATCGCCGGCGCCACGAAGCGGCCGGAGGCGGTGGCCGGCACGCACTACTTCGCCCCGGCCAACGTGATGAAGCTGTTCGAGGCGGTGGAGGGGCCGCGCACCGCGCCGGCCACCCTGGCCGCGGCGATGAAGCTGGGTCGCTCGATCGGCAAGATCAGCGCCTATGCGGGGAATTGCGACGGCTTCGCCGCCAACCGCAGCCGCATCGGCTTCACCATGGAACAGAACCTGATGGTGGAGGAGGGCGCGCTGCCGCACCAGATCGACAAGGTGATGGTGGATTTCGGCTACCCGATGGGACCCTTCGCGGTGAACGACCTGTCGGGCCTCGACGTCAGCTACTCGACACGGCGGCGCCGCAAGGCGGAGGACCCGGACTACCGCATGCTGCCGATCCCGGACCGCCTGGTGGAGATGGGCCGCAAGGGCCAGAAGACCGGCGCCGGCTGGTACCGCTACGAGCGCGGCGACCGCACCCCGCATGTGGACCCCGAGGTCGCACGCATCATCGCCGAGGTGGCGCGGGAGAACGGCATCGCGCAGCGTCCCTTCACGGAGGAGGAGATCCTGCACCGGCTGCTGTTCGCCTCGGTGAACGAGGCCTGCCGCATCATCGAGGAAGGCAAGGCGCTGCGCGCCTCCGATATGGACGTGATGTGGCTGAACGGCTTCGGCTTCCCGCGCTACCGCGGCGGGCTGATGTACTGGGCCGACACGATCGGCGCGCGCGAGGTGTACAACCAGGTCGCCGCCTGGCACCAGCGCTATGGCGAGCGCTGGGCGCCGGCGCCGCTGCTGCGCGAGATCGCCGAACGCGGCGGCAAGCTGCGCGAGGCCGTCGCGCCCGTCCTGCGGACATAGCCGCGATGCGGTGGACCATCGGCAAGGTGCGCGTCACCAAGGTCGTGGAGCTGGAGATGGCAGGCGGCAGCCGCTTCCTGCTGCCGCAGGCGACGCCCGAGGCAGTGCGCGAGATCGACTGGCTGGTGCCGCATTTCGCGACGGCCGAGGGGAAGCTGGTCCTCTCCATCCACGCGCTCATCATCGAGACGCCGAGAGGACGGCGCATCATGGTCGACACCTGCCTCGGCAACGACAAGCAGGGCCGGAAGATCCCGCACTGGAACAGGCGGCAGGGCACGTTCCTCGCCGACATCGCCGCCGCCGGCTACCCGGCGGAGAGCATCGACACGGTGCTCTGCACCCACCTGCACACCGACCATGTCGGGTGGAACACCATGCTGCGCGACGGAAGCTGGGTGCCGACCTTCCCGCGGGCGCGCTATCTCTTCGGCCGGCAGGAATTCGAGCACTGGTCACGCGCGGCGGACGGTGCGCAGCGCGCGGTCTTCGACGATTCCGTGCAGCCCATCGTGGCAGCCGGCCTGCACGAGCTGGTGGAGCACGACCACCAGCTCTGCGAGGAGGTGCGGCTGGCGCCGAGCTTCGGCCATACGCCCGGCCATGTCAGCGTCCGCATCGCCTCCGAGGGGCAGGAGGCCTTCATCACCGGCGACATGGCGCACCATCCCTGCCAGTTCGCCCGGCCGCACTGGAGCACGACGGCCGACAGCGACCCCGCGGCAGCGGCGGCGACGCGGCGGCGCATCCTCGGGGAGCTGGCAGGGACGGAGGTGCTGGTGATCGGCACGCATTTCGCGGGGGTGAGCGCGGGGCGCGTTGCCAGGAATGGGGATGCCTACAGGCTGCTGACCTGCTGGTAGCGCCGGGGAGGGAGGCGAACTCCCTCCCCTCGGTCCGCGCTACCGCCCCGCCCGCACGAGCCTGCCCGGCAGCGCCCCGGTATGCGCGCCGTTCTCGAAGACCGGCACGCCCGACACGAAGGTCGCCTTGTAGCCATCGACCTTCTGCACCAGGCGCCGCCCCCCGGCGGGCAGATCGTACACCACCTCCGGCTTCTGCACGCTCAGCCCCTTGAAGTCGATGACGTTCACGTCCGCCTTCTTGCCCGGCGCCAGCACGCCGCGGTCGTGCAGCCCGAAGAACGCCGCCGGCTCGCTGGTCTGGCGCTTCACGACGAATTCCAGCGGCAGCCGGTCGCCGCGCGAGCGGTCCCGCACCCAGTGCGTCAGCATCCAGGTCGGCATGCCGGCATCGAGGATGGAGGAGCAATGCGCCCCGCCGTCGCTCAGGCCGAGCATGGTGGCGTCGTCGGTCAGCATGGACCGCACGACCTCCAGGTTGTCCACGTTGTAGCCGGTGACCGGGAAGAAGATCAGGTTCGCCGGGTCGGCGGTGATGTAGTCGTAGGCCACCTCGTCCGGCGTGCGGCCTTCGCGCTCGGCAATGGCGGCGATGCTCTCGCTCGCCGACGGCTCGTAGTTCGGCGGATCGCCGAGCTTGAACATGCGGTGCCAGCGGCGGACGATGTGCTGGCGGAATTGCGAGAGCCGGTTCAGCAGGTCCTCGGACGGCGCATCCGCCAGGATCTCCCTGCGGACCGCCGGGTCGCGTAGCCGGGCCATGCGCTCGGCGACCGGCAGCGCCAGCAGCGCCTGGTAGCTGGGGCGGATGGTGAAGGGATTCAGCGCCGTGTCGGCGCCGAGCAGCACGCCGACCGGCCGTCCGGGCACCTGCGCGGTCACGTAGGCGCCCTGCTTGCGGGCGTTGCGCACGCCATCCATCAGCCGTCGCCAGCGCCCGTCATCGGTCGGGCGGTCGGTCAGCAGGAACCAGACCGGGCGCCCGGTTTCCTTGCCGAGCCGGGTCATCCACTCCAGCTCGCTTTCCTCGATGTCGAAGTCGCTGTTCATGCCGAAGGCGCCGAAGCCGGCCTTGCCCAGCGCGCGGCCGATGCCCATCAGCTCGTCGATCTCGGAATAGCGGCTGGGGACCATGCCGCCGGTCGGCGTCTTGTGGCTGTTGGTGCGGCTGGTGGTGAAGCCGAAGGCGCCGGCTTTCAGCCCCTCGAGCGTCAGGCGGTGCATCTCGGCGATGTCGTCCGCCGTGGCGCGCTCCAGGTTGATGGCGCGCTCGCCCATGACGTAGACGCGCATCGGGTGGTGCGGGATCTGCGCGCCGATGTCGATGGTGCGCCGCATGCCCTCCAGCGCGTCGAGGTAGTCCGGGAAGCTTTCCCAATTCCACTTCAGCCCCTCGGCCAGCGCGATGCCCGGGATCTCCTCGATGGATTCCATGAGGCCGATGAGCTGGTCGTGGTCCTGGCGGCGCACCGGCGCGAAGCCGACGCCGCAATTGCCGAACAGGATGGTGGTCACGCCGTGCCAGGAGGACGGCGCGAGCACCGGGTCCCAGGTGGCCTGGCCGTCGTAATGCGTATGGGCGTCGACCCAGCCCGGCGTGACCAGGTGACCCTCGGCCCCAATCTCGCGCCTGGCCGGCCCGGCCTTGCCGCCGACCTGGACGATCCTGTCGCCCTCCAGCGCCACGTCGCCCGTGTAGCCTGGTGCGCCGGTGCCATCGACGATGGTGCCGCCGCGTATGACCGTGTCGTGCATCCGCCCACTCCCTCCGTCCGGCCTGTCGCCGTTCCGGTGGGGATTGGAGACCCGGGGCGCCGAAGGGTCAAGCGGTCGATCGACCTGTCGCGCCGCCCCCTACGGTATCAGCACGGTGCTGCCGGTGGTCTTGCGCGCCTCGAGCGCGATGTGGGCCTGCGCCGCGTCCTTCAGCGCATAGGTCTGGTTCACCCGGATCTTCACCGCGCCGGACTGCACCACCTCGAACAGCTCCTTCGCCGTCGCCATCAGGTCGTCGCGCTTGGCGGTGTAGGTGTTGAGTGTCGGACGTGTGACATAGAGCGAGCCCTTTGCGGCCAGGATGCCGAGATCCGTGGTGACCGGGCCGGAGGCGTTGCCGAAGCTCACCATCAGCCCGAAGGGTGCCAGGCAGTCGAGCGAGGCGATGAAGGTGTCGCGGCCGACGCTGTCATAGACCACCGGCACCATCGCGCCCTTCGTGATCTCCTTCACCCGTGCCGGGATGTCCTCCGTGGTCAGCAGCGCGTGGTCGGCACCGTGTTCCCTGATCAGCGCCGCCTTCTCCGGCGTGGAGACGACGCCGATGACGGTGGCGCCGAGGTGCTTCGCCCACTGCACCACGATCAGCCCGACGCCGCCGGCCGCGGCGTGTACCAGGATGGTGTCGCCGGCCTTCACCTGGTACGTGCGCCGCACCAGGAATTGCGCCGTCATCCCCTGCAGCATCATCGCCGCGCCCTGGTCGAAGCCGATGCCGTCCGGCAACGTCACCAGCCGCTCCGCCGGGACGCAGCGCGCCTCCGAATAGGCGCCGAGGGCACCGGCGTAAGCCACGCGATCCCCAGGCTTCACCGAGGTGACGCCATCACCCACCGCCTCCACCACGCCCGCGCCCTCCATGCCGATGGTCACCGGCAGGGATGGCGCCTTGTAGAGCCCGGTGCGGAAGTAGACATCGATATAGTTCAGCCCCACCGCATGGTGACGCACCAGCGCCTCGCCGGGCTTCGGCTGCGGCAGCGGCACGTCCTCCCACAGCAGCTTCTCGGGCCCGCCAGGCTCATGGACGCGGATGGCGTGGTTCATGGGAGGCTTCCTCCACGCGGCGCGGCAGTGGCGCGGCGTTCCAGTTGCAGCAGGTAGCGCTTGGTAGCCGGTCCCTCGCCGCCGGAATAGCCGCCGAGCGAGCCGTCCGCAGCGACGACGCGGTGGCACGGGATCAGGATCGGGATGGGGTTGCGGCCATTGGCCTGGCCGATGGCGCGCGCCGCGCGGCAGCCGATCTCCCGGCCGATCTCGGCATAGCTGCGGGTCTCGCCCGGCGGGATGCGGCACAGCGCGTCCCAGACACGGCGCTGGAACGGCGTGCCCTGCGGCGCCAGCGGCAGGTCGAATGCATCGCGCGTGCCATCGAAGTAGTCCTGCAGCTGACCGACGGCGCGCCGCAGCAGCGGCGTCGCGGCGCCATCGGGCGGCGCCTCGCCCCATTCCAGCGCAACGACCGCACCGTCCCGTTCGAAGACGGTCATGGGGCCGAGCGGGGTATGGAAGCTGGCGTGCGGCATTGGGGGCGGGGGGATGGCACACCCGGCGCGGCGCGGCGTCAAGCACCGCTGCGCGCGGCACCGTGAGCGTCCCTGGAAGCCCGCTTCCGGCGCGGCTAGATGGTGGCGGAGGCGGCGCATGCGGTCGCCCCGAGATCTGGACGGAGACCGATGCCGTGACCGACGCGCCCCTGCCCGACGCCGCTCCCGCGCTGGCCGACCCGCCGCCCTACTACCGCGCGCATGTCTTCGTCTGCTGCAACCGCCGGCAGGAGGGGCACCCGCGCGGCTCCTGCGCCGCCCGCGGCAGCGAGCGGCTGCGCGACTACATGAAGGTGCGTGCCAAGGAGCTCGGCCTGCGGGACGTGCGGGTGAACCAGGCGGGCTGCCTGGACCGCTGCGAGTTCGGCCCGACCATGGTGATCTACCCCGAGGGCGTCTGGTACCGCCCCGAGACCCCGGCCGACGTGGACGAGATCCTGGCGGCGCACCTCCAGCGCGGCATCCGCGTGCCGCGCCTGATGCTGACCGAGCGGGACGTGCCGCCGCCGAAGGGACAATAGGCGACGGCACGCCCGCGTTGACAGATCGGCACCGCGGGCGACACACTCGGCACGTTCCCAGGGGAGCCCCGGTCGAGGGGCTGAGATGTCGCGCCAGGCGGCGAACCCTCCGAACCTGATCCGGGTCGTACCGGCGTAGGGATTGGAACAGGCGGGCCGCCACGCGCGGCCCATCCGAATTCCCCGACGCAGATCGCCGCCGGATCTCCGCCAACCGGAGAGGAGATTCACGCGTGCCAGACACCATTCCCGCCGCACCGCTCGCGGTGACCACCGGGCCCCTGCCCGCTTCTCGCAAGGTCCATGTCGCGGGCCTTCGGCACCCAGGCATGGCGGTCGCCATGCGCGAGATCGACCTCGCCGGCGGAGAGCCCGCGCTCCGCGTCTACGACACCTCCGGCCCCTACACCGATCCCGCCTGCCGCATCGACATTCGCCAAGGCCTCGGCGCGCTGCGCGGCCCCTGGATCATCGCGCGCGGCGATGTCGACGCCTACGAAGGCCGCGCCGGGCGGCCCGAGGATGACGGGCTGCGCCCCGGTGAGCGGCACCGCGTCGCACTCTTCGATCGCGCTGGCCGCCGGCCACTGCGCGCCAGGGGGGCCGCCGCGGTGACGCAGATGGGCTATGCGCGGCGCGGCATGATCACGCCGGAGATGGAGTACGTGGCGGTCCGGGAGAATCTCGGGCGCGAGCGCGCGCTCGCCGCCGCCGCTCGCGACGGCAAGTCCTTCGGCGCCGCCATCCCCGACCACGTCACCCCCGAATTCGTCCGCGACGAGGTGGCCCGTGGGCGCGCGATCATCCCAGCCAACATCAACCACCCGGAGACCGAGCCGATGGCCATCGGCCGGAACTTCCTGGTGAAGATCAACGCGAATATCGGCAACTCCGCCGTCGCCTCGTCCGTGGAGGAGGAGGTGGAGAAGATGGTCTGGGCGATCCGCTGGGGTGCCGATACGGTGATGGACCTCTCGACCGGGCGCAACATTCACGCTACGCGCGAATGGATCCTGCGCAACAGTCCCGTGCCCATCGGCACCGTGCCGATCTACCAGGCGCTGGAGAAGGTCGGCGGCCGCGCGGAGGATCTCTCCTGGGAGGTCTTCCGCGACACGCTGATCGAGCAGGCCGAGCAGGGCGTGGACTATTTCACCATCCACGCCGGGGTGCGCCTGGCCTTCATCCCGCTGACCGCGAAGCGGGTCACCGGCATTGTCAGCCGCGGCGGATCGATCCTGGCGAAGTGGTGCCTGGCCCATCACCGCGAGAACTTCCTCCACACGCATTTCACCGAGATCTGCGAGATCATGCGGGCCTACGACGTCGCATTCTCGCTCGGCGACGGGCTGCGCCCGGGCTCCATCGCCGACGCCAACGACGCCGCGCAATTCGCCGAGCTGGAGACGTTGGGCGAGCTGACGCAGATCGCCTGGAAGCACGACGTGCAGGTGATGATCGAGGGGCCCGGCCACGTGCCCATGCACCGCATCAAGGAGAACATGGACAGGCAGCTTGCCGTCTGCGGCGAGGCGCCGTTCTACACGCTGGGACCGCTCACCACCGATATCGCGCCGGGCTACGACCACATCACCTCGGGCATCGGTGCCGCCATGATCGGCTGGTTCGGCACGGCGATGCTCTGCTACGTCACGCCGAAGGAGCATCTCGGCCTGCCGGACCGCGACGACGTGAAGGTGGGCGTGATCACCTACCGCATCGCGGCGCACGCGGCGGATCTGGCGAAGGGGCACCCGGCGGCACGCGTGCGCGATGACGCCCTGTCGAAGGCGCGCTTTGAATTCCGCTGGCGCGACCAGTTCAACCTTTCGCTCGATCCGGAGACCGCCGAACGGTTCCACGACCAGACCCTGCCGGCCGAAGGCGCCAAGGTGGCGCACTTCTGTTCGATGTGCGGGCCGAAATTCTGCTCGATGAAGATAACGCAGGAAATCCGCGACGCCGCGCTGGCCGCCGAGGCCGGCATGGCGGAACGATCCGCGGCGTTCCGGGCGCAGGGCGGTGAGATCTATGCGAGGCCGGCGGCCGAATAGCCGTGCTCGCGGGGAGGGGACGGTTGCCGCCCCATCCCCGGGCTCAGGCTGCCAGCACCGGCGGCGGCGGCGCCTGTTCCAGCGTCGATGCCGCGTCCTTCAGCGTCACGCGGCGCATGTCGCGCTTGTAGGCCTTGTCCTCGAAGGGCCGGGCGCGATGCATGGTGGTGCGGTTGTCCCACATCACCAGGTCCCATTGCCGCCACTGGTGCGCATAGACGAACTGCCGCTGCGTGGCGAACTCCGTCAGGTTGCGGATCAGCATCATCGCTTCCGGCCGCGGCATGCCCTCGATCTCGCCGATATGGGAGGAAAGGTAGATGGAATGCCGCCGCTGCCCCGGATGCCAGCGCACCAGGCGCTGGCGCACCGGGGCGAAGCGCTGCTTCTCCTCCTCGGTATAGGCGTCGAAGCCGAGCAGCGCGCGCGAGTAGACCAGCGAATGGCGGGTGACGAGATCCATCAGCTCCGCCTGCTGTGCCGCGGGCAGCGCGTCCCAGGCGGCGCGCATGTCGGCGAACTCGGTATCGGCGCCGTTCGGCGGCACCACCCGGCCATGCAGCATGGAATACTTCGCCGGCGTCGCCTTGAAGCTGCTGTCGGAATGCCAGAGCTGGTTGCCGAGGTTGAACATGCGCCGCCGGTCGTCCGCCGCCAGCAGGCTGCCATCGACATCGAGGTTGGAGATGTCGTTCATGCGCGCATGCTTCAGGCGGTGCTTGTCGCGGTCCACCACGGCGCGATCCTCCTCCAGCGGGCCGAGCGCCTCGCCGAAGGCCATCTGCTGGTCGTCGTCCAGCTCCTGGTCGCGGAACACCAGCACGGCGTAGCGGTCCATGGCGCGGTCGATCTCGGCGCAGGTCGCGGCATCCGGCGTGCTGCGCAGGTCAAGACCCTTCACCTCCGCGGCGAAGAGCGGATGCAGCGGGGTCAGGTGCAGGCCCATGGGCGTCTCCTCCTGCCGCCGCGCGCGCCGGGGCGGCAGGAGGAATTGGTGCGCCCGACCGGCGCCGGTGGTCAAGCCGGGGTCGTCCTCACGACCGGTAATGCCGCCGCGCCCGGCGCTCGGCATCCCGCGCGGCGTCCCGCGGGCTCGACTGGCCGGCGGCGACGGCGGCGAACATCTGCACCAGCACGTAGTCCGCATTCACCGCGCCCGCGGCATGGCTGACCGGGCCCTTGTAGCCGATCCATCGCTTCAGGTTCATGGCGTCCCTGAACAAGGCGATCTTGGGATCGGAAGACCACACCGCGCTCTCCCGGTAGGCCGCCAGCGGCTGCGACCAGTAGCCGATGCAGCCCGTCAGCCAGGGATCGTACTGCTCCGCCTCCATCATGAAGATGATGAACTGCTTGGCCGCGTTGACGTTGCGGACATGGCGGAACACCATGGCGTTGAGGCCGGCGGAAGCCTGCGGCACGTCGGACGAGCGCCCCTTCGGCAGCGGCGTGTGTTCCGTGTCGTCGGCGATGGGCCGGGTGCGCGGGTCGTTCTTCAGCGCGAAATAGAGCGACACGCCATTCGCCGTCATGTGGATCTCCTGCGCGGCATAGGCGCGGTTGTTCGCCACATCGAGCCAGGAGAGGGTGCCCGGGACCATGTACGGGTAGAGTTCGCGCACGTATTCAAGCGCTTCGATCGTCTCGCGGCTGTTGATGCTGACCTTCCCCTCCTCGTCGGTGATCGATGCGTTGTGCGACCACAGCATCCAATTGGCGAAGCCGTTGCCGTCGCCGACCGCGTTGCCGAGCGCGAAGCCCGCCGGCTTGCCCATCCGGTGCATCGCCTTGCAGAGGTTGAGGAACTGCTGGAGGTCGTCCGGGATGCCGTTGAACCCGGCCTCGCGCACGGTGGAGGCGCGGTAGCAGATCGGGCCCGTGCCGCCGCCGAAGGGGATGCCGATCCAGCGGTCCGTGCCGTACCGGATGCCGTATTTCAGCGGCAGAAAGTTCCAGCCACCGTAGCGCCGGCCGAGGTAGTCGGCGACATCGGTCAGGTCGTGCAGCTTGTCGGCATAGACCTGCGGGTCGTCGGCCCAGCCGATGACGATCTCGGGGCCGGTGCCGGTGTTCGCGGTGACGGCGGTCTGCGCGCGGATGTCCTCCCAGCCCACCATGTCCACGCGGACCGGGACGCCGTAGCGCTCGGTGAACCGCGCGGCGTTCTGCCGGAAGATCACCTCGTCGGGCTCGATGAAGCGCGCGGGGCGGATGACGCGGAGCGTCGCGCCGGGCTCGATCGGCAGGTTGGGCTGCGGGATGTCGGCGCGGGGAATGGCAACCCCATGGGGCTGCGCCGCGGCGCGGGCCGCGAGGGCCGCGGCGGCGCCGAGGCCGAGCGTCGCGCGGCGCGTGAAATCGTACATGTTCTGTTCCTCCCGGTTCTGCCCGGCAAGGCAACGCCCTGCGCGGGCCGCGGGAGTGTGCGCCAACGGGCGCTGCCGCCGCCACCAAAACCGGCGGCAGCGCCCCGATGGCTGTCAGTTCCGGTAGGCGCGGCGGGCGCGCCGCTCGGCCTCGCGCGCCGCGTCCTGCGGCGTCTGCTGACCGGCGGCGACCGCGGCGCACATCTGCACCAGCACGTAGTCCGCCGCGACGGCGCCTGAGGCCTGGCTGATGGGGCCGCTATAGCCGCTCCAGAACCGCGTATTCATGGCATCTGCGAAAACCTTGATCTTCGGGTCGCTGTCCCACACCGCGCTCTGCCGGTAGGCGTTCAGCGACTGGCCCCAGTAGCCGATGCAGCCGGTCAGCCACGGGTCGTACTGCTCCGCCTCCATCATGAAGGTGAGGAAGGCCTTCGCCGCGTTCGGGAAGCGGGTGTGGCGGAACAGCATGGCGTTGAGCACGGTGGAGGTGTGCGGCGAGGCGGTCGCGCGGCCCTTCGGCATCGGCGCGTGGTCGGTGTCCTCGGCGATGGCGCGCGTCGCAGCGTCGCTCTTCAGGGTGAAGTACAGCGAGACGCCGTTCGAGGTCAGGAAGATCTCCTGCGACGAAAAGGCCCGGTTGTTCGACGGATCGAGCCAGGCAAGCGTACCAGGCGTGAAGGTCTGGTACAGTTCCTTCAGGTAGGCCAGCGCATCGATCGTCTCGCGGCTGTTGATCATCACCTTGCCGTCGTCATCGACCAGCTTCGCGCCGTGCGACCACAGCAGCCACTGCGCGAAGGCATTGCCGTCGCCCACCGCGTTGCCCAGCGCGAAGCCGACCGGCTTGTTGTTGCGCTTCAGCGCCTGGCAGAGCCGCAGGAAGCCGCCATGGTCCTCCGGGATCGTGGTGAAGCCGGCGTCCCGCACCGCGGAGATCCGATAGGTCACCGGCCCGATCCCGCCGCCGAAGGGGATGCCGAGCCAGGTGCGGCTGTTGTGCTTCCTGCCGTATTTCTCGCCGAGGAAGGTCCAGCCGCCGTAGCGCGCGCCCAGGTATTCGGCGATGTCGGAGACCTCGATGACCTTGTCGGCGTAGATGTGCGGGTCGTCCGACCAGCCGATGACGATGTCCGGCCCGGTGCCGGTGTTCGCGACGACGGCGGTCTGCGGGCGGATATCCTCCCAGCCGACGAAGTCGACGCGGACGGGAACGCCGGTGCGCTCGGTGAAGCGCTGCGCGTTCTGGCGGAAGATCACCTCGTCCGGCTCGACGAAGCGGGCGGGGCGAATGATCCGGAGCGTCGCGCCCGCCTCGAGCGGCAGGGGCGGTGCCGTCACGTCGGCGCGCGGGATGGCACCGGCGGCTTGGCCAAAGGCAGAGCCGGCCCAGGGCGCGGCGGCCGCCGCGGCGCCGAGGGCAAGCGTGCCGCGGCGGGTGATGAGATTCTGCATCGGCGGTTCCTCCTGTGAAGCGCCACTCGGGGCGCAGGGGAAGCTTCGCCGGTTCGCGGGAAGGATGCGAGGAAAAGCGCGCGTCGGCAGATGCGCTGGTGGGCGCCCGCCAGGATGGCAGGCGCCCGCCGGGCGGTCAGGCGATGATGTCGAAGTCGGAGGTGGCCAGCGTGGCGACCCCGCTGAGCTTGGCGATCTTCACCGCCGCCGCCGCGCCGGTGCCGTCCACGTCCCAGAGCAGCAGCGACTTCGCAGTGTTGAAGATGAACTGCCCGGTGCCCGCCGGCGCGGTGGCGGCATTCGAGGCCTGCACCACGAGCTGCCCGGCCGCCAGCGGCACGCCGCCGGCCAGGCCGCCGAGGAAGCCGCTTGCATCGATCTGCAGCAGGTCGCCCCCGGCGGCGAAGTCGCTGATGCGGTCCTGGCCATCGCCCGGCAGGTTGAAGCGGAACAGGTCATCGCCGTCCCCGCCCTTGAGGCGGTCGGCGCCGGCCTCGCCGATCAGCAGGTCGTCGCCGTCGCCGCCGTTCAGCGTGTCCAGCGCGCTGCCGCCGTTCAGCGTGTCGTTGCCCGCGCCGCCGATGAGCTCGTCGACGCCGGCACCGCCGTTCAGCGCATCGGCGCCGTTGCCGGTGGTGATGGTGTCGTCGCCGTTGTCGGCGTTCACCGTGATGGCGGTCGGCGCGACGCCGGGCTGGGTGAAGACCAGCACGTCGTTGCCGCCGGCGCCGTTCACGGTCAGGGACGCGAGACCGGTGACTTCCGTGGTCGCCGTACCGCCGACCGAGAGGGTGAGCACGCCGGTCGCCGCCGCGGCGTCGGGCACGATGCGGGTGAAGCTCTCCAGCTGCGCCGCCGTCAGCGTCAGCGCCGCGCCGTCGAGCGCCAGGTTCTCGATGTTGGCGATGGTGACGAGGCTGCTGACGGTGATGGTGCCCTGGGCCTCGAAGGTGTCGAGGCCG
Organism: Acetobacteraceae bacterium; assembly: GCA_019750465.1. Classification (GTDB taxonomy): domain Bacteria; phylum Pseudomonadota; class Alphaproteobacteria; order Acetobacterales; family Acetobacteraceae; genus JAIEOP01. Next base: position 13,046 of record JAIEOP010000181.1, on the reverse strand, counting down.
AGGCCGCCATCCAGCGTGGCGAGCAGGTTCTGGTTGCCGTTGACCTGGAACAGGTCGTCATTGTTGCCGCCCGAGGCATTGTCGCCGTTGCGCACGATCAGCGTGTCGTTGCCGTCGCCGCCGCTCAGTGCATCGAGCCCGGTGTTGCCGTCCAGCGTGTCGTTGCCGATGCCGCCGTTCAGCACGTCGTCGCCGTTGCCGGTGTCGATGCTGTCGTTCCCGTTGCCGGCATTCACCACGATGCTGGTCGGCGAGCCACCCGCCGCGGTGAAGAACAGCGTGTCGTTGCCGCCGGAGCCGGTGACATTCAGCGTCGTCAGCCCGGTCACGGCGGTGGTGGCGCTGCCGCTCGCGGAGAGCGCCAGGTTGCCGGTGGTCGAGAGCAGGTCGGCGACAATGGTGGTGAAGCCGTCGAGTTGCGCCGTCGTCATGGTCAGCAGGCTGGAATCGAGCGCCAGGGTCTCGACACCGGTGATGGTCACCGCCGCGCCGAGGGTGACGGCGCCGCCGGTGTTCAGCGTGTCCGTGCCGGCACCGCCATCGATGATGCCGGAGAGCGTAAGGTTCTCCGTCACCAGGAAGAGGTCGTTGTTGTCGCCCCCGAAGGCGCTGTCGTCGTTGGTGACGGTGATCACGTCGTCGCCCGTGCCGCCGTTCAGCGAATCGGCGCCGAGGTTGCCGTCGAGCGTGTCGTTGCCCGCCTGGCCGTTCAGTGAATCATTGCCGCCGCCGCCATTGAGCGAGTCGTTCCCGTTCCCGGCATTGATCAGGATGTCGGTGGGGTTCACCCCGGTCGCGGTGAAGAACAGGGCGTCGTTGTCCGCGGATCCCGTGACGTTCAGCGTCTGCAGGCCGGAGACGTCCGTCGTCGCGCCGCCGCCGGCCGACAGCACGATGTTGCTGGTCGCCGAGCCGTTGTCAGCGATGATGTCGGTGAATACGGCGAGCTGGCCCGCTGTCAGCGTCAGGGTGCTGCTGTCGAGCGCGAGGTTCTCGATGCCGGAGAGCGTCGCGCCGGTGATGTTCTGCAAACCCTGCGCGTCGAAGGTGTCGGTGCCGAGACCGCCAGCGATCGTGGTGGCGGGCCCGGCGGAGAAGACCAGGAAGGTGTCGTTGTCGTCGCCGCCGTCGTGATCGCCGCCGAGGCGCACGTCGATGGTGTCGTTGCCGTCGCCGCCATTGACCGTATCGGCACCGCCGCCGCCGTCGAGCACGTCATTGCCGCCATTGCCATTCAGCAGGTCCGCCACGCCGGACGGCACGGCACCGAACGGAAAAACGAAGACGCCCGCCGAGACGGTGGTCGGCGTGATCGTGTCGTTGCCGTTCGTACCCGAGAAATTGGCCATCCCGGCCTCCCCTCATGTGCGGCAGCCAGCGCGTTTGACCGCTGCCCGGATGCGGCGCGATCCGCCGCCGCGACGCACGCTATGGAGTCGTGGACGATCGGGCATGACGTGACTGGATGACGTCCGGCCAGTCTCTCGATGTCGTGACTTGCCCCGAGGGATGAAACGCACGCGGTCGATCGCGTGGTTCCTCTACCTCCGCAGCTCCATCTGGATCGGCCCCTCGCGCTCGCCGCGAGCGAACTGATCCACCATGGCATTGCCGGTATGCCCCAGCGCCGACGCCGCGCCGCTCCAGACGATGCGCCCGTGGTGGATCATCGCGGCATGGTCGCCGATGCGCCGCGCGCTCGCCATGTCATGCGTGATGGAGACCGCGGTCGCACCGAGCCGCTTCACGCAATCCACGATCAGCCCGTCGATCACCGCCCCCATGATCGGGTCGAGGCCCGTGGTCGGCTCGTCGAAGAAGATGATGTCGGGCCGCGCCGCGATGGCACGGGCCAGCGCCACGCGCTTCTGCATCCCACCCGAGAGCTCGGCCGGCGAGAGCTCCCCGACGCTGGACGCCAGCCCCACCTGCGCCAGGACCTCGGCGGCATGGTCGCGCGCGGCGCGCCGCGTCAGGCGCTTCTGCGCCAGCAGCTTGAAGCAGACGTTCTCCCAGACCGCCAGGCTGTCGAACAGCGCGCCGTTCTGGAACAGCATGCCGATCCGGTCCGCCAGCGCCTCGCGCTCGCGCCGCGGCATGCGCAGCACGTCCTGTCCGTCGATCTCGATGACACCCTCATCGGGTTCGATGAGGCCGAGGATGCACTTCACCGTCACCGACTTGCCGGAGCCCGAGCCGCCCAGGATCACCATGGAGTGCCCGGCCTCGACCTCGAGATCGACGCCGTCCAGCACCCGCTTCGGGCCGAAGGCCTTGCGCACGCCGCTGAGGCGGACCTTGGGGGTTCCCGCGCCGCTCATTGCGCGAAGAACATCTCCGTCAGCACGTAGTCCAGCGCCAGGATGAGGATCGAGGAGGACACCACCGCCGCGGTCGTCGCGCTGCCCACGCCCTGCGCGCCGCCCTTCGAGGTATAGCCGCACCAGGTGCCCATCAGCGTCACCACGAAGCCGAAGACCGAGGCCTTGACCAGGCCGGAGATCACGTCCTCCGCCTCGAGGAAGTCGAAGGTCGCCTTCAGGTAGCTCTCGGAGACGAAGCCGAGCTTCCAGGTGCCGATCAGCCAGCCGCCCATGACGCCGAGGATGTCGGCCACCAGGACCAGCAGCGGCATGGCCAGCACGCCGGCCAGGATGCGCGGCGTGACCAGGTACCGCATCGGGTCGGTGGACAGCGTCGTCAGCGCATCGACCTGGTCGGTGACGCGCATGGTGCCGATCTCGGCGGCGAAGCTGGCGCCGATGCGGCCTGCCACCATCAACCCGGCGAGCACGGGCCCGAGCTCGCGCGCAAGGCTCAGCACCACCACGCTGGCAACCGCGGATTGCGCGTTGAAGCGGGCGAAGCCGGTATAGGATTGCAGCGCCAGGACCATGCCCGTGAACACCGCGGTCAGCGCGACGACGGGCAGCGAGAACCACGCGATCTCGACGAAGGCGCGCAGGAATTGCCGCCAGTGGAAGGGTGGGCGCAGCAGGTTGGCCACGGCCTCCAGCGCGAACAGCGCGACCGCCCCGGCAACGCGGCAGGCCGCCAGCGTCCCGCGCCCGAGCGCGGCCAGCGGATCGAGGATCAGCGTGCCGATCACGCGGGCCGGTACTCCCGCCGGTAGCGGGCGCCGAGCGCGGTCAGGACTTCGTAGCCGATGGTGCCCGCCCGCGCGGCGAGATCGTCGGGGGTCAGGCCCGGCGCATCGCCCATCAGGGTCACCATGCCCCTGGGGCGGGCGGCCGGCACGTCGGTGACGTCGAAGGTGGTCAGGTCCATGGAAACCCGCCCTACCAGCGGCACGGCCTGGCCGTCCAGCAGCGCGAAGCCGCCACCGCCGGAGAAGGCGCGCAGGTAGCCATCGGCGTAGCCGGCGGCAACGGTGGCGATGCGCGACGGGCGGGGGGCCGTCCAGGACGCGCCGTAGCCGACCGTCGCGCCGGCGGGGATCTCGCGGATCTGCAGGATCGGCGCCTCCAGCCGGACCGCCTGGCGCATCGGGTTCGGCTGCCCCGGCGTCGGATTGATGCCGTAGAGCGCGCAGCCCGGCCGCGCGAGGTCCGACGCGAAGGCCGCACCGAGAAAGATGCCGGAGGAATTGGCCAGGCTGCGCGGCACGCCGGGCGCGATGCGCGCGGCAGCCGCGGCGAAGCGCGCCGCCTGGGCGGCGTTCAGCGGGTGCTCCGGCGCGTCGGCGCAGGCCAGGTGCGACATGACGTAGCGGAGATCGAGCCCGGCAAGCCGCCCAGGCTCCGCGGCCAGCGTCGCCTGCTCGCGCACATCCAGGCCGAGCCTGGCCATGCCGGTATCGAGGTGCAGGATGGCGCCCGCCCGCGGTGGCCGCGCCGCGTGCGCGGCAAGGTCGTCCAGCCCGTTCAGCACCGGGGTCAGCAGGGCGCCGCCATCCGCGCCGGGGGCGAAGCCGTTCAGCACCGCAATCATCGGGCCGGGTCCCACGGCCCCGCGCACCGTGAGGCCTTCCGACGGATGGGCGACGAAGACGTGACGGCATCCGGCTTCCGCCAGCGCGCGCGCCACCGCGACGGCGCCGAGCCCATAGGCGTCGGCCTTCACCACGCCTGCGACTGCGCCGCCCGCATGACGCGCCACCAGCGCCCGCCAATTGGCGCGGATGGCCGCCAAGTCGATCCTCAGCACAGCCTGCATGGCGCGGCATTGGCGCGGCGGGGGGCGCCTGGCAAGCGCCGCGGATCAGTAGCCGCCGCCCCGCCCCTCGCCATGCACCATGTCGAGGTCGCCGAAGCGGGTGAACTCCGCCTCGAAGAACAGCGGGATGGCGCCGGTCGGGCCGTGGCGCTGCTTCGCGATGATCAGGTCGGCCTTGTTATGGACCTCGTCCATCTTGGCCTGCCAGCGGGTCATCGCGTCGTGGAATTTCTCGTCGTTCTCGAAGGCGGCGGGCTTGGGCTGCTGCGCCTGCACGTAGTACTCGTCGCGATAGACGAACATCACGATGTCGGCGTCCTGCTCGATGGACCCGGATTCGCGCAGGTCCGAGAGCTGCGGCCGCTTGTCCTCGCGCTGCTCGACGGCGCGCGAGAGCTGCGACAGCGCCATCACAGGCACCTCCAGCTCCTTGGCGATCGCCTTGAGCCCCTGCGTGATCATGGAGATCTCCAGCACCCGGTTCTCGGTCCGCGTGCCCGGCGCCGGCCGCATGAGCTGGAGATAGTCCACCACCACCAGCGCCAGCCCCTTGGTGCGCTTCAGCCGCCGGCAGCGCGTGCGCAGCGCGGAGATGGACAGCGCCGGCGTGTCGTCGATCACCATCGGCAGCGTGGCCAGCTCGCGGCTGACGCGGACGAACTCGTCGAATTCGCGCTGCTCGATGGCGCCGCGGCGGATGCGGTCGCCGGAGACGCGGCTGGCCTCCGCCAGCAGGCGGGTGGCGAGCTGGTCGGCGCTCATTTCCAGGGAGAAGATCGCCACCTGCTGGTCCGGCAGCACGTCCGGTCCCTTCGCCTCGGCCTCGCGCACCAGCGCCTTGGCGGCGCCGAAGGCGATCTTGGTGGCCAGCGCGGTCTTGCCCATGCCGGGCCGCCCGGCCAGGATCATCAGGTCGGACGGGTGCAGCCCGCCGGTCTTCTTGTCCAGGTCGCGCAGGCCGGAGGACAGGCCGGACACCCCGCCCGGCGTCGAGAAGGCGCGCCCGGCCTGCTCCACCGCCTCGGCCAGGGCGCGGGCGAACAGCTTGAACCCGCCTTCCGAGCCGCCATCCCTGGCCAGCTCGAACAGCCGCTGCTCGGCGGCCTCGAGCTGCTGGCGGGCGTCCAGCTCCGGCTCGGCGCCGAAGGCGCGGTTCACCACCTCCTCGCCGGCATCCACGAGCTGGCGGCGCAGCCAGCAGTCATGCACCAGCCGGCCGTATTCCCCGGCATTGATGATGCCGACCATGGCCGAGAGCAGCTGCGCCAGGTAGGCCGGGCCGCCGACCTCATCGAGCAGGCCGGAATGCTCGAACTCGCTGCGCAGCATCACGACGTCGGCGATCTGCCCGGCTTCCACCCGGCGCTGGATGGCGCGGAAGATGCGGCCATGGATGGGATCGGCGAAATGCTCCGGCGCCAGGAAGTCGGACACCCGCTCATAGGCCTTGTTGTTGGCCAGCAGGGCGCCGAGCAGGCCCTGCTCCGCCGCCAGGTTCTGCGGCGGCAGGCGTTGCGACAGGCCCAGGAGTCCGGCCGTCTCGCCGAAGGGGCTCGGCGAATCGATGGTGTTCATGGGGCCAGCATAACGCCTCCCGGCCGGAACGGGACTGCGCCAATGCCTGTGGACGGCTGTGGATGACGGGGAGCGAATGGGCCCGGCCGCCGTCGTGGCGCCGGCGCAACGCACCCGGTCCGGGTCAGGCCGAGATCAGCGGCCGCGACGCCGCGGCCCCTTCGGCGGCATGCATGTAGTCGCGCGTCAGCGGCAGCGCGGCGCGGTCGCGCGTCAGTTGCATCTGCCAATTCATGTGGTCGGTCCGGCTGAAGGCCAGCTCGCAGCCGGAGAGGTAGAACTCGAACATCCGGCAGAACCGTTCGTCGTAAAGGGCCTGGATGGCGTCGCGGTTGGCGGCGAAGCGGCGCCGCCACTCGCGCAGCGTCAATGCATAATGCAGGCGCAGGATCTCGATGTCCGTGACCCAGAGCCCGGACTTCTCCGCCGCCGGCAGAACCTCGGACAGCGAGGGCGAGTAGCCGCCGGGAAAGATGTACTTCGCCAGCCAGGGGTTGGTGGAGGCCGGCCCGGAACAGCGGCCGATGGCGTGGATCAGCGCGACGCCGTCGGGCTTCAGCGCCGCGTGCACCGCGGCGAAGAACCGCCGGTAGTGCGCCAGGCCCACATGCTCGAACATCCCGACCGAGACGATGCGGTCCACCGGCCGCCGCCAGTCACGGTAGTCCATCAGCTCGAAGCGGACGCGGTCCGCCAGGCCCGCCTCCACCGCGCGGCGCCGCGCCTCGGCGAGCTGCTCCGCGCTCAGCGTGATGCCGGTGACGCTGGCCCCCCAGTCGCGCGCCAGGCTGAGCGCCATGCCACCCCAGCCGCAGCCGATGTCCAGCACCTCCAGGCCGGGACGGTCGAGCTTCAGCTTCGCCGCGATGCGGCGCTTCTTCGCCGCCTGCGCCTCCTCCAGCGTCTCGGCACCGCCGCGCGCCCAGTAGGCGCAGGAATACTGCCGGTCACGGTCGAGGAACAGCGCGTAGAGCCGGCCGTTCAGGTCGTAGTGGTGCGCCACGTTGCGCCGCGCCCGCCCGGCCGGGTTGATCTGGTCGAAACGGCGGCGCAGCAGCCGTACACCGGCGGCAAGCCGCTCCATCGGATGCGGCCCGCCGCTCCAGAGGTTGGTCACCAGCGTGTCCAGCAGGTCATGCATGGAGCATCCGACAGGCTCCAGCTCCGCCTCCATGTAGAGCTCGCCCACCGCGAGCGCGGGGTTCAGCACCAGGCGCCGCACCGCGCGGGGCGAACGCAGCGCCATCGCGCCCTCCGGGCCCGCTGCCGTGCCGCCGTACTGGCGTTGCGTCCCGTCCGGATACTGCACGGTGAGGCGGCCGAGGCGGATCATCCGGCGCAGGATGGCGTGCAGGACGGGGATCGACATGGGCGCGACCTTCCTTCCGCTTCGGCCCGTCCGCTGAGGCGGCGGGCAGTCCGTGGCGGCCGGGCTCCGGTCGGACCGCTCCCGGCCGATCCTTGGAGTGAGATTCTAGACCGTCCGGCGCCGCCTATCCAGGTGCTGAGACGATCGTGAGCGTCATGGTGCCGGGGCGGGCGACGCGAGCCGCCGGCGCAGCGCCAGCGTCACCGGCAGCGCCAGGACGCAGAGCCCCGCCATCACCCAGAACCCCGCCCCGCCAGCCGCGGCATAGAGCGGCCCCGCCGCCAGCATCAGCACGCCCGAGGCCAGCCCGCCGCCGAGCGACGCATGCAGCGTCTGCGCCGTTGCCGCCCGCTCCGGCGGCTGCCGCGACAGCACGCGCATCGCCGCCAGGTGCATCGCGCCGAAGGTCGCTGCGTGCAGCAGCTGCACGGTGGCCAGCGCCGGCAGCCAGGTGGTCTCCGCCGTCACCCCCCAGCGCAGCACGCCGGCGGCGGCGGCTAGCGCGGCGAGGCCCGGTGCGCCCAACCGGTCCGCCAGCCGTCGCCCCCAGAGGAACAGCGCGACTTCCGCCACCACGCCTTCCGCCCAGAGCAGGCCGATGACGGCAGGCGAAAGCCCGGCCGCCTGCCAGTGGATGGTGGCGAAACCGTAGTAGAGCGCATGGCTGCCCCCGATCAGCGCCGAGAGCGGCAGCACGAGGGCGAAGGCCGGGTCGCGGAAGGGGCCGCGGAATCCGCCCGATCCGCGGCGCACCGGAGACGCCTGCGCCGGGTCGCGTCCCAGCATCGCCGCGGCTGCCGCCGCCCCCACCAGGCAGGCGGCGTAGAGCCAGACCGCCGCCGCCGGCCCGCCCCAGCCCACCGCCTGCCCGGCCGTCGCGGCCGCGATGATGAAGGCGATCGAGCCGGCCGAGCGCACCCGCCCATAGTCGAACCCCTCGCGGCGCGACGCCTGGATGGCCAGGGAATCACCCAGCGGGATGACCGGCGCCATGCAAAGCGCATGCACCAGGTTCACCAGCAGCAGCGCCAGGAACAGCTGGGCCAGCGCGAAGCCAAGGGCGCTCGCCGCAGCCAGCAGCGCCGCAACGATCAGCACCCGCCGCGGATTGCCGAGCGCGTCCGCCGCACGGCCCAGCAGCGGCGCCGCCACCAGCCGGGTTGCCGATCCGGCGGCGAGCACCGCCCCGACCTCCTGCGGCGACAGCCCGTGCCCCGCCAGCACCGCGGGCAGGAAGGGCAGCATCACCCCGACGGCGGCGAATTGCGCCGAATACAGCAGCGCGAACCGCGCCGCCGCCGACCGGGCCGGCGACGTCACGCCGTGGCGGCCGGGCGGAACAGCCAGTCGCCGTCTGCCATGGCCGGACGTGCCGCCGGCACCGCGCTGCCGACATAGGCGAAGCCGGCCAGGAGGGACCACAAGGCCTCGGGCGAGCTGCCGGCGCGGGCCAGGCTGTCGCGCACCACCTCCAGGCAAAGGATGGGCGAGTCACGCCGCAGCGTCCCCACCGCCCCTGCCAGCACCGCCGCCTCGTGGCCCTCCACGTCGATCTTGATCAGCGCGATGCGCGGCAGCGCCATTGCCGCGACCAGCGCATCCAGTGGCATGACCGGCACCACCTCCCGCACCGCCGCGCGCGCCGCGTCGGGGGCCAGGCTGGCGATGCCGTAGCCCATGGCGCCGGCGCCCTTCAGCGGCGTCGACAGCAACGCCGTGCCCGCCGCGGCGCCGAGCGCCGTCGCCACCACCGTCACGTTCCGCCGCGGCCGCAGGAGCAGCGCGGTGCGCAGCACGGTCCGCGCATAGCCGCTCGGCTCCACCGCCACCACGTGGCCATCCGGCACGAGATCCGCCAGCAGCCGCGTGACCTGCCCGCCATGCGCGCCGACATCGATGACGGTGGCGTCCGCCGCCAGCAGCGGGCGCAGCATCCGGCCGAGCGCCGCATGGTCCTGGCCGAAGGCGGACTTCGCCACATGCTCCATCCAGGACCAGCCCGGCCGGAAGCGAAACCAGGTCTCGTCACCGGAGAGGGCGGGAGGAGCTGCCATGCCACCCGCATACTGTGCCCGGACGGCGCCGGCCATTGCGCCGCGTGCACGGACCGGCGAGGAGCGCGCCGCGATCGGCGGTGCCCGGCCACCCGCGCTTGCCATCCCACGCATCCCGCTCCATGGAAGGCCGGATGGCGGACCCCTTCACCCCCATGTTCGACGCCCGCGTGAAGGCCGTGCTCGGCCCGACCAACACGGGCAAGACGCACCTGGCCATCACCAGGCTGCTGGCGCATGCCTCCGGCATCATCGGCTTCCCGCTGCGCCTGCTGGCGCGCGAGAACTATGACCGCATGGTGGCGCAAAAAGGAGAGCGGCACGTCGCCCTGATCACGGGGGAGGAGAAGATCGTCCCGCCCGAGGCGAAGTGGTTCGCCTGCACCGTCGAGGCCATGCCCCTCGATCGCCGCGCCGAGTTCGTTGCGGTGGACGAGATCCAGCTCTGCGCCGACCCGGACCGCGGCCACATCTTCACCGACCGCCTGCTCAACGCCCGCGGCATGGTCGAGACCATGTTCCTCGGCGCCGAGACCATCCGCCCGCTGCTGCAGCGCCTGGTGCCGCGCGCCGAGGTGGAGACGCGCCCGCGCCTCTCGCAGTTGACGCATGCCGGCGTGCAGAAGCTCACGAAGCTTCCTCCCCGCAGCGCCGTCGTCGCCTTCTCGGCGGCCGAGGTCTATGCCATCGCCGAGGCGATCCGCCGCCGCCGCGGCGGCTGCGCCGTGGTCATGGGGCGCCTCTCGCCGCGCACGCGCAACGCCCAGGTGGCGCTCTACCAGAACCGCGAGGTGGACTTCCTGGTGGCGACCGACGCCATCGGCATGGGCCTGAACATGGACGTGGACCATGTGGCCTTCGCATCGCTGCAGAAATTCGATGGCCACCACCTGCGCATGCTGACCGCGCAGGAGGCCGCGCAGATCGCCGGCCGCGCCGGCCGCGGCATGCGCGACGGCAGCTTCGGCGTCACCGCCGACAGCGCACCGCTCCCTGATGAGATCGTGGAGAAGATCGAGAACCACCAGTTCGAGCCGCTGCAGGCTCTCGCCTGGCGCAACTCGGCGCTCGATTTCACCAGCGTCGATGCGCTGCTGGACAGCCTGGCCGCGGCACCTCCGGCGCCGGGCCTCGCCAAGGGACACGACGCGGTCGATCACATCACGCTGTCGCACCTGGCGCGCGAGAGCGAGATCCGCGGCATGGCCAGCTCGCGCGGCCGCGTCCGGTTGCTGTGGGAGGCCTGCCAGGTTCCGGATTTCCGCAAGCTGGCGGATGACACCCACACCCGGATCTGCGCGCGGATCTTCACGCATCTGGTGCAGGACGGCGCGCTGCCGGCGGACTGGATCGCCGGGCAGATCGCGCTCTGCGGCAGCACCGAGGGCGATCTCGACACGCTGATGGCCCGCCTCGCCTCCATCCGGGTCTGGGCCTATGTCGCGGCCCGCGCCGACTGGGTGCGTGAGGCGCAGCGCTTCCAGGCCGAGGCACGCGCCGCCGAGGACGCGGTCTCCGACGCGCTGCACGAGCGCCTGATGGCGCGCTTCGTCGATCGCCGTGCCGCCCACCTGATCCGGCGCCTCGACGACACGGAGGAGACGCTGCTCGCCGCCGTGACGCGCCGCGGCGAGGTGGTGGTGGAGGGCCACGCCGTCGGCCATGTCTCCGGTTTCCAGTTCGCCCCCGACCCCTCGGCCGAGGGCGAGGAGGAGCGGCGCCTGGTGCTGCGCGCCGCGCGCCGCGCGCTGCGCGAGGAGATGCCGCGCCGTGTCGCCGCGCTGGAGACGGCGAAGGACGATGCCTTCGCGCTGACGCCGCACCACCGCATCGCCTGGACGCATCCCGGCGGCGAGCCCGCCGAGGTGGCGCGGCTGCGCCCGGGGTCCGAACCCGGCAAGCCGCAGGTCGAGGTGCTCGCCTCGGAATTCCTCGATGGTGCGCAGCGCGAGCGGATCCGCGCCCGCCTGGCGAAGTGGATCGAATCCATCGTCAGCCGCGAACTCGGCGCCATTGCCGCCATCGAGGCGAAGGCGGAAGCCGACAACACGCTGCGCGGACCCGCCTTCCTGCTGCGGGAATCGCTCGGGATCGCTCCCGGCAGCACGGAAGCCTCCATCGGCGCCGAGGTACGGCAGAAGCTGAAGGCCATCGGCATCCGCGCCGGCCGCTTCGCGCTGTTCGTGCCCGAGGCGCTGAAGCCGCGCGCGATGGCGCTGCGGGCGCAGATCTGGGCGATGGCGAACGACATACCGACGCCGACGCTGCCGCCGCCGGGGCTGGTCTCGCTGGCGCTCCGCGCGCCCGAGCCGGCACGCCCCGTCGCCGAAGCCGCGACCGTGGCGCCTGCCCATGGCGCGGCCGCGACAGCGGAGCCGATCGCGGAATCCGCCCCCGGCGGTGCCGAGGCCGTTTCGGACGACGCGGTCCCCGTCGTGCCGGACGGCGCGGCGGACACCCCGGCCGGCGAGGCGATAGCCGCGCCGGAGACGATGGCGGAGGCCCTACCCGGTCCCGTGCCCTCTCGGCGTGGGCGAACGCGCCGCGCACCGGCGGTGCCCGCGCAGGCGGCGGATGGACCGGCGGCCGGCTGGCCGCCCGGCTTTGCCGAGGCGATGGGCTGGCTGCCGGCTGGCCAGGTGCTGATCCGCCTCGACGTGGCCGAACGCATCGCCGGGGAACTCGCCTTCCTCACCCGCCGCGCCCCGGCGCCGCCGCCGACCGATCTCGCCAACCGCCTCGGCATCAAGGCCGACGGGCTGGCCGGGGTGCTGGGCGCGCTGGGCTTCCGTCTGCTCGAGCCAGCCCCCCTGCCCGAGAATTTCTTCGGTCCGCCCACGCCGCTGCGCGTGGCCCAGGCGCGGCTTCGGTACGCACCGGATCCGCGCCGCGGCCGGGAGGGACAGCAGGCCGGGCCGCGCCAGCCAAGGCGGGGCCTGCCGCATGGCGCGATGGTCGGTCCGGGCGGGCACGGTGAGCGTGGCCAGGGGGATCGGGGTCAGCGGGAGCGCGGCCAGGGGGAGCGCGGCCAGGGGGAGCGCGGCCAGGGGGAACGCGGCCAGGGGGAACGCGGCCAGGGGGAACGCGCCTGGCGCGGCCAGCACCGCCCGGATGGCCCTCCGCGCCCCGACGCGCCCGACCAGATCCCGGCCGCGGCGCGCCAGGCCGGGCAGGCTGCCGATCGACGCGGGGCGCGCCAGGGCAGTGGCGGCCTGCACCAGGGTGGCCAGCATCCCGAAGGTCCCGGGCCGGAGCGGGAGGCGCGGCGCTGGGCGGATCGCCGCAGTGGTCGCCCAGGCGGTGAGGCCGGCGCGCCACCAGGCAGCGGCCCACCGCCGCGGCGGGACCAGGGCAGTGGCAGCCAGGGACGCCCGTCGCCACGGGAAAAGGGGCCAAATCCGGACTCGCCCTTCGCCATCCTCGCGCAGCTGAAGCTGCGCTGACGCGGCCAGACCCGCAGCGTGCCGGCGCCGACCGCTGAGCAGGACTGGCAACGCCTCGACGTCTGGCTCTGGTGCGCGCGCATCGGCCGCACCCGCAGCACCTGCGCCAGGCTCGTCGCCGAGGGCAGCTTCCGGGTCAACCGCCAGCCCACCGACAAGCCGCACGCGCGGGTCAGGGTTGGCGACATCCTGACCTTCGCGCTCCGGCCCGGCGGCGGGGACCGCGGCGCGGTTCGGGTCTGGCGCGTGCTGGCCCTGGCAGAGAGACGCGGGCCGGCGCAGGAAGCCAGGCTGCTGTACGAGGATCTGTCGGGCGAGAGTCGCGGGGCATGAGCGCTGTCGTCGGACGGCTTTGCCCGTTGGGTTGGACCGCCCCCGCGGCATTGAGGTGTGCCATGGTTTGCGCTGTCGAAGGCTGCAAACCGAAGG
>JAIEOP010000351.1 GCA_019750465.1 Acetobacteraceae bacterium | reverse complement strand
GAGCCCGCCGGCGCGGCGGCGGCGGGCGTGGTGCCGGCGCGGCCCGGCGCGGTCTGGGACGGACGCTTCCGGCTGACCGGGCCTGGTGCCCCGACCGGCCATGGCGTCGAAATCGGCGCGCTCGGCGGCGCGGTGGCAGTCCGGCTACGGCGGCACCCCGGGATCGCGCCGCACGTCCGGCACCTCCCCGCGTCGGTGCTGGCTGCGCTGCCAGCGGTCCGCCTGTGTCACGAAGCGTCGCGCGGGCACTCCGCGCTGGCAGCGGTGCCGGCGCTGCTCTATCCTGATCCGTCAGCGGCGGCACGGTATGCGATGATCCTTGCGCCGGTCACGGGACCGGTGAGCGGCACCGGCACGTGAAGGTGCGGGTCACGACTGTTCGTTGCCGCCATTCCATCCGGGGCGACGCTCCCCATCTGTGAGGCGTCGGTCCGGGCCATGCGGCGTCAATCGCGCGCCGGCTGGCGGTGCGTGCCGCGGGAACGGGATAACCATCGGTGAACAATTTCGGCCGGAATCTGGCGCTCTGGGTGATCGTCGCGCTCCTCCTGGTGGCGCTGTTCAACCTGTTCCAGCCCAGCGGCACCGCGCAGCGGGGGGCGACCCAGGTCGCCTATTCAGACTTCCTGAACGAGGTCACGGCGGGCCATGTCCGTGACGTGGTCATCCAGGGGCGGACCGTCAGCGGCCAGCTCTCGGACGGGCGGACCTTCCAGACCTATACGCCCGAGGACCCGGCCCTCGTTGGCAAGCTGACCGAGAAGGGCGTGCGCGTCGTGGCGCGGCCCGAGGATTCGGACGTCAACCCGCTGTTCCACTACCTGCTGTCCTGGTTCCCGATGCTGCTGCTGATCGGCGTCTGGGTGTTCTTCATGCGCCAGATGCAGTCCGGCGGCGGGCGGGCCATGGGTTTCGGCAAGAGCCGCGCCCGACTGCTGACGGAAAAGCAGGGCCGCGTCACCTTCGACGACGTCGCCGGCATCGACGAGGCGAAGTCCGAGCTTGAGGAGATCGTGGAATTCCTGCGCGACCCGCAGAAGTTCCAGCGCCTCGGCGGCAAGATCCCGAAGGGCGTGCTGCTGGTGGGCCCCCCGGGTACCGGCAAGACCCTGCTCGCCCGCGCCATCGCCGGCGAGGCGAACGTGCCCTTCTTCACCATCTCGGGCTCCGACTTCGTCGAGATGTTCGTGGGCGTCGGCGCGTCGCGCGTGCGCGACATGTTCGAGCAGGGCAAGAAGAACGCCCCGTGCATCATCTTCATCGACGAGATCGACGCCGTCGGCCGCCACCGCGGCGCCGGCCTCGGCGGCGGCAACGACGAGCGCGAGCAGACCCTGAACCAGATGCTCGTGGAGATGGACGGCTTCGAGAGCAACGAGGGCGTCATCCTCATCGCCGCGACCAACCGCCCGGACGTGCTGGACCCCGCGCTGCTGCGGCCCGGCCGCTTCGACCGGCAGGTGGTGGTGCCGAACCCGGACGTGAACGGGCGCGAGAAGATCCTGCGCGTGCACATGCGCAAGGTGCCGCTGGCTTCCGATGTCGATCCGAAGGTGATCGCCCGCGGCACGCCGGGCTTCTCCGGCGCCGACCTCGCCAACCTGGTGAACGAGGCGGCGCTGCTCGCCGCGCGCACGGGGCGGCGCACCGTCGGCATGCACGAGTTCGAGATGGCCAAGGACAAGGTGCTGATGGGCGCCGAGCGCCGCAGCCTCGTGATGTCCGAGGACGAGAAGCGCATGACCGCCTACCACGAGGCGGGCCATGCCCTCTCGGCGCTGAAGCTGCCGGAGTGCGACCCGGTCCACAAGGCCACCATCATCCCGCGCGGCCGTGCGCTGGGGCTGGTGATGTCGCTGCCGGAGGGCGACCGCTACTCCAAGCACAAGTCGAAGCTGCTGAGCGAGCTTGCCATGGCGATGGGCGGCCGCGTCGCCGAGGAGATCATCTTCGGCCCCGACAAGGTGAGCAACGGCGCCGCCGGCGACATCAAGATGGCCACCGACCAGGCGCGGCGGATGGTCACGGAATGGGGCATGTCGGACGCCCTCGGCATGATCGCCTACGGCACCAACGACCAGGAGGTCTTCCTCGGCCATTCGGTGACGCAGTCGAAGAACCTGTCGGAGGAGACGGCGCGGCAGATCGACGCCGAGATCCGCCGGATCATCGACGAGGCCTATGCCCGCACGAAGCGGATCCTGCTCGAGCACATCGACGAGCTGCACCTGCTGGCCAAGGGGCTGCTGGAGCACGAGACGCTCTCGGGCGACGAGATCCGCCAGGTGATCCGCGGTGAGCCGGTGGTGCGCAGCCGCCCCGACGAGCCGGTCTCGTCCGGGCGCGGCAGCGTGCCCTCCTCCGGCCGCCCGAACCCGCGGCCGGAGCCTGATGCCGGCGGGCTGGGTCCGGCCCCGGCCTGAGCCACTGCGCCACGCCATGCCGGACGCGGCGCGGCGCTGGATCGAGCCCCTGGCCATCGTCGAAGGCGAGGCGGCCGCTGCCGCGCTGGCCGAGGGGATGGGCCTGCCGTTCCTCGGCGGGCCGGCGGCGACCCTCACTGTTCGGCTGATCGAGGCGGATGGCGCGCCGCCGGGAACCTGTCCGGCGACGGCGATCCCCCCGGGCTGGCGGGACCTGCTGCCGCCACTGATCGGGGCGCCGCCGCCCTGGGCGGGCCTCGTGCCGCGCCTCGGCCCGGGCGCGCCGCTGCTGATGGGCATCGTCAACCTCGCCCCGGACAGCTTCTCGGGCGACGGCCTCTCCGCCGAGGCGGCGATCGCCCGGGGGCGGGCGATGATCGCCGCCGGTGCCGACATCCTCGATATCGGCGGCGAATCCACCCGGCCCGGCGCCGCGCCGGTGCCGCCGGACGAGGAATGCCGCCGCATCCTGCCGGCAATCCGCGCCCTGGCGCCGCTGGCGCCGGTCTCGGTGGATACCCGCAATGCCGCGACCATGGCCGCCGCGCTGGCTGCGGGGGCGCGCATCGTCAACGACGTCTCGGCGCTGCGGCACGACCCCGCCGCCGCGCGCGCCGTCGCAGCGGCCGGTGCGCCGGTGGCGCTGATGCACATGCGGGGCGACGACCCGCGGACCATGCAGGATCATCCGCGCTACGCGGACGTGGCGCTGGAGGTGGCGGGGCACCTGGCCGGGCGTGTGGCCGCGGCGGAAGCTGCCGGGATCCCGCGCAGGTGCATCGCCCTCGATCCCGGCATCGGCTTCGGCAAGACGGTGGAGCACAACCTGGCGCTGCTGCGCCGCCTGCCGCTGCTGGCGGGCCTCGGCTGCCCGATCCTGGTCGGCGCCTCGCGCAAGGGCTTCATCGGCCGGCTTTCCGGCGAGGCGGAGGCGGGACGGCGGGTGCCGGGCAGCCTCGCCACGGCCCTGCTGGCCGCCACGCGGGGAGCCGCCATCCTGCGCGTGCATGACGTGGCGGAGACGGCGCAGGCGCTGCGGGTGTGGCGGGCCGCGGCGCAGGGTTGATCGTGCAGGGTGGAGATGTCCGAGGGCGATTCAACCTTTTCGGGCCGTGGTTCGCGGCCCTGCAAGCCCTGGATGAATCCGGGCCGAGCGCGGACGCGCCGGTCGGTGCACGAGCCGTGAACCGTCTCGTTCCATGAAGGTGCCGCGTGGACGGGAAAAGGGGGATTGCGCTAAGTTGCAGGCGACCCGCTTGGGGGTCCGCCGGGCAGGAGGCCTTGCGCGGCGCGGCACCCCTGCCGCGATGCGGACCTGCCCCTCGATCCATGGACACGGATGAACGGACCATGCCGAAGGACGATACCGCGCTTCCCGTGACCCTGGCGCCCCGGCGGCGGCTGTTCGGCACGGACGGCATCCGCGGCACCGCGAACCGCGCACCGATGGATGCGGCGACGGCGCTGCGGCTCGGCCAGGCCGCCGGCACCTTCTTCAATCGCGGCTCGCATCGCCACCGCGTGGTGATCGGCAAGGATACCCGCCTGTCGGGCTACATGCTGGAACCGGCGCTGACCGCCGGCTTCATCGGCGCCGGCATGGACGTGGTGATCGTCGGCCCGCTGCCGACGCCGGCGATCGCGCTGCTGACGCGATCCCTGCGGGCCGATCTCGGGGTGATGATCAGCGCCTCGCACAACCCCTTCGAGGACAACGGCATCAAGCTGTTCGGGCCGGACGGCCTCAAGCTCTCCGACCAGCAGGAGATCGCTATCGAGGCGCTGATGGAGGGCGACCTGGCCGCCGCGCAGGTCGGCCCCATGCGCCTCGGCCGCGCCAGCCGCATGGAGGACGCGCCGGGCCGCTACATCGAGGCGGTGAAGGCCTCCTTCCCGCGCGGGCTGACGCTGGAGGGGCTGCGCATCGTCGTCGATACCGCGAACGGTGCGGCCTACAGGGTGGCGCCGACGGTGCTGTGGGAGCTGGGCGCCGAGGTGGTGAAGATCGGCGACGCGCCGGACGGCTTCAACATCAACCGCGGCTGCGGCAGCACCGCGCCGGCCGGGCTGGCGGAGCTGGTGCGCGAACGCCGCGCCGACCTCGGCATCGCCCTGGACGGGGACGCCGATCGCGTGGTGCTGGTGAATGAGTGCGGCCAGGTGGTGGACGGCGACCAGATTCTCGCGCTGGTCGCGCGCTCCTGGCACGACGAGGGACGGTTGACCGGTGGCGCGGCGGTGGCGACCGTGATGTCCAACATGGGGCTGGAGCGGTTCCTGGCCACGCGGGGCATCGGGCTGCTGCGCACCACGGTCGGCGACCGCTACGTGGGCGAGCGCATGCGCGAGGCCGGCTGCAACCTCGGCGGCGAGCAGTCCGGCCACATGATCATGAGCGATTTCGGCACCACGGGTGATGGGCTGGTTGCCGCGCTGCAGGTGCTGGCGGTGCTGGTCGCCGAGAAGCGCCGCGCCAGCGAGGCGCTGCGCTGCTTCGCGCCGCTGCCGCAGCGCCTGGTGAACGTGCGCTTCGACGGCGCGCGCGAATCGCCGCTGAAGCAGCCCGCCGTGCAGGAGGAGATCGCCCGGCACGAGCGGCTGCTCGGCGCGCGCGGGCGGGTGCTGATCCGCGCCAGCGGCACGGAGCCCGTGATCCGCGTCATGGCGGAGGCGGAGGAGGAAGCCCTGGTGGAGAATACCGTGGCGGCGCTGGCCGAGGCGATCCGCGCCCATACCCGCGCGACGGCCTGATGCGCGGTCGTGTCCTGATCGTCGCCGGCTCGGATTCCGGCGGCGGCGCCGGCATCCAGGCCGACCTGAAGGCGGTGACGGCGATGGGCGCCTTCGGTGCCACCGCGATCACCGCGCTGACCGCGCAGAACACGCTCGGCGTCCATGGCGTGCTGCCGGTGGCGCCGGACTTCATCCGCCAGCAGATCCGCGTGGTGCTGGAGGATATCGGCGCCGATGCGGTGAAGACGGGCATGCTGCACGACACGCCGACCATCGAGGCCGTGTGCGATGAGGTGGCGGCGCTCGCGCCCGGCGCTGCCTTCGTCGCCGACCCTGTGATGATCGCCAAGGGCGGGCACGCGCTGCTGCTGCCGGAGGCGGTGGAGACGCTGAAGCGCCGCCTGCTGCCGCTCGCCACGCTGATCACGCCCAACCTGCCGGAGGCCGAGGTGCTGTGCGGCATGGCGATCCGCGACGTGGCGGCGATGCGCCGCGCGGCGGAGATGCTGCTGACGCTCGGCGTGCCGGCCGTGCTGCTGAAGGGCGGGCACCTGGAGGGGCCGGTGGTCACCGACCTGCTGGCGACGGATGACGGCACGGTGGAAGCCTTCGAGGCGCCGCGCGCCGTGACGCGGCACACCCATGGCACGGGCTGCACGCTGGCGAGCGCGGTCGCCGCGGGCCTGGCGCAGGGAATGGCGCTGCGCGCCGCGGTGGTGCGGGCGCTGGCCTATGTGCGGGCGGCGATCGCGGCGGCGCCGGGCTATGGGCAGGGGCATGGGCCGCTGGACCACGCCGTCACCCTCGATCCGGCGCGGCTCGACGCGCTGCGATGACGCCGCGGCGATATCGCTTCGTCACGCTGGATGTGTTCACGGACCGGCGCTTCGGCGGCAACCAGCTCGCCGTGTTCCCCGATGCGCGCGGGCTGTCGGATGCCGAGATGCAGGCGCTGGCGGCGGAGTTCAACCTGAGCGAGACAGCCTTCGTCCTGCCGCCCCAGGACCCGGCCAACACCGCGCGCGTGCGCATCTTCAACCGCGTGGCGGAGATGGCCTTCGCCGGCCATCCCAATGTCGGCACCGGCTTCGTGCTGGCCGAGGCGGGGCGGGACCGCGACGGCGTGCTCCGCTTCGAGGAACCCGCCGGCCTGGTCGAGGTGACCGTCGCGCGCGATGCGGCGGGGCGGGTGGTCGGCACGGGCATCACCGCGCCGCAGGCGCTGGCGGTGGGCGCCGAGATGCCGGCCGCGCTGGTCGCCGACTGCGCCGGCATCCCGGAAGCGGGCGTGGTGACCGCACGGCATGCGCCGACGCTCGCCGCGGATGGCGGCAACCCGCGCCTGCTCGCCGAGGTGACCGCGGAGGCGCTTGCGGCCGCGGTGCCCGACCTTGCCGCCTTCCGCCGGGCGCAGGCACGCTACCCGGCGGAGCTGGGCCGCCATCTCTCGCTGTATCTCTACCTGCGGGACGGCGATCGGGTGCGGGCGCGGATGTTCTCGCCGCTGACCGGCACCCCGGAGGATGCGGCGACCGGCTCGGCGGCGACGCCGCTGGCCGGCTTCCTGCTGCGGCTTTCCGGCGCGGCGACCGGCGCCTGGGACATCGTGCAGGGCGTGGAGATGGGCCGGCCGAGCCTGCTGCGGGCCTCGGCGCGCCGGACCGCGGATGGCGGCATCCGCGCCGGTGTCGGCGGCGCCTGCGTGCCGGTGCTGGAGGGGCACGCGACGCTGTAGCCCCGGCGGCGTTGACGCTTCCTTGACCCCGTGGGGCGCAGGCTGCGCGCATGCAGCTCAATGCCGCACTGCTGGGCATGCTCTTCGGCGGCGGCGCGGCCGCGGGCTTCGCGCCCGATGCCGCGACCGCGCTGGCGACCTTCCGCCGCGCCACCGCCGCCGGGGCGGAGGCGAAGGGCATCGCGCAGGAACGGCGCGACCCGGTGACGATCCGCGCGCTCGACGCCTTCGCCAAGGCCGTCGGCAGCGCCACCAGCATCGACAAGGCGCTGGCCGATCCGCGGGTGCTGACGGTGCTGCTGCCGGCGCTGGGCCTCGCGGACAGGACGGGGCAGGAGGCGCTGGTGCGGCGCGCGCTGCAGTCCGATCCCGCTGATCCGAAGGGGCTGGCGGCCCAGCTCGGCGGCGTCTGGAAGACCGCCGCGGCCACGCTCAGGCTGCACAGCGATGGCCTGGCGAAGCTGAAGGACCCGGCCACGGTCAAGCTGCTGGGCGATGGCTTCCTCGCCTACCAGTACCGTCGCGGGCTGGACGAGCAGGGGGCCGGCATCGCCGACGCGCTGTATTTCCGCGACAAGGCGGCGGCGGTGACCGATGCCTACACCATCCTCGGCGACCCGGTGATGCGCCGCGTCGTCACCGGCGCGCTCGGCCTGCCGGACGCGATCGCGGTGCAGTCGGTGGAGGCGCAGGCGCGGGCGGTCTCGTCGCGGCTCGACCTCGACAGGCTGGCCAACCCGGGCGAGGTGCAGAAGCTGATCTCGCGCTACCTGATCGCCCGCGCCGGCACGGGCCTGGGCGCCGGGCCGCTCTCGCTGTTCGCCTGATCGGGCTCGTCCCGGGCTTCGCCCTCCCCGTCCGCCGGCACTGTCCGGTCGAGCCAGCCTTCCACGTAGCCGCGCCGCACCAGCACCATGGCCGCCGCAGCGGCAGGTGCCGCCAGGGCGATGCCGAGCAGGCCGAACAGCGCGCCCGCCAGGATCTGAGTCAGCAACAGCAGCACCGGGGGCAGGTCGGCGGCGCGGGCCTGCACCAGCGGCGTCAGGACGTTGCCCTCGATGTTCTGGATGGCGATGAAGAGCAGCGCGACATAGAGCGCGAGCGAGGGCGATTCGGTCAGCGCCAGCAGCATCGCCGGCACCGCGGCGATGAGCGGGCCGAGATACGGGACGAAGCCGAGCACCGCGGTGATCACCGCCAGCACCCCGGCCAGCGGCACCCCGAGCAGCAGCAGGCCGAGCCAGGTCAGCACGCCGGTCACCACCATGGCGAAGCCCTGGCCGAGCAGCCAGCCGCGAAGCGTGGCGCCGACTTCCACCAACGCCGCCCGCATCGGCCTGTCCAGGCTGCGGTCCACGAGGGCGCGCAGCCCGCGCAGGTAGGCATGCGGCTGTACCGCCATGTAGATGCCCATCAGCAGCACCAGCACGGTGTTGGCCAGCGCGCCGAAGGTGCCGCTGGCTGCGGCCACGGCGGAGGAGGCCAGGGACCTGGCGCGCTCGGCCAGCTTCTGCGGTTCCAGCTCCTCCGCCAGCCGGCCGCCGAGCCCGCTGTCGCCGAGACGCTCGCGCAGCGCATTCAGGCTCTGCGGCAGATCGACCAGAAGCTGGTTCGCCTGGTCCACCAGCGGGGCGTAGGCGAACCAGCCACCGAGGCCGAGCACCAGGACGATGCCGCCGACAAGCGCCAGCACCGCGACCCAGCGGCGCAGCCCGGTATGCGCCGCCACCCATTCCGCCGGCACGCGCAGGGCGATCGCCAGCAGCACGGCGGCGAACCCGAGCAGCGGCACCTCGGGTGCCAGCCAGAACAGCGCCAGCAACACGCCGAGCAGGATGAGCAGCGAGGCCTGTGCGCGGGTCATGGGGCGAATGCTGCCGGGGTCTGCACAGGGGTCATGCCGGATCAACAATGGCGGTGCGCGAGGGTTGCATCGTCAGGCTTGCGGCCCGGCCCATGCCTGGCGTAAGCGGTCGGCGGGCCACGCCCCCCCACCGGGGCGCATCCGCTTCTGGAAGGGAGCACGCCGCCATGGCAGCCAGGCAGCCGGAGATCCGTCCGGCCACCCCCCCTCCGGCCGTGAGGCCGGTCAATCCAGGCTTCTCCTCGGGTCCCTGCGCCAAGCGACCGGGCTGGTCGATCGGGGCGCTGGCCGGTGCGCTCACCGGCCGCAGCCACCGCGCGGCAGGGCCCAAGGCCCGCCTGGCCGAGGTGATCGAGCGCTCGAAATCGGTGCTCGGCATGCCGGCCGGGTGGCGGCTCGGCATCGTCCCGGCGTCCGACACCGGCGCCGTCGAGATGGCGCTGTGGTCGCTGCTCGGCCCCCGCGGCGTCGACGTGCTGGCCTGGGAGAGCTTCTCCAAGGATTGGGCGACGGATGTCCTGAAGCAGCTGAGGCTCAAGGACGCGCGCGTCGTCGATGCGCCCTATGGACGGCTGCCGGACCTGCGCGCGGTGGACTGGTCGCGCGACGTCGTCTTCGTCTGGAACGGCACGACCTCCGGCGTCCGGGTGCCCGATGGGGACTGGATCGCGGCCGACCGCGAGGGGTTGGCGATCTGCGACGCGACCTCCGCCGCCTTCGCCATGGACCTGCCCTGGGACCGGCTGGATGTGGTGACCTGGTCCTGGCAGAAGGTGCTGGGCGGCGAGGCGGCGCACGGCATGCTCGCGCTGTCGCCACGCGCGGTGGCGCGGCTGGAATCCCACAAGCCGGCCTGGCCGCTGCCGAAAATCTTCCGCATGACTAAGGATGGTGCGCTCAACGAGGGCATCTTCAAGGGCGAGACGATCAACACGCCCTCCATGATCGCCGTCGAGGACGCGCTGGACGGGCTGCGCTGGGCGGAGTCGGTCGGCGGCCTCCGGGGCCTGATCGCGCGGTCGGAGGCGAATCTCGACGCCATCGCCTCCTGGATCGCCACGTCCCGCTGGGCCGGCTTCCTGGCCGAGGATCCGGCGACGCGGTCCTGCACCTCGATCTGCCTGGCGATCACGGCGCCATGGTTCACGGCCTTGCCGGCGGACCGGCGGGCGGCGGCGGCGAAGCGGCTGGCGGCGTTGCTGGAGACGGAGGGGGTGGCGCTCGACGCCGGCGCCTACCGCGACGCGCCGCCGGGCCTGCGCATCTGGGGCGGCGCCACGGTCGAGACGGCCGACATCAAGGCCCTGCTGCCCTGGCTGGACTGGGCCTTTGCCGAGGTCGAAACCGAGTTCACCGCCGCCGCGGAGCGGCGCGACAACGAGACGGTGGCCGCGTGATGCCGAAGGTCCTGATTTCCGACAAGCTCTCCCCCGCCGCCATCGCCATCTTCAGGCGCCGCGGCATCGAGGTGGAGTTCCGCCCCGGCCTCTCGCCGGCGGAGCTGCGCGCCATCATCGGCCCCTTCGACGGGCTGGCGGTGCGCAGCGCGACGAAGGTCACCCGCGAGCTGATGGAGGCCGCGCCCAACCTGAAGGTGGTCGGCCGCGCCGGCATCGGCGTGGACAACGTCGATGTCACCACCGCCACCGCGCGCGGCGTCGTCGTGATGAACACGCCCTACGGCAACGCCATCACCACGGCCGAGCATGCGATCGCCATGATGTTCGCGCTGGCCCGGCAGCTGCCCGAAGCCAGCGCCTCCACCAAGGCCGGGAAGTGGGAGAAGAACCGCTTCATGGGCGTCGAGCTGTTCGGCAAGACGCTCGGCCTGATCGGCTGCGGCAACATCGGCTCCATCGTCGCCGACCGCGCGGTGGGGCTGAAGATGAAGGTCGTGGCCTTCGACCCCTTCCTGTCGGAGCGCCGCGCCGTCGAGCTCGGCGTGGAGAAGGTGGAGCTGAACGAGCTGCTGGAGCGCGCCGACATCATCACGCTCCACACGCCGCTGACCGAGCAGACGCGGAACATCATCAGCCGCGACAACATCGCGCGCATGAAGCGGGGCGCGCGGCTGATCAACTGCGCCCGCGGCGGGCTGGTCGACGAGGCGGCGCTGCACGATGCGCTGAAGGCCGGCCACCTCGCCGGCGCCGCGCTCGACGTGTTCGAGACCGAGCCGGCGACCGACAGTCCGCTCTTCGCGCTGGAAAACGTGGTCTGCACGCCGCATCTCGGCGCCGCGACCGCCGAGGCGCAGGAGAACGTGGCGCTGCAGATCGCCGACCAGATGGCGGACTACCTGCTCACGGGCGCGGTCGCCAACGCGATCAACATGCCCTCGGTCACCGCGGAGGAGGCGCCGCGCCTCAGGCCCTACATGGAGCTGGCCCGGCTGCTGGGCAGCCTGGCCGGGCAGCTTACGGCAGGGCAGTCGGACGCGATCCGCGCCATCCGCGTGGAGTACGAGGGACACGCGGCGGAGCTGAACCGCCGGCCGCTGACCGCCGCCGCGCTCGCCGGCGTGCTGACGCCGCTGATGGGTGCGGTGAACATGGTCAACGCCCCGGTGGTGGCGAAGGAGCGTGGCATCGAGGTGGCCGAGACGGTGCACGAGCGGCGCGGCGACTTCGCCACGCTGCTGCGCCTGACCGTGGTCACCGAGCATCTCGGCGAGCGCTGCGTCGCCGGGACGCTGGCCGCCGAGTCGAAGCCGCGGCTGGTCGCCATCAAGGACATCCCGGTGGAGGCCGACTTCGCCCCCCACATGCTCTACGTTACGAACCAGGACAAGCCGGGCTTCATCGGCCGGTTCGGGATGGTGCTGGCCAATGCCGGGATGAACATCGCCACCTTCCACCTCGGCCGCGCCGCGCCGGGCGGCGATGCGATCTGCCTGGTCGGGCTGGACGGGCCGGTGCCGGATGCCGTGCTGGCGGAGGTGCGGCACCTGCCGCTGGTGGTGCACGCGACGCCGCTGGCGTTCTGAAATGTGATGGCCGTGCGACCTCCGCCGCTGGCAGACTGATGTCGCCCGCACGAGGAGGAGACGGATCATGGCCGACCGCGAGGCCCTCCGCGGCACCAACCGGATCTTCGAGGAGGAGGTCGTCGGCAAGGGCGACTTCGCCGCGCTGGAGCGCGTCTATGCCGCCGGGGCGCGCCTGCTGTCGCCCGGTGTGCCGGCGATCACCGGCCTGACCGGCATCATGGACTACTGGAAGGGAGCCGCCGCGGCGCTCGGCGTGGCGGCGCTGAAGCTGCACACGCTGGAGCTGAGCGTCACCGGCGATACCGCGCAGGAGGTCGGGCGGGCCGAGATCTTCACGCGCTCCGGCGGCGCCGTGCCGGTCGAGGGCAAGTATGTCGTGCTCTGGAAGCGCGGAGCGGACGGCGCCTGGAAGTGGGACGTGGATTGCTGGAACACCTCCGCCTGACGCGGCGGGGCATCGGCTTCATACGCGCCTGTTGTCCAACCGGTTGATTTCATTCGCAACCAGGTTTGCCGCTGCGGCGGTGCGCGGCAGGCGCGGCATCGCCTCGAGCCGCGCGAGCGTCACCAGCGGGCCAGCCGTGAAGGCCGGCGCGTCGAGGATGCGGACGGCCAGGTCCCGGTTGCCGCCGCGCAGGGCCTCCGCGGCGTTGCGCAACGCGGTGATGACCGTCTGCGGGGCCGCGTCTGGCGCAATCCCGAGGAATTGCCGCATCTCGGCGCGCGCCAGCTCCAGTTGCTGCACCACCCCCGGATTGACGGCCGGCGCGTAGCGCGGGCTGGTGCGCAGCTCCGCCGCCAGGAACTCGAGCTGCGCCGCCGCCTGCGCCGCCCCTGCCGGCTGCCCGGCCCAGCGGCTGGTGTCGCCCAGGTTGCGTGGCGCGTAGAGGGCGGCGCCGCGCACCGGGTCGCCAAAGCCCCAGAGATGCCGGCCGACCGGATCCGTCTCGCAGCCGGCAGCCATCAGCAGCGCCATGAGCGCCAGCGCCATCCCTCGCCGCGCCGCCGCCGACACGAACCGGTGATCGCCGTGAGCCGCGGCGTCGGCGCCGCGTTCCGCCAGGGCATCGACACCTTGGAGAGACATCATGCGCGGCATCCTGCTTTGGCTCATCGGCATTCCGATCCCGATCATCATCCTCCTTTACCTGTTCAACGTTCTCTGACGCCGGCCGACCGGGTCCCTGCCCGATCCGCGGGGATGCTGCGGCGACCGCCGAGCGAGCGAAGCCGGGAGCCTGCTGACCGTCTTGACGGCAGGCTCCCCTTGCCGCTTGCGCCGGTGCTCCTCGGCCCGGCCCGGCGGGTGCCATCGCCGCGAAGCAGCAGGATGGCACGGTCGCGAAAAGGGGCGCCGCGGGGCGCCCCTCTCCAATCCCGGCACGTACAAGGGCCGCCGTGCTCAGCGGAGCACGATCTCGACGCGGCGGTTCTGCGGCTCGCGCACGCCGTCCGCGGTCGGCACCAGGGGGCGGCTCTCGCCGAAGGCGGTGACCACGATCTCGCTGCGGGCGATGCCGCGCGAGACCAGCTCCGCCGCCACCGCGTCTGCGCGGCGCTGCGACAGGCGCTGGTTGTACTGCGGCGAGCCGGAGCGGTCGGCGTGGCCGGCGACCTCGATGCGGGTGGTCTGCACGCGGCGCGAGTTCTCGGCCGCCTCGGCGATGATCTCACGCGCGCGGGCGGTCAGGTCGGCACGATCCCAGTCGAAGAAGACCAGGTAGGTACGGGCCGGCGCCGGCGCGGCCGGCGGCAAGGCGGCCGGTGCGGGCGGCGCGGCCGGCGGCTGGAACAGGGCGTAGCGCAGGCCGATCATCACCGAGTGGTTGTAGTTCTGCGGTTCGATGGTGCCGCGCGACACCGCGTTGGTGACCGGGTTGCGGAGAGTGGCGGTCAGTTCGGGCCTCAGCGTGCCGAAGAAGCGGTATTCGGCGGTCAGCGTCAGCCCCGTCACGCCCAGCCAGGTCAGCGGCGTGGCGATGCCCGCGATACCCTGGAAGGCGAAGGCACCCGCGTCGTCGTTCACGTTCAGGGCAAGGCCGGTCGGCACGCTGTTGCCGCGCACGTTGCGCCAGTCGGTCCAGGCGTAGCCGGCGCCGACGCCGACATAGGGCTGGAAGATGCTGCGGCCGAGGCCGAAATTGGCGAAGTCGAAGTCGTAGAAGACGTTCGCCATCGCGCCATAGGTGCGCTGCCAGCCGCCGGTGCGCCCCACGGGGGCCAGGCCGAAGCCGCGGATGCTGTCCACCTCGTTGGAGCGGTAGTTGCCTTCGATCTCGGCGCGCACGCCGTTGCCGAAGCCCCAGCCAAGGCTGACCACGCCGGTCCAGCCGGTGTAGAAGTTCACCTTGCCGGCATTGCTGAGGGTGACGTTCTGGCCAAGCCCGAAGCCCGGTCCGGCGAGATCGACACGCGAAGGCGGGTTCACCCAGTTCACGCCGGCGCCGAGGCCGATGTAGAGGCCGCTGACGGGCTGCGCGAGGGCGGCCCCCGGTGCGGCGAGCAGGGTGGCGGCGAGCAGGATGCTCTTGCGAGACATTTGAGAGTACTCCGTTCCGGAATGTCGGCGGCTTCGGCCGCGAAGATGCACCGCGGCACCGACACTCTCGCCAAACTAACGGCGCGTTCCAAGGTTCGAATTCACATTGTCGTTGAAGAAAGCCGTGGCAGAATGGCCACGGTGCGGCGGCACGGCGGACCGGACCGGAGCAAGCTGGTCCGGAATTGCAGAAGGGGGCGCCTTGCGGCGCCCTCTTCCAGGCAGGCTCGGCCGAGGCCGGCGTTTAGCGCAGGACGATCTCGACGCGGCGGTTCTGCGGCTCCCGCACGCCATCGGCGGTCGGGACCAGCGGACGGCTCTCGCCGAAGGCCTGGACGGTGATGATGTTGCGGGCCACGCCGCGCCTGACCAGCTCGGCGGCGACGTTGTCGGCGCGACGCTGGCTGAGGCGCTGGTTGTAGGCTGGCGAGCCGGAGCGGTCGGCATGGCCGGCCACCTCGATGCGCGTGACCTGCACGCGGCGGGAGTTCTCGGCCGCCTCGGCGATGATCTGCCGGGCACGGTCGGTCAGGTCGGCGCGATCCCAGTCGAAGAAGACGAGGAAGGTGCGGGCCGGGGCCGGGGCAACCGGCGCGACGGCGGCGGCCGGGGCCGGCGGCGGCGCGACGCCGAAGTTGTAGCGCAGGCCGACGAGCAGCGAATGATTGTAGTTGGTCGGGCTGATCGTGCCCGGCACACCCGGGACAGCCGGGCCAGACACGCGCGTCACGTTCAGGTTCGGATCGAGCGTGCCGTAGAAGCGGTACTCACCCGTCAGCGCCAGGCCCGGCACCATTGCACCAAGGCTGTACGCAAGACCGGCGATCGCCTGGTAGGCGAACTGCGGGTCCGTGTCGTTGATGGTGTAGGTGGTCGAGGCGGTGGTCGCCACGCCGCCCGTGACGCTGCGGGTGTTCACGACCTGGCGCGCGCCGCCGATCTCGTTCCAGCCGACGCCGACACCGACGCCGATGTAGGGAACCACCGGCCATCCCATGTTGAAGTCGTACAGGGCATTGACCATCGCACCGTACGTGGCGAGGTAGCCGGCCTGGCCGAAGCGGCTGGTGACCGTCGTGGTCGTTCCGCCGACCGTCGAGACACCTGGAACGGCAATCGCCGCGCCGCGGGCTTCATTGGTCCGGTAGTTGCCTTCGAGCTCCACGCGCAGGCCGTTGCCGAAGCCCCAGCCGACGGAGCCCAGCGCCACCCACCCGGTATTGGTCTTGATGCTGTTGCCCTGGGTATCCGCATCCGTGCGGAAATTCGCACCCACGCCGGCGCCGATGTAGAGGCCGGTGACGGGCTGGGCCTGGGCAGCCGCCATCGGCAGCGCCAGCATCGTCGCGGCCAGAAGGCCCTTTCTCAGGGTCATCCTCATTGTCTCCTCGATCCAACAGAGGCTAAAACTCGCGGCGTGGAACCGTTGCGGATGCCCGATCCCGTCGCTGCTTGAGATCACCCTACCACCTTCGACCGGCCGCGCCACCCGGTAGCGCGCCATTTCCGCATCGATGTGGCTTTGCAG
Organism: Acetobacteraceae bacterium; assembly: GCA_019750465.1. Lineage (GTDB taxonomy): Bacteria > Pseudomonadota > Alphaproteobacteria > Acetobacterales > Acetobacteraceae > JAIEOP01. The sequence goes on along the minus strand of JAIEOP010000351.1, from coordinate 37,154 downwards.
TCACAAGGCCGGCGTGCAAATTGGCCACAGCCCGTGAGGCCGGAAAGTTCGGGTGCCGGCAACCGGCCAAATCACGCGCCACCGAGGCCGGCGAGCGCTTCGGTATCCGTCTTGGTTTCAAGTGTGCCGAGCGGCAGCAGCCGCGTCGCATGCCCCAGCTTCCGCCCTGGCCGCGCTTCCACCTTGCCATAGAGATGCGGCGCCACGCCGGGCGCCGAGAGCAGCGCGTCCCAGCGCGCCAAGCCCTCCGGGCCGACCAGGTTGGCCATCACCGCATCGTGATGCCGGGCCGGATCGGACAGCGGCAGCCCGGCCACGGCCCGCACATGCTGCTCGAACTGGCCGGCAAGGCAGGCGTCGATCGTCCAATGGCCTGAATTGTGCGGCCGGGGCGCGATCTCGTTGGCCAGCAGGGAGCCGTCCGGCAGCTGGAACATCTCCAGCGCCAGTACGCCGACCAGATCCAGCGACTCGGCGACCCGCAGCGCGTGGCGCTGCGCCAGCGCCGCCACCGCGGGCGGCACCCGGGCCGGGGCAAAGGAGAGATCGAGGATATGGTCGCGGTGGCGGTTCTCCACCGGGTCGAACACCACGGCCCGGCCATCCGTGCCGCGCGCCGCGATGCCGGACAGCTCGGCCGCGAAGGGCACGAAGGCTTCCAGCACCAGCGGCTTCGGCGCGAGCCGAAGCCAGGCCGCCGCGGCATCCTCGGGCCGGCGCAGCACCGCCTGGCCGCGGCCGTCATAGCCGAGTCGCGTGGTCTTCAGGACGGCTGGCAACCCCAGCGCGGCGATCGCTCCGGCCAGTTCGGCTTCGCTGCGGACAGGGCGCCAGGGCGCCACCGGCACGCCGGCCCCGCCCTCCAGGAAGCCCTTCTCGGCGATCCGGTCCTGGCAGATCCGCAGCGCCGCGACGCCAGGGCGGCAGGGGACAAGGGGCGCCAGGGTTTCCAGGGTCGTGGCCGGCACATTCTCGAACTCGAAGGTGACGACATCCACCGCGGCGGCGAAGGCCGCGAGCGCCGGCCCATCCTCGTAGGGCGCGACCGTGGCGGCGGCGGCGACCTGCATGCCCGGGCTGTCGGGCTCCGGCGCGAAAACGTGGCAGCGATAGCCGAGTCGCGCTGCCGCCAGCGCCGTCATGCGGCCCAGCTGGCCACCGCCCAGGATGCCGATCGTCCCGCCGGGCCGCAGCGCCGCGGTCACGCCGGGTCCTCCGGCACGCCGGCGGTCTGCGCCGCCCGCCAGGCATCCAGCCGCCGCGCCAGCGCCGGATCGGACAGCGCCAGGATCGCGGCGGCGAGCAGCGCCGCATTGATGGCGCCGGCGCGACCGATGGCCAGCGTGCCCACCGGCACGCCGCCCGGCATCTGCACGATGGAGAGCAGGCTATCCATGCCCTTCAGCGCCTGGCTCTCGACCGGCACGCCGAGCACCGGCAGCGGGGTCATCGCCGCGGCCATGCCCGGCAGGTGCGCCGCTCCGCCTGCGCCCGCGATGATCACCTTGAGGCCGCGGCCCCGCGCCGCTTCGGCATAGGCCACCAGCCGCGCCGGGGTGCGGTGCGCCGAGACCACCCGGGTCTCGTGCGGCACCCCGAGCCGATCCAGGGTTTCCGCCGCGTGCCGCATGGTCTCCCAATCCGAGCGGCTGCCCATGATGATGCCGACGAGGGGGGCGCCGGCTGGCGCGGGCTCCGCGCTCACGCGATGATGTCGGGCACGAGGCGCGCCTCAAGCCAGGCGATCTCGTCCTTCAGCTTGAGCTTGCGCTTCTTCAGGCGCTGCAACTGGAGCTGGTCGGACGGGCCGGTCTCCATGCGCGCGATCACCGTATCGAGGTCGCGATGCTCGCTGCGGAGCTCGTGCAGGCGGCGGAGCAGGCTGTCGCGGCTCTCGATCATCAGGGCGCATCGGGGCGGAGGGGGGTGGGGTGCGCGCCCATCCATGGCCAGGAACGGCACAGGCAACCCCATCCGCACCCTCGCGGAGGGGCATTGCCGGATCGGACGGAAGGAAGTGGCTGCATTGGGATTGCGGAAGGCATTACCATGTCAGGGTGCGCGCGCAACAGCGCGGACGGTCCGCCGACTGAGCGCGCCGCGCAAGGGAGACTGCGCATGCTCAACGCGCCGAGGGTCCGCTCGCTCGAAGAACGCCATGCGTCGATCGAGCGGCGGATCGCCGAGGAGGACGGACGGCCAATGCCGGATGCGGGGCAACTGGCACGGCTGAAGCGCGAAAAGCTGCGGGTGAAGGACGAACTGGAAAGATTGCGACGCGACGAGCGGACCTAAGCAGGCTTTCGTGGCCTGGCCCGCCCGGCGTGCGGCCCAAGCCCCTGAGATGCAGCCTGCCTAAGCAGGCTTTCATGGCTTGGCCCACACATCGTGTGGTCCAATCCATTGTAGCGAAAGCCTGCTTAGGTTTTTTGTCGTGCGCAAACCTCCAGAGGTTTGCTTAGGCTCCTGTTCGAGCGCAAGCCTCCGGAGGTCTGCCTGGCGCAAACGCTGCCCGAGTGACGCACGCCTGGGTGGACGCGCCAAGGTGGGGCCGACTTGCGCGCCGACGGAGCAGCCGGCGAGCGCCTCAGGCCGCCGAGTCCTCGGCGGCCTCGCCGATGGTCACGGCTGGCGTGGCAGGCCGCTCGCCGGCCGCGTAGAGTGCCGCGTTCAGGTCGGACTGCGAGCACAGGCCAAGGATCACCGGGTCCCGCGGCTTGATGTTGGCGGTGTTCCAATGCGTGCGGTCGCGAACCTTGGCGATCGTCTCCTTGGTGGTGCCGATAAGCTTGCCGATCTGCTGGTCGGTCAATTTCGGGTGGTTGCGCAACAGGAATGCGATGCCGTCAGGACGGTCATTCCGCTTCGAAACGGGCGTGTAGCGGGCGCCCTTCCCGCGCGCCTTGGACACCGGCAGGGCGTGAGGCGCGATCTGCAGGCGCGCATTGGGGTCGGCTTCGCAGCGGATGATCTCGTCCCGGGTAAGCTGGCCGTTCAGCACCGGGTCGTAGCCGATGATGCCCTGCGCCACCTCGCCATCGGCGATGGCCTGCACCTCGAGCGGGTGCATGCCGACGAAGTCGGCGATCTGCTCGAAGGTGAGGGCGGTCTTGTCAATCAGCCACACCGCGGTGGCCTTCGGCATCAGGGGCTGTGTCATCGGGCGAACCTTTCCGCTCGGCGGCGGCACCGAGCAAGGGTGGCGGAAGCCCGGGCCAGGCGCGGCGCTATGTCTTATATGAGGAGCATATAGAGGGGCGCCGGGCCGCCGGCCAAGGGCATCGGCGGCCACGCGGCACGCTAATTGTTCATTCGCCGGTCACCATTCCGGCGCACGCGAGGGAGGCAGGGGTGATCGACGACCGGGAGGAGCGGCCGCGGCCGCTGAACGCCAACCGCTTCACCCCGCCACCCACCCTCGACGGCTGGAGCGTGGAAGAGCTGCGCGACTATGTTGCGGCCCTGCAGGACGAGATCGCCCGCGCCGAACGCGCGATCGCCGGCCGCCACAGCCATCGCAGCGCAGCGGACGCCTTCTTCAGGAAGGCGTGACCGCCGGCGCTCCGCGCGCGAAAAAGGGGCCGGCGGTGTCCCGCCGGCCCCTGGTCATCGCACCGGCACGGCGGTCAGGCGGCCTGGGCGAGGCTCGGCTGGCCACCCTGCGGCGCCGCCTGGATCTCGATCCGGCGCGGCTTCAGGGCTTCCGGAACGATCCGGCGCAGCTCGAGCTCAAGCAGGCCGTTCTCCAGCCGCGCTCCGTCCACCACGATGTGGTCCGCCAGCACGAAGCGGCGCTCGAAGGCGCGGCCGGCGATGCCACGGTGCAGGTAGGTGCGGCCCTCCTCCGCCTGCGGCGCGCGGCCGGAGACGGTAAGGGTGTTGTCGCGCACCACGACATCGATGTCACCGGGCGCGAAGCCGGCGACCGCCATGGTGAGCACGTAGCTCTCCTCGCCGGTCTTCTCGATGTTGTAGGGCGGGTAGCCGTTGCCGTCGGCGCCGGAGGCGCGGGCGGTCTCCAGCGTGCGCGCCAGCCGGTCGAAACCGATGGCGGTGCGGAACAGCGGGGAAAGGTCGAAAGCATTCATTGCGGGGAACCCCCTTCAGGAAGCAAGGTCCGGTTGTGCCAGCGAACCGTCGCAGCCCGACCCCATTCCGGGCATCAGGGACGGCGATCCGCGCCGGAGCCCCCGAGGGCGGCCCTGGCAGGCGCAGAATTGGAAACCGCCGCCCCCGGGTTCAAGGGGCGGCGGTCCGAAGCGGGCGGCACTCCCAGGCACGCCGGGCGTCAGCCCTTCTTGCGCACCCCGATGCCGGCGAACTTCTTGTTGAACTTCGCCACCTGCCCGCCGGTGTCCATCACCCGCTGCACGCCGGTCCAGGCCGGATGCGACTTCGGATCGATGTCCAGGCGGATGGTGTCCCCCGGCTTGCCGTAGCAGGAACGGGTGGTGAAGGTCGTGCCGTCGGTCATGACGACGTTGATCTCGTGATAGGCGGGATGGATGTCGGACTTCATGGCGGTGCTCACCGGAACGGCTGGCGGGGCCGGGCGGCCCGGTCCTGCGCGCGAAGCCGGGCCTATAGGGGTGGCGCGGCAGGGGCGCAACCGCGGCCGCCCCTGCGTTCCCCACCGCACATGACGCGGCGGCGCGGAAACGGGTAGCGTGGTCGGCCGCCCTGCGCCGGCCCGCCCTCCGGCGCTGGCGGGCAGGGGCGCGGAAGGGAGGTCGCCCAGCCATGCAGGAGGCCCGGCTGCTGCTGGAACTGGCAGGCGAGGCCGCGCTGCTGCTCTGGGGCCTGCACATGGTGCAGTCCGGGGTGCAGCGCGCCTTCGGCAGCCGGCTGCAGCGCTGGCTCGGCATCGCCCTCGGCGGCCAGGTCCGCGCCGTGCTCGCCGGGCTCGGCGTCACCGCCGCGCTGCAGAGCAGCACCGCGACCGCGCTGATGGTCTCCTCCTTCGCCGCCTCGGGCGCGGTGGCGCTGGCGCCGGCGCTGGCGGCCATGCTCGGGGCCAATGTCGGCACGGCGCTGATCGTGCAGGCGCTCGCCTTCGACATCACCGTGGTCTTCCCGCCGCTCGTGCTGGTCGGGGTCGTCGCCTTCCGCCGCGGCACGCGCAGCCGCACCCGAGATCTCGGCCGCGTGTCCATCGGGCTCGGCCTCATGCTGCTGGCGCTGCACCTGATGGTCGAGAGCATGGCGCCGGTGGAGGCCTCGCCGACCCTGCGCCAGGGCCTGGCGCTGATCGCGGCGCAGATGCTGCCGAACCTGCTGCTGGCCGCGATCATCGCCTGGGCGGCGCATTCCAGCGTCGCGGCGGTGCTGTTCGTCGCCTCGCTGGCCAGCAGCGGGGTGGTTGGGGCGGAGGCCGCGGTCGCCATGGTGCTCGGCGCCAATCTCGGCAGCGCGATGAACCCGCTGCTGGAGGCCGGCGGGCCGGCCGGCGACCCGGCGCGGCTGCGGGTGCCGGCCGGCAACCTGCTGAACCGTGTCCTGGGCTGCCTGATCGCGCTGGCGCTTCTGCCGCAGGCGACGCGCTGGCTGCAGGCGGTGGACCCCGCCCCCGCGCGGCTGGTGGCGAATGCGCATCTCGCCTTCAACCTCGCCGCGGCGGCGCTGGCCTTCCCGCTGCTGCCGGCCCTGGCGCACCTGCTGCGCCGCCTGCTGGCGGACCGCTCCGCCGCCGCGGATCCGGGCGCGCCGCGCTACCTGGACGAGGCGGCGCTGAACACGCCCTCGGTCGCACTGGCCAATGCGTCGCGCGAGGTGCTGCGCATGGCGGACGGGCTGGAGGCCATGCTGAAGGGCTCGGCCGAGGCCTTCGGCGACGGCGCCGACCGCGACATCGTCAAGACCATGGGCCGCATGGACGACGTGGTGGACCGGCTGCACCACGCGGTGCACGCCTATCTCGCCCGCATCCCGCGCGAGAGCCTGGGCGACGAGGAGGGGCGGCGGCTCGCCGAGGTGCAGGCCTTCGCCATCGCGCTGGAGCACGCCGCCGACGTGGTGGAGCGCGACCTGGTGCACCATGCCGAGAAGCGCCGTCGCCGCGGCCTGACCCTGGCGCCCGAGGAGGCGCAGGCGCTGGACACGCTGCACGCGACCCTGGTGCAGCAGCTCCGCCTCGCCGTCGCGGTGTTCATGCGCGAGGACGCGGAGGCGGCGCGCAGCCTGGTGCGCGGAAAGGAGGGCTTGCGCGAGGCCGAGCGCGCGGCGGCGCGGCGCCTGACCGAGGCCGAACCCGAGACGGCGGGCGCGCCTGGGCTGCTGCTGGACGCGGTGCGCGACCTGCGGCGCGTCGGCGCGCACCTGGCGGCCGTGGCGCACCCGCTGCTGGACCGGCTTGGCGAACTTCTGCCGAGCCGCCTCGCCGCCGAGGCGCCGGATCAGGCTGCGGCGATCTCGCCGCGCTCGATGGTATAGGCGGATTCGACCAGCGGGCGAAGCAGCTCGGGGTTGCTCTCGGTGATCAGGATGGCGACGTCGGGCAGCGCCTCGTGCAGGCGCTTGAGCGCCTCCGCGTAGCGCAGCGCCAGCGCCGGGGCGAGGCCCTGGAAGGGCTCGTCCAGCAGCACCGCGGAGGTGCCCACCATCAGCGCGCGGCCGAGCGCCACCATCTTGCCCTGGCCGCCCGAGAGCCCGGCGGCACGCCGCGGGGCGAGCTCGGTCAGCTCCGGCAGCAGGGCGAAGACCTGGTCCAGGCGCCGGCGCTGCTCCGCCGCCGGCAGCTTCAGCACTTGCGCCGGCAGCAGCAGGTTCTCCTGCACCGAGAAGGTGCCGAACAGCCGCCGCTCCTCCGGCGCATAGCCGATGCCGCGCCTGGGCCGGTGGTGTGGCGGGATGGCGGTGGCGTCCTCGCCGCCCAGCAGCACGCGGCCCCTGCGCAGCGGCAGCAGGCCCATCAGGGCGCGCAGTGTGGTTGTCTTGCCGGCGCCGTTGCGCCCGATCAGCGCGACCCGCCCGCCGGGCGGCACCGCGAGCGAGATTCCGCGCAGCACGGGCACGCCGGCGATATCGACGGAGGCACCTTCGAGCGCCAGCGTGGCCGGCGTCGGGCCGTCACGCATGGCGTTCGATCCCGATCACCTCGCGCTGCACGGCGGGGTCGGCCAGCACCTCGGCGGGCGGGCCGAGGGCGACGATGCGGCCCTGCGACCAGACCGCGACCCGGTCGGCGAAGCGCTCCACCACGTCCATGTCGTGCTCGACGAAGACGGCGGTGACGTCGGCGTCGCGCAGCACGCGCAGCAGGGTCTCGACGATGGCCATCTTCTCCGAGGCGGCGACGCCCGAGGTGGGCTCGTCCATCAGCAGCAGGCGCGGCTTCAGCGCCACCGCCATGGCGATGTCGGCCAGCTTGCGCGCCCCCTCGTTCAGCGCATCCGCCCGCGCCCCGGCCAGGTCGAGCAGGCCGAAGCGGTCGAGCGTGGCGCGCGCCTCGTCGCGCCAGCGCATGCGCAGCAGGGGCGCCAGCGGCGACCACGCGCCGTCGCGCGCGGCCAGCGCCAGGGCCACGTTCTGCTCCACCGTATGCTCGGTGAACAGCTGCGGCAGCTGGAAGGACCGGGCGATCCCCCGCCGGACGATGGCGCGCGGGTTGAGGCCGGTGATCGCCTCGCCCTCATAGGCGATGCTGCCGGCCTGCGGGCGCAGGTATCCGGTGGTCATGTTGATGAAGGTGGTCTTGCCCGCGCCGTTCGGCCCGATGATCGCCAGGAATTCGCCGCGCAGCACGTCGAGGTCGATGCCGTCCGCCGCGCGCACGCCGCCGAAGGCGAGATGCAGGCCGCGGGCTTCGAGCAGGGCCGTCACGACGCCGCCCCCGCCCGGCGCCGCAGCAGCCCCGCGATCATGCCCCAGAGCCCGCCGGGCGCGAACAGGATTACCGCCAGCAGCACGCCGCCAAGGATCATCTGCCAGGCATCGGCCACCGCCGCGCCGGCATAGATGCGCACCAGCTCGAAGGTGACGGCGCCGAGGAAGGGTCCGAGCACGCTGCCCGCGCCCCCCAGGATGGCGATGAAGACCAGCTCGCCCGAGGCCGTCCAGTAGGCCAGCAGCGGCGTCACGTGCCGCGTCGTCATGCCGATGATCGCGCCGGCGACGCCGCCCAGCAGGGCCGAGATCACATAGGCCGCCAGCAGCACCCGCCGGGCCGAGATGCCCATGAACTCCAGCCGCGTCTCCCGCGTCTTGATGGCCGAGAGCGCCTGGCCCATCGGGCTGTCCAGGTAGAGCCGGGCGAAGGCGCCGGCACCGAGCGCCAGGACCAGCGCGGTCGCGAACATCGCCCACTCGAAGCCGGGCCTATCCAGCGCCATGCCGAAGAAGCGCGGCAGCTCCACGCGGATGCCGTCGGTGCCCTTGGTGAGGTCGTAGAGCTTCTCCAGCAGCGAATAGACCACCATGCTGAGCGCCAGGTTCAGCATGCCGAAGAAGATCTCGCGGTAGCGCGAGACGAACAGGCCGATCAGCAGGCCCGTGAGGGTGGCGATGGCGGCGCCGGCCGGCAGCAGCACCGCCGCGTCCGGCATCGCGGGCGCCAGGAAGGCCACGGTATAGGCGCCCATCGCCACGTAGAGCGCATGGCCGAAGCTCACCTGCCCGGCGCGCAGCAGCAGCAGGATGCCGATCACGGCGATGCCCTTGGCCAGCGCGACGGTGAGGATGAATTTCAGCCAGGGCGCCAGCAGCGCCGCCGCCACCAGCGCCGCGGCGCCGAGCAGGCCGAGCAGGGTCTCGCCGCGCCGCATCAGGGGGCCATCCGTTTGCGCAATCCAGGCATCTAGATCCGCCGCGCGACCGTGCTGCCGAACAACCCCTGCGGGCGCACCAGCAGCACGGCGACCATGATGATGTAGGGCACCACCACCTCCAGCTCGGGTTCGAAGTAGACGGCGATGGAGCGGCCGAGGCCGATCATCAGCGCGGTCAGCGCCGCGCCCTCGGTCTGGCCAAGGCCGGCCGTGGCGACGACGGCGAAGGACAGCACGATGGTCTGCGCCCCGATCCCCGGCACGATGGCCCCCGTGGGCGAGGACAGCGCCCCGCCGAGCGCGGCCAGCATGGCGCCGAAGGTGAAGGTCAGCAGGAACACGCGCCGGGCGTCGATGCCCATCGCCGTCGCGGCCTCGCGGTCCGTGGTGACGGCGACGATCACGCGGCCGGTCAGCGTGCGCCGCAGGAACCAGGCGAGGCCCACCAGCACCACCAGCGCCACCCCCGGCAGCACGAAGAGCTGGTAGGCGGTGAAGGGCACCACGTCGCCGGCGAAGGGCACGTCATAGGTGCCGAGCAGGCGCATCGCCTGGTCGTGCTGCACGGGCTGCACGCCCCAGATCAGCTTCTGCACGTCCTCCAGGATCATGAAGAGGGCGAAGGTCACCAGCAGCTGCAGCACCTCCTCCTGCCCGTAGATCCGGCGCAGCACCAGGCGCTCGATGAGCGGGCCGAGGATGCCGCCGACCAGGGCGGCGGCGACCACCAGCGCGGGCAGCGAGGCCCAGGCCGGCAGCCCCATCGACGCGAAGACGATGCCGACCGAGGCCGCCGCGTAGGCGCCGATGGCATAGAGGCTGCCATGCGCCACGTTGATGATGCGCAGCACCCCGAAGACGAGGTTGAGCCCCACCGCCACCAGGAAGATCAGCCCGGCGGAGGCGAGGCCATCGAGCAATGCGAGGCCGAGCAGCCCCGAATTGTCCCCGAACCACTCGGCCACGCGGTGCGCCTCAGCCGCTGATCGCCGCGGGAACCTGCGCGAGGATGTCGGGCTTCAGCGTCTTCAGCCAATCCACGCTCTTCATGCCGACGGGCGTCGAGACCATCGCCGCGGGGAAGATCACCATGTCCTTCGGGATGGCGTAGGGCGTGCCCTCCGCATGCGTGCTGACGCCGACGATCTGGTCCTCGAGGCCCTGGCCGTCCTCGCGCAGCGTGATGGTCGCGGTCGGCGAATCGAAGGTGAGGCCGCGGAAGGCGGCGGCGAGTTCCATGTCGTTCGGCCAGCCGCCGCCCTTCGCCGCGATCGCCTTCTCATAGGCCGCCTTCAGCGCGTTGAAGGCCTGCACCATGTGGTGCACGGGGTAGATCACCGGCTCGTTGAAGCGGGCGCGGTAGGCCTCGTTCAGCGCGCGCAGCCGCGCCGGGTCCTTCGGCCGCGGGTGGTTGTTCCAATGGTCGCCGCGGGTGCCGATGACGTGCCCCGCCGGGAAGGTCCGCCCGAGGATCGGCAGCGAGGCCTCGGCCACCGGCAGCACGAAGGTGGAGCGCTCGAACAGCCGCCGCTCGGCGGCCTGGCGCGCCAGCGTGACCAGGTCGCCGCCCCAGTGGCCGGAGAAGATCACGTCCGGCCGCGCCGCGAGCAGGCGGGTGATCTCGGTGGTGAAGTCCGGCGCGCCGAGGCGCGGGAACAGCTCGGCCACGATGCGCACGCCGGGCTTCAGCGCCTCCATGCCGGTGCGCCACATCTCCCAGGAATCGCGGCCCCAGGCGTAGTCCTGGTTGATCACCGCCATGGTGCGGAACTCGGGCTTCGTCTTCAGCAGGTAGAGCAGCGGCGCCAGCACCTCGGGCGTGGCGAAGCCCTGGGTGCGGAAGGCGAAGGGCTGCGGCCCCTCCTCGAAGATGCGCTGGGTGGCGCAGTCCCACAGCACGGTGGTCTTCTGCAGGTCGCGCGACAGCGGCGTGCAGGCCAGGCACGACCCCGAGGATATCGAGGCGAACATCACGTGCACGCCCTCGGACTGCACCAGCCGGCGGAACTCGCCCACGAGGTGCTCGGTGCCCGGGGCCTCATCCACGAAGAGCGCGCGCACCCGCACGCCGCCGATGCCGCCCCGCTGGTTGAACTCGTCCACCATCATCTCGGCCGCCTGCCGGCCCGGCACGCCGAAGACGCTGGCCGGGCCGGAGAGGAAGGTGGTGATGCCGATCTTCAGCTCCGCCGGCCGCTGCGGCTGCGCATCGGCATCGGAGCCGGCCATCAGCAGGCCACCGGCGGTCAGCCCGGCGGCGCCGGCCAGCAGGTCGCGGCGGGACATGTCGGTCGGGGGCATCCGGGCGTTCCTCCTCTGCGCCCGGGCTTCGCCGGGTCGGGGCCGGAGAGGATGCCCGTGCCGGGGCGCGGCGGGAAGGGGGCGGTGCCTGGACGTCGCGGAATGGGCGTGGGATGTCCGCGGCGTGAACATCCTCTCCATCCAGTCCTGGGTTGCCTACGGCCATGTCGGCAACGCCGCCGCGGTCTTCCCCCTCCAGCGCCTCGGCACGGAGGTCTGGGCGATCCACACCGTGCAGTTCTCCAACCACACCGGCTACGGCGCCTGGCGCGGCCAGGTGCTGCCGCCGGGCCTGATCCGCGATTGCGTGCAGGGCATCACGGAGCGCGGGGTGCTGGCCGGGTGCGACGCCGTGCTGACGGGCTATGTCGGCGATGCCGAGACGGGCGCCGCGATCCTCGATGCGGTGGCGGCGGTGAAGGCGGCGAACCCGCGGGCGGTCTGGTGCTGCGACCCGGTGATCGGCGATGTCGGTCGCGGCGTCTTCGTCCGCCCCGGCATCCCGGAATTCTTCCGTGACCGCGCCCTGCCGGCCGCCGACATCGCCACGCCCAACCAGTTCGAGCTGGAATGGCTGACCGGGCAGACGGTGGCGACGCTCGCCGATGCCAGGCGCGCGGCGGCGGCGCTCAGTGCGCGCGGGCCGCGAAGCGTGCTCGTCACCTCCCTGCGCACGGCGGAGACGCCGACGGATGCGCTGGACATGATTGCGCTCGAGGCGGGGGAGGTCTGGCACCTGCGCATGCCGCTGCTGCCGGTCTCGGTGAACGGCGCGGGGGATGCCATCGCCGCGCTGTTCCTGTTCCACCGCCTGGCCACCGGCAGCGCGCGGGTGGCGCTGGAACGCGCGGCCGCCGCCATCCACGGCGTGCTGCGACGCACCGCCGAGGCCGGATCGCGCGAGATCCTGCTGGTGGCGGCGCAGGAGGAGATCGTGGCGCCGTCCCGCCATTTCGTCGCGGAGGCGTGCTGACCGCGCGCCGCGGTTGAGCCCGGGGCCGCGCCCCGTCACCATGCCGGCAAACCGGGAGGGCTTCCGAATGCGCCGACTTCTCCTCGCCACGGCCGCGCTCTGCGGCCTGGCCCTCTCCGCCGATGCGCAGGCGCCGCAATCGGCCGGCCCGACCCTGGCCGCGGTGAAGGCGCGGGACGTACTGGTCTGCGGCACCTCCACCGGCGCCGCCGGCTTCTCGCTGCCGGACAGCCGCGGCGAGTACCGTGGCCTGGACAACGACATCTGCCGCGCCGTTGCCGCCGCGACGCTGGGTGACGCCGCCAAGATCCGCTGGGTGCCGCTGACCACCCAGGCGCGGCTGCCGGCGCTGCAATCGGGCCAGATCGACGTACTGATCCGCACCGTCACCTGGACGCAGGGGCGCGACACGGCGAACGGGCTGAACTTCACCGGCGTCAGCTTCTACGACGGGCAGGGGTTCCTGCTGCGCACCGCGCTCGGCGTGAAGCGGGCGACCGACCTGAACGGCGCCACCATCTGCGTCGTCGCGGGTTCCACCAACGAGCTGAACCTGGCCGACTGGGCACGGGTCAACCGCATCCAGTACTCGCCGGTGGTGTTCGAGCAGAACGACGAGGCGCGGCGCAGCTACTTCAACGGCCGCTGCGACGCCTACTCCACCGATGCCAGCCAGCTCGCCGGGCTGCGCAGCACCTTCCCGAACCCGGCGGAGCACGTGATCCTGCCCGACATCATCTCGAAGGAGCCGCACAGCCCGGTGGTGCGGCACGGCGACGACCAGTGGTTCGACATCGTGCGCTGGACGCTGTTCGCGCTGATCACGGCGGAGGAGCTGGGCATCACCCAGGCCAACGTGGACGGGCACCTGAACAGCCAGAACCCGGAGGTGCGGCGGCTGCTGGGCCTATCGGGTGACCACGGGCCGCTGATGGGCCTCGATCGGCGCTGGGCCTATTGGGCGATCAAGGCGGTGGGGAATTACGGCGAGATCTTCGAGCGGCACCTGGGCAAGGACACGCCGGTGGGGCTGGAGCGCGGGCTGAACGCGCTGTGGAACCAGGGCGGGCTGATGTACGCGCCGCCGATAAGATAGGCGTCACGGCCCCGGCCCCAGCGACGGCGGCATCACCAGCCACGCCGTCACCGGCCAGGCCAGCACCGAGGCAGCCGTCGAGAGCAGCACCGCCGCCGAGACCACCTCCACCGCCACGCCATGCCGCTGCGCCAGGATGAAGGCGTTGGACGCGATCGGCATGGCGGCCAGCAGCGTGCCCGCCGCGACCCAGGCCGCATCGAAGCCGAGCCCGAAGGGGCCGAGCACCAGCCACGCCAGCGCCGGGTAGAGCACCAGCTTGCCCGCCGAGACCGCCGCCGCCACCGTCAGCAGCCGGCGGCGGAAGCGCAGCCGCCCCAGCGTGCCGCCGAGCGCGAACAGCGCCGTCGGTCCGGCGGCATTGCCGAGGAAGCCGAGGAAGCGGTCCACCGGCTCGGGGATCGGCGTGCCGCTGGCGCCGAGTGCCGCGCCCGCGGCGATCGCCAGGATCACCGGGTTCCTCGCCAGCGCCCGCGCCGCGCGGCCGAAGGGGCCCGGCCCGCCCGCGCTGCCGGCGCGCGCCATCAGCACGTCGCCCAGCATCAGCACCACCGTGACCTCGGCGATGATCGCCATGGCCAGCGGCCCGGAGATGCGCTCGGCACCCAGCAGCGAGAGCAGCAGCGGGGGGCCGAGATAGCCGACATTGCCGAAGGACGCCGCCGCGCCGAGCCCGGCCGCCGCCTGCGGCGCGTGCTCCACCCGTCGTGCCAGCAGCCAGGCCGCGGCCATGGTGGCGAAGAACACGGCCAGGCAGCAGCCGAGATAGGCGCCGAAGAAGCGGGGATCGAAGCTTTCCGCCAGCGGCTGCGCCGCCATCAGCCGCAGCAGCATGGCCGGCAGTGCGAACATGAAGGAGAAGGCGCCGACCGCCTCCACCATCACCGGGGGCGCGAGCCGCGTCCGCGCCGCCGCCAGCCAGCCCAGCCCGATGACCGCGAAGATCGGCAGGCTGAGGGAGAGGAGGCCGGCCACGCCGGGACCATAGCGTCAGGACCCGCCGGCGCCAGCCGACCCGACTCAAGCCATGGCGCGCAGGATCAGGGGCATGTCCTCCATGCCGTCCACCACGGACTTCACCCCGGGGATTTCCTGCACCAGCACCCGCAGCCCCTCGCGCATCGCCTCCGATCGCGCATAGCCGTGCAGGGTCACCACGCCGTCGCGGACATTCGGGTAGATCCAGAAGGTATCAACCCAGGGCTGCTCGCGCATCGCGGCGATGACGGCCCGCAGCAGGGCACGGTCGTCGCCGGCCGCCGCCGCATCCCGCCGCGGGGCGCGCAGGACGGCGCGCAGCAGGTCGGCGCGCGAGACGATGCCCACCAGCCTGCCCTCCTTCACCACCGGGACGCGGCGGATGCCGTGCGCCTCCATCAGCCGCGCGACTTCCTCGGCGCTGGCCGCCTCGCCGACCGCATGCAGCGGCTTCGACATCACGTCGCGCGCGGTCTTGCCGTGGGCCTTGGCGAAGCGCGTGATCATCGGCCCGCTGCTGCGGAACAGGTCGAGGAACCAGCGCAGCGGGCCGCGCGGCTGCTCGGCCAGGCGGCGGATCAGGTCGCCCTCCGTGACGATCCCAACCGGCGCGCCTGCTTCGTCCACCACCGGCACGGCGGAGATGCCGCGGGCGGCCAGCAGCTCGGCGATCGCCGCGACCGGCATTTCCGGCGGCACGACGACGAGGGTGGTGGACATCAGGTCCTTGGCGATCATGCTGCTCCGTCCCTGCTTCGCGGCGTGGCGCCGGCGTGCTCCGGCAGCCGGCAATGGCCCCCGTGCCCATGAGGTTCGCCGGTCGACCGTGCGACGGCCATGCGCCAGCGCAAACCGGCCGGCGATCACCGCTCGTAGATCAGCCGCGCCCGGATCGTGCCGGGCAGCGCCCGCAACTCGGCCAGGATGGCCCCGGCCTGCGCCGGGTCGTCGGCGCTGTCCACCACCACATAGCCCAGCGTCCCCGCCGTCTGCAGGTATTGCGCCGCGATGTTGAGGCCGTGGCGGGCGAAGATGCCGTTGATGGCCGACAATGCCCCGGGTGCGTCGCGGTGCACGTGCATCCAGCGTGCCCCCGTCGGCCGGGCCGGCAGCTGCACCTGCGGGAAGTTCACCGCCCCGAGCGTCGCGCCGGTGTCGGAATAGTCGATCAGCTTGCGCGCCACCTCCTCGCCAATGCGCGACTGCGCTTCCTCCGTGCTGCCGCCGATATGCGGCGTGAGGATCACGTTGGGGATGCCCTGCAACGGCGTCACGAACGGGTCGCCGTTGCGCGCCGGCTCCTCCGGGAAGACATCGACCGCGGCGCCCAGCAGGTGCCCGGAGCGCAGCGCCGCGGCCAGCGCATCCAGGTCGAGGATGCTGCCGCGCGCATTGTTGATCAGCACCGCGCCGCGCTTCATGGCGGCGATCTCCGCGCGCCCGATCATGCCCCGTGTCTCCGGCGTCTCCGGCACGTGCAGCGTCACGACATCGGCCTCGGCCAGCAGCGCCGCGAGCGTCGCCATCGGCTGGGCGTTGCCGTGCGGCAGCTTGCCGGTGTGGTCGAAATAGACCACCCGCATGCCGAAGGCCTCCGCCAGCACCGAGAGCTGGCTGCCGATGTTGCCGTAGCCGACGATGCCGAGCGTCCGGCCGCGCACCTCCGAACTGCCCTCGGCCGACTTGTCCCAGGCCCCGGCATGGGCGGCGCGCGATTTCGCCGGCACGCCGCGCAGCAGCATGACGATCTCGCCGATCACCAGCTCGGCGACGGAGCGGGTGTTGCTGAAGGGGGCGTTGAACACCGGGATGCCGCGGTCGCGCGCCGCGTCCAGCGCCACCTGGTTGGTGCCGATGCAGAAGCACCCCACGGTGATCAGCCGGTCCGCCGCCGCCAGCGCCGCCGCGTCGAGCTGGGTGCGCGAGCGGATGCCGAGGATGTGCACCCCGGCCAGGGCCTCCGCCAGCGCCGCCCCGTCCAGCGCCTTCGGCACGCGCTGGATGTTGGCGTAGCCGGCGGCGTTCAGCAGCGCGACGGCGCGGTCCGCGATGCCCTCCAGCAGCAGGACGCGGATGCGGCCCTTGGGCAGCGAGATGCGGTCGGACATGGCGGGGCTCATGCCGCGCCGCGCCGGCCCCGGCAAGGCCGGGTCAGCCCGGCTTCAGGTCCCGCGTCCGGTAGCGCGCCACGTCATGGCCTGCCGGCACCTTCTGGAACACCAGGAAGTAGCTGTGGTTCTTGCGCGCATGCACCTGCCGCAGCAGCCGCGCCACGCCGGGCCGGTTGGAGCGCACCAGCACGAAGAGGTCGCGCGCGTAGAAGCCAAGGGTCGCCAGTCCGGTCACGATCTGCACATGCGTCAGCTCCTGGCGGTTGGCGCTGACCTCGTCCTGGCACTTCACGATGAGGATGCCGTGGTCGCGCAGCACCCGCCGCGCCTCCCGCGCCGCGTCCAGGTAGAGGTCGAGCACCGCCTGGTGCCAGCGCCCGCCGGTGGGCCGCTCCGCCGCGCCGGCGGCGTAGTAGCTGCGCAGCGTGCCATGGCTGCCCTGGCCGCCGCGCGTCGCCACCTTCTCGCGCAGCAGCCCCTCCAGATAGGGCGGATCGAGCACCAGGGCGTCGATCGCGCCGTCCGCATGGGGCAGGGCACGGCAATCGGTGCCGGTCGCAAGGTCGGTCGCCAGCAGCCGGTAGCGCCCCGGCGGCACCTGCCGCCAGAACACCCCCTGGCCGTAGGTGACGTCCGCCACCAGGGCGCCGTCGGGCACGTGCAGCGCCATCACCGCGGGGAAGAGCTCGGCATTGCCGACGCCGGCATGCGCCGAGAGCACCACATCCGCGGTGGCGCGGCCGGACTGGGTGCGCCGCCGCGGCACGGCGGGGGTGTCCTCCACGCCCGGCGCCGCGGGCGGGTGCGGTGCCGCTGTGCCATCCGCCGTCACGATCCGTCCGGATCCCCGGGCGGTGGCCGCAATGCACGGATCGCCGCCTCCAGCGCCGCCGGATCGGGCGCGGCGATCCAGTCCGCCTCCAGCGTCACGGCGGTGGCGAGCCGCCGCTTGTAGTCGGCGCGCGGCACTTCCCGCGCGCCGAACTGGCTCAGGTGCTCGGTCAGGAACTGCGCGTCCAGCAGGGTGAAGCCGCCGAGGCGCAGCCGCGCCACCAGGTGCACCAGCGCCACCTTGGACGCATCGCGGGCGCGGCTGAACATGCTCTCGCCGAAGAAGGCGGCGCCGAGCACCACGCCATAGAGGCCGCCGACCAGCACCTCGCCCTGCCAGACCTCGACCGAATGGGCATGGCCCTGGCGATGCAGGGAGAGGAAGAGCTGCTCGATCTCGGCGTTGATCCAGGTATCCTCGCGCCCCGGCGCCGGCGCCGCGCAGCCGGTGATCACGCCCTGGAAATCGGCGTTGGCGGTGACCGTGTAGGGGCCGCCGAGCACCGTGCGGAGCAGCCGCTTCGGCAGGTGGAAGCCGCCATCGAGGGGAATGACCCCGCGGCGTTCCGGATCAAGCCAGTAGAGCCGGTCGCCCCCGCGGCTCTCCGCCATGGGGAACAGCCCGGCGCGATAGGCCCGCAGCATGAGATCGGGCGTGATGTCGATCTGTCGGCGGCTCACCCGCACAGTATGCCGCGCCGGCGAAGCGCATGCGAGGGTGGATGCGCCGCGGAAGCGGTGCTGCCCGATGCCGCTGTTGCGAGCAGCCGCGATGGCGTGCAGCGGAAGCGTCACGGACGATGCCGGGAAGGGGATCATGCCCGGTGTGACGCCGCCCCAGCCGCGGTCGGCGGCGATGCCGGAGCCCGGCGGGCCGCCGGGCCTGGGGCAGGGCCGCTGGCCATCCTCGCCAGGCCGGCGGCGACGTGATGGCTGCCCCGGGGGTGCCGTGGCGGCGGCGTCGCCGCGCGTGGCAGCGGACAAGGCGGCGCGACCGGCCTGCAGGGCAGGACGTCGGCACAGGGAGCATGAGCCGGTGCAGGCGGCGCTTGCGCTGGAGACGCGGATGGCCGGCTTCCGGAACTAACCGCCGAGCCGCCGCGCGACGAACCGCTCCAGCCAGTGGATCGTGTAATCGCCGCGGCGGAATTCCTCGTTCTCGACGATGGCGCGGTGCAGCGGCAGCGTGGTGCTGATCCCGTCCACCACCATCTCGGCCAGCGACCGGCGCAGCCGCGCGATCGCCTCCGCCCGCGTCGCGCCGTGCACCACCAGCTTGGCCACCAGGCTGTCGTAGTGCGGCGGCACGGAATAGCCGCTGTAGAGGGCGCTATCCACCCGCACGCCCAGTCCCCCCGGCGCGTGATAGGTGGTCACCCGCCCGGGCGAGGGCGCGAAGGTCTCGGGATCCTCGGCGGTGATGCGGCACTCGATGGCGTGGCCGTGGAAGCGCACCTCGGACTGGTCGTAGCCGAGCGCCTCGCCGGCGGCGATGCGGATCTGCTCCTTCACCAGGTCGATGCCGCAGACCATCTCGGTCACGGGGTGCTCCACCTGCAGCCGCGTGTTCATTTCGATGAAGGCGAACTGCCCGTCCTGCCAGAGGAATTCGAGCGTGCCGGCGTTGCGGTAGCCCAGCTCGCGCAGCGCCCGCGTCACCTGCGCCCCCAGCGCGTCGCGCTCGGCGGCGGACAGGATCGGGCTGCCGGCCTCCTCCACGAGCTTCTGGTGGCGGCGCTGCAGGGAGCAGTCGCGCTCGCCGAAATGCACGACGTTGCCGTGGCTGTCGGCCAGCACCTGCAGCTCGATATGGCGCGGCCGGTCGAGGTACTTCTCCAGGTAGACGCTGTCGTCGCCGAAGGCGGCCTTGGCTTCCGTGCGGGCGACGCCCCAGGCCTCCGCCAGCTCGCCGGGCGCGCGCGCCACCTTCATGCCGCGGCCGCCGCCGCCGGCCGCCGCCTTGATCAGCACCGGGTACCGAACGTCCGCCGCGACGCTCTCGGCGTCCTCGAGCGAGGTCAGCGCACCAGGGCTGCCGGGCACCAGCGGCACGCCGAGCCGGCGCATCGCGTCCTTGGCGGCGATCTTGTCGCCCATCATGCGGATGTGCTCGGGCGAGGGGCCGATGAAGGCCATGCCGTGCGCCTCCACCATCTCGGCGAAGCGGGCGTTCTCGCTGAGGAACCCGTAGCCGGGGTGGATGGCGTCGGCGCCGGTGATGGCGGCGGCGGAGAGAATGGCCGCCATGTTCAGGTAGCTGTCGCGCGCCGGCGCGGGGCCGATGCAGACGCTTTCGTCGGCCAGGCGCACATGCATCGCAGCGGCATCGGCGGTGGAATGCACGGCGACCGTGCGGATGCCCATCTCCTGGCAGGCGCGGTGGATGCGCAGCGCGATCTCGCCGCGGTTGGCGATCAGCACTTTGGCGAGGGTGCCCGCCAAGATCGGCTACTCCACCACCACCAGCGGCTCGCCGTATTCCACCGGCGTGCCGCTCTCGACCAGGATGCGGGTGACGGTGCCGGCGCGGGGGCTGCGGATCTGGTTGAAGGTCTTCATCGCCTCGATCAGCAGCAGCGTCTGCCCCTGCTCGACGCGCCCGCCCAGCGTAATGAAGGGGGCAGCCCCCGGCTCGGGTGCCAGGTAGGCGACGCCGACCATGGGCGAGGTGACCATCCCCGGGTGCTGCGCATCGGCCGCGACGGGTGCGGCGGGCGCAGGTGCCGCGGCGGGCGGCGCGGCGGGCGGCGCCGCCATCGCCTGCAGGCTTACCGCGGCCGGGGTGCGCGCCACGCGGATGCGGCTGTCCCGTTCCACCAGCTCGATCTCGGTGAGGTCGGTGTCGCGCAGGATCTGCGCCAGGGCGCGGATCGCCTCGGGGTCGAACCGCACGCCGCCCCCGCCCTCGGCACTCATGCGGCGTCCTCCTCGGCGACCAGATCGGCCATGGCGCGCAGCGCCAGCGCGTAGCCGCCGACGCCGAGGCCCGCGATCACGCCGGTCGCGGCCTTGGAGACAAGGCTGCGGTGGCGGAATTCCTCGCGCCGGTGGATGTTGGTGATATGCACCTCGATCACCGGCAATCCCACCGCCAGCAGCGCGTCGAGCAGCCCGATCGAGGTCGTGGTGTAGCCCGCCGGGTTGATCACGATGCCGGCGGCCCGGCCGCGGCATTCCTGCACCCAGGTGATCAGCTCGCCCTCGCCGTTCGTCTGGCGGAAGTCGATCGCCAGGCCAAGCTCCTCCGCCACCTCGGCGCAGAGCGCCTCCAGCTCGTCCAGCGTCGTCGCGCCGTACTTCTCCGGCTCGCGCGTGCCGAGCATGTTGAGGTTCGGGCCGTTCAGCACGGCAATGAGGGGCGGTTGAGGGGTCACGGTGACGTGCATCGCCTGGTTACGGAAGGTCGGCGGCGCTAGCACGCAGCGGGGCGCGGGCGCAAGGCGATTGCAGCCTCGTGGCGCCTTGCCGCGCGGGCCGTGGCCCTCCAAATTGCCCGGCATGGGGGACACCACCGCCAGCATCCGCATCACCGTGAACGGCGACACCCGCGCGGTGCCGGCGGCCAGCAGCGTCGCCAGCCTGCTCGGCGCGCTCGGCCTCGACCTGCGCAAGGTCGCGGTGGAGCGGAACCTGGAGATCGTCCCCCGCTCCACCTACGCCGAGACGGCGCTTGCCGACGGCGACCGGCTGGAGATCGTGCATTTCATCGGCGGAGGCTAGGCCCATCATGGATGGCATCCCGACGACCACCGCGGCCACGGACGACGATTCCTGGGAGGTCGCGGGGCTGCGCTTCCGCTCCCGCCTGATCGTCGGCACCGGCCGCTACAAGGACCTGGAGGAGACCGGGCGCGCGATCGCCGCCTCGGGGGCGGAAATCGTGACGGTCGCCGTCCGGCGGGTGAACCTCGCCGACCCGAAGGCGCCGATGCTGCAGGATTTCGTCGATCCAGGGCGCTACACCTACCTGCCCAACACCGCCGGCTGCTTCACCGCGCAGGACGCCGTGCGCACCCTGCGCCTGGCCCGCGAGGCGGGCGGGTGGAACCTCGTGAAGCTGGAGGTGCTGGGTCCGCCACCCTTCCTCTACCCCGACATGCGCGCCACCTTCGAGGCCGCCGAGGCGCTGCTGAAGGACGGCTTCCAGGTGATGGTCTATTGCTCCGACGACCCGATCGCCGCGAAGCGCCTGGAGGAGATGGGCTGTGTCGCCGTCATGCCGCTCGGCGCGCCGATCGGCTCCGGCCTCGGCATCCAGAACCCCGTGATGATCCGCGCCATCGTCGAGCAGGCCAAGGTGCCGGTGCTGGTGGATGCCGGCGTCGGCACGGCCAGCGACGCCGCCATCGCCATGGAGCTCGGCTGCGACGCGGTGCTGATGAACAGCGCCATCGCCCACGCGCGGGACCCGGTGACCATGGCGCGGGCCATGAAGGCGGCGGTGGAGGCCGGGCGGCTGGCCTGGCTGGCCGGCCGCATGCCGCGGCAATACGCCGCCGATCCATCGAGCCCGCTGCATGCGGGGCTGATCCACCGGACCTGACCCGCCGCCCTTGCGCCGGACCGTTCCGCTGCGCAGATGCCGGCGCATCGGCGGGCCTGGGGCAGGGGCGGATGACGACGGTTGCGATCGCGCCCGGCAGGTCTGGCGGCGGTGCGGTTCAGCCGCGCGTCGCCGGCGGCGCTCTGCCGCTGCTGGCGGCCGGCGCGCTCCGGCTGGGTGCGGAGCAGGGCTGGCGCCACGGCGCCCTATGGCTGGTTGGCGCCGCGCTCGGCCTTGTGCTGTACCACGCGAGCTTCGGCTTTGCCGCGGCCTTCCGGGCGTTCCTCGCGCAGGGCCGCGGCGCCGGGCTGCGCGCGCAGATGCTCATGCAGGGCGTCGCGGTGCTGCTGATGCAGCCGGCGATCGCGGCGGGCGAGCTGTTCGGCCTGCCGGTGCGCGGCTTCGTCTTTCCGCTGGGATTGGGCCCGCTGGGATTGGGCGTTGTCCTTGGCGCCTTCCTCTTCGGCATCGGCATGCAGCTCGGCGGCGGCTGCGCCTCCGGCACGCTGTACAGCGTGGGCGGCGGCGGGGTGCGCAACCTGCTGACCCTGGCCTGCTTCGTCGCCGGCGCGACGCTGGCCGCCTGGCAGGCGGAGCTCTGGCAGGGCTTGCCGGCACTGCCGCCGATCTCGCTGCCCGGCACGCTCGGCCCCGGGCCGGCGGTCGCGCTGGCGCTGACGATCTTCGCGCTGGTCTGGTGGGGCTCGGCCGCCTGGGAGCAGCGGCGGCACGGCGCCGTGGAACCGGTCACGCCGCCGCACGGTCCGAGCGGATGGGCAAAAGTGCTGCTGACGGGCCCGTGGCCGCTGGCCTGGGGGGCATTGGGGCTGGCGCTGCTCAACCTCGCCACGCTCGCACTGGCCGGCCGGCCCTGGGGCATCACCGCGGCCTTCCCGCTCTGGGGCTCGCTGGCGGTGGAGCGGCTCGGCTGGGACGACCCGGTCTTCTGGCCGTATTGGGAGGAGCCGACCCGCGCCGAACCCCTGCTGCGCCCACTGGCCTCGGACCGCATCACGGTCATGGATCTCGGCCTGATCGCCGGTGCGCTGCTGGCGGCGGGGCTGGCAGGACGCTTCGCGCCGGACTGGCGGATCGGGCTGCGCGCGGCCCTTGCCTCGGTGCTCGGCGGGCTGCTGCTGGGCGTGGGGGCCATGCTGGCCTTCGGCTGCAACGTCGGCTGCAACGTCAGCGCGTATTCCTCCGGCATCGCCTCCGGCAGCCTGCATGGCTGGGCCTGGATCGGGCCGGCGCTGCTGGGGAACTGGGTGGGGCTGCGGCTGCGGCCGCTGTTCGGGCTGCTCGCATAGCGATGCCGGGCCGTGGAATACGAACTGGTTTGTGGGTTTTGGTTGCGGGACCGGTCATCGCCGCCTAGTGTCCCTCTTCCGACGTTCGCTGCCGGTGCGGCGACTTCCTTCCCGGGCCACCGGCCATTGTCTTCAGTGGCCTGCTTGTTCACTGCGACGTGCGGCGAACGCGGCCGACACTCGATCGCGGCGGGCCCGATTGAAATGGCGGCTCATGCTGGCTGGGGAGACGGGCATGATGGCACGGCACATCAGGATGGGCATGGCGCTGGCCGCTGCCGTGCTGGCAGGCGGCGTAGCCCCCGCCGCAGCACAGGGCGCCGCGGCTTCGCTGGCCGCCCAGGGCTGCCTCGGCTGCCACGGGCCGAACGGCGAGGGCCAGGATGCCATCCCCGGCATCGCGGGGCGCCCCGCTGCCGGGACCGAAGCCGTGCTCAAGGCGTTCCGCGCCAATGAACGCCCCGGCACCATCATGGGCCGCATCGCCCGTGGCTACACCGATGCGGAGATCGCTGCCGTCGCGGCCTTCTTCGCCACGCAGCCGCGCTGAGGGAGGCCGCCATGACCCGACTCACCCGCCGCGCCGCCGTTGCCGGCGGTGCCGCCCTGCTCCTCGCCGCGCCCGCCGCGCCGCGCGCGCAGGGGACGGCACGTCTGCTCGTCATCGGCGGCGGCTTCGGCGGCGCCTCCGCCGCGCGCTATGCCCGCCTCGCCCATCCCGAGATCCAGGTCACGCTGGTGGAGCCGCTGACCCGCTTCGTCACCTGCCCCTATGGCAACCTGCTGCTGGGCGGCTTCCGCGGGATCGGCGACATCACGCATTCCTACGACGGGCTGCGCGCCCGCGGCGTCACGGTCGTGCACGACTGGGCGGAGGCGATCGACGCGCCCGCGAAGCGCGTGCGCCTGCGCGGCGGCCAGATCCTGCCCTATGACAAGCTGATCCTCGCCCCCGGCATCGCCATCCGCTGGGGCGCGCTGGACGGCTATGACGAGGCCGCGGCGGAGATGATGCCGCACGCCTGGGTGCCCGGCGATGGCAGCCAGACCCTGCTGCTGCGCCGCCAGCTGGAAGCCATGCCGGATGGCGGCACGGTCGGCTTCGCGATCCCCGACAACCCCTTCCGCTGCCCGCCCGGCCCCTACGAACGCATCAGCATGGTCGCGGCCTACCTGAAGCGCCACAAGCCGCGCTCCAAGATCCTGGCGCTGGATGCGAAGCAGGCCTTCAGCAAGCAGGGCCTGTTCCAGGACGGCTGGAAGGCGCTCTATGGCGAGATGGTCGAGTGGGTGCCCGGCAACCGCGACGGCAAGGTCGTGCGCGTCGATCCGCGGGACCGCGTGCTGGAGAGCGAATTCGGCGTGCGGCACAAGGTCGACGTCGCCAACGTCATCCCGCCGCAATCGGCGGCGCGCATCGTCACGGCGAGCGACCTGGCGGAGCCCAGCGGCTGGGCGCGGGTGAACACGGCGACCTTCGCCTCGGTCGTCGCCCCCGACATCCACATCGTGGGCGATGCCAACAACGGCGCGCCCATGCCGAAATCCGGCTACGTGGCGAACACCACCTCGAAGCAGGCAGTGGCCAGCGCCGTTGCCGCGCTGCGCGGGCAGGCGCCGCCGGAGGCCGTGTACTTCAACACCTGCTACTCCCATGTCGGGGAGGATTACGGCATCTCCGTCGTCGGCATCTTCCGTCCCGGCCCGAACAACACCTTCGTCGAGGTGCCGAACTCCGGCGGCGTCTCGCCGCGTGGCGACCTGCCCGACCAGCGGCGGCTGGAGGCGCAGTACGCCGATGCCTGGTATGCCTCCATCACGCGGGACATGTTCGGATGAACGCCGCGGCGCCGCGGCGCGCCGTGCTGCTCGGCCTCGTCGCGCTGCCGGCCGGGGCGGCGCTGGCGCAGGATGCAGCGTCCATGCAGGCGGCGATCGCCGCCATCGCCGGGGGGCGGGCGGTGGAGGAGGGCGGCATGGCGCTGCGCCTGCCCGCCCTGGCGGAGAACGGCGCGCAGGTGCCGCTCGCCGTCACGGTGGAGAGCCCGATGACGGCAGCGGACCACGTGGTGGCGATCCACCTCTTCGCCACGCGCAACCCGACGCCGGGCCTCGCCAGCTTCCACCTCTCGCCCGCCCTGGCCCGCGCCGAGGTGCAGACCCGCATCCGCCTGGCCGAGGACCAGCAGGTGGTGGCGATCGCCGTGCTCTCGGACGGGCGCGTCCGGCGCGCCGCGGCCGAGACCCGCGTCGCCACCGGAGGTTGCCTCGGATGAGCGGCACTCCGCTCGCGCAGCCGCGCATCCGGATCCCCCGCCAGGCCCGTGCCGGCGAGGTCATCGAGATCCGTACGCTGATCGAGCATCCCATGGAAAGCGGCATCCGCGGCCGCGTGCCGGACGCGGTGCCGCGCGACATGCTGGCATGGATGACGGTGCGGATGAACGGCGGGACGGTGTTCGCCGCCGATCTCGGCAACGGCACGGCGGCTAACCCGTACCATGTGCTCTTCGTGCGCATCGAGCGGACCAGCGAGTTCGAATTCACCTGGTTCGACGAGCGTGGCCGGACAGCGCGGGCCACGGCGCGGGTGACGGTCACCTAGCCACCGGCCTGCCCGGCGCCGCCGTTGTAATCCCGGTCGATCCATGTGCCGGCCGGCGGATCACCCGGACCTTCGCGGGACGGTCTGGAGGAGTTTCCGGCGACCTCGCCGGGTTCCGGGAAAAAATTGCGGCCGGACCCGATTTTCCCCTTTCCATGCGCGCCCCTGGGGCCTATACGCGCCCTCAGACGCAGTACGCACGTGCCTCTGGCCCCAGGCCCACGGAATCCAGGCGCCCCTCCATCAAGGCGCCGCCCACCGGATCACCGCGGCGCAAGGTTTACGCAACGACGTCAAGCGTTCTGGCAACCCCGTCCGGCTGGTTCCCTCACGGGAATGCTCCGGGCGGCTCATCTGGTCGCCGGTTCGTTCGACCGTTCCGTCAACTTGGGGCCGCCGCCCGACTGCCGTGCAGGCAGGGTGCGGTCCTTCCGATTGTGAAGGAGGGTGCGATGACCCCGAAGGTCGCGCAGTTCCTGCATGACGTCGCGCCGGCGACGCCCTGCCTCATCCTCGACCTCGACCGCGTCGAGACGAATTTCCGCAGGCTGCAGGCGGCGATGCCGCTTGCGCGCATCTACTATGCAGTGAAAGCCAATCCCGCGGCACCGATCCTCGACCGGCTCGTCGGGCTCGGCTCCTTCTTCGATGCCGCCTCGCTCGAGGAGGTCGAGGCCTGCCTCGCCGCCGGCGCGCGGCCGGGGGCGATCTCCTTCGGCAACACGGTGAAGAAGGAGCGCGCCATCGCGGCGGCCTACGCCCAGGGCGTGCGCATGTTTGCCTTCGATTCGGAGGCGGAGCTGCGCAAGCTCGCCCGCGCCGCGCCGGGCGCCAGGGTCTATTGCCGCATCCTGGTGCCGAACGAGGGCGCCGAGTGGCCGCTCAGCCGCAAGTTCGGCTGCGAGGTCGAGATGGCGAAGGAGCTGATGGTGATGGCCGGCGAACTCGGCCTCGACCCCTTCGGCATCTCCTTCCATGTCGGCAGCCAGCAGACCAGGACCGTCGCCTACGAGGCCGCGATCGCGCGCGTGGCGATGCTGTTCACCGACCTGGCCGAGGCGGGCGTGAAGCTGCGCATGGTCAACCTCGGCGGCGGCTACCCGGTGCGCTACCGCCAGGAGGTGCCCGAGATCGACGACTTCGCGCATGCCATCATGGGCGCCATGGCGCAGCATTTCGGCAATGCGCTGCCGGAGATCGTGGTGGAGCCGGGCCGCTTCATCGTCGGCGACGCGGGCGTGGTCTCGGCCGAGGTCGTGCTGGTCTCGCGCAAGGCGAAGGACGATCCGGTGCGCTGGGTCTATCTCGATATCGGCCGCTTCGGCGGCCTGGCCGAGACCGAGGGCGAGGCCATCAAGTACGCCTTCGCAACCCCGCATGACGGCGGGGCCGAGGGGCCGGTCACCATCGCGGGTCCGACCTGCGACAGCACCGACACCTTGTACGAGAAGGCCAACTACCGCCTGCCCCTGGCGCTGGAGTCCGGGGACCGCGTGGCGCTGCTCTCGACCGGCGCCTACGTGACCACCTATGCCAGCCAGGCCTTCAACGGCTTCCGCCCGCTGGCCGAGCACTACGTCTGATTCCTGATGCCTTGCCCGGCGCGTGGCGCCGGGCATAGGCTTCGGGCATGGATGAGATCGACCGCAACATCGTCGTGGCGCTGCAGCTCGACGGCAGCGCGGGGCTGGCCGAGCTGGCCAAGGTCGCCGGCCTTTCCGTCTCCGCCACGGCCGAGCGGGTGAAGCGGCTGGAGGAGCGCGGGGTCATCCGCGGCTGGCGCGCCGATCTCGACCCCGCCGCGGTGGGCTGCCCGGTGCTCGTGCATGTGCTCGCGCAGGTTGCGCCGGGGCGTGACGATGCCGCCTTCCGTCGCGCCATGCGAAAGCGCGAGGACGTGCTGGAATGCCACGCCGTCACCGGCGGCTGGACCTATCTGGTCAAGCTGCGGCTGCCCGACATCGCCGCGCTCGACACCGTGCTGAACGAGGAGCTGCGCACCGAGCCGGGCGTGCAGCGCATCGAGGCGCTGCTGGCGATCGCCACGGTGAAGGAAACCTCGATCCTGCCGGTTGCCCCGGCCGAGACCGAGGAATAGGGCAGCCCGCCGGCGATCCACAGGGTGGCCGGTTCGCCCGGAGGTGTCTGGCGGGAGCATGGACGGCCTGCTACACCGGCGGCACCTGGGAAGACATCATCGGGGGCTGGCATGGCGGGTACGGCACACGCGGCAGCTGGCGCCCTCCTGTCGGCACTGGTGCTCGCCCCCGGCGGTGCGCGGGCGCAGCAAGCCGCGCTGACGATGGCGGTCGGCGCGCCGGTGACCTCGCTCGACCCGCACTACCACCAGCTCTCGCCGAACAATGCCGCGGCCAGCATGATCTTCGACCGCCTGGTCAATACCGATCATCAGTCGCGCATGGTCCCCGGTCTGGCGACCGAATGGCGCGTGGTGGAGCCGACGGTGTGGGAGTTCAAGCTGCGGCCGGGGGTACGCTTCCACAACGGCCAGGAATTCACCGCCGACGACGTGGCCTTCACCATCGCCCGCGTCCCGAACGTGCCGAACAGCCCCTCCTCCTTCGCCATCTACACGCGGCCGATCCGCGAGGTGCAGGTGGTCGATCCGCTGACCATCCGTTTCCGCACCGAAATGCCCTATCCGCTGATGCCGATGGACATGTCCAACCTCTTCATCCTGGACCGCCAGACGCATGAGGGCGCGGCAACGGAGGACTTCAACGGCGGCCGTGCCGCCGTCGGCACCGGGCCGTTCCGCGTCGTCAGCCACCGCAACGGCGACCGCATCGAATTCGAGCGCAACGACGCCTATTGGGGCGACCGGCCCGCCTTCGCCCGCGTGAACTACCGCATGATCACCAACGACGCGGCGCGCACCGCGGCGCTGCTCGCCGGCGACGTCGAGTTCATCGACCAGGTGCCGACCAGCGACCTCGCCAAGCTGCGCGGCGACCAGCGCGTCGCGCTGAGCGAGGCGACGGGGATGCGCATCATCTTTCTCGGCCTCGACCACATGCGCACCGATGCCTCGCCCTTCGTCACCGACAACAATGGCCAGCCGCTTCCCCGCAACCCGCTGAAGGACGTGCGGGTCCGTCGGGCGCTCTCCCTTGCCATCGACCGGCATGCGATCGTCGACCGGGTGATGGAGGGGGCGGCGACGCCCTCCGGCCAGTACCTGCCGGCCGGCATCTACAGCCATGTCCCCGGCCTGGAGGCGCCCCGCGCCGACCCCGATGCAGCGCGGCGGCTGCTGGCCGAGGCCGGCTATCCGCAGGGCTTCCGCATCCAGCTCAACGGCCCGAACGACCGCTACATCAACGATTCCCGCATCATCCAGGCGGTGGGCCAGATGTGGACCCGCATCGGCGTGCGGACGGCGGTGGAGGCACAGCCCTGGCCCACCTTCATCGGGCGTGCCGGGCGCCAGGAATTCTCCGCCTTCCTCGTCGGCTGGGGCTCCAACCCTGAAGGCTCGCACCCCCTGCGCAACCTTTCGGCCACCTGGGACCGCGAGCGCGGCTGGGGCGCCTCCAACCGCGGCCGCTACTCGAACCCCGAGCTCGACCGGATGATCGAGCAGGCGTTGTCGGAACTGGACGACGCGAAGCGCGAGAAGATCCTGCAGGACGCGCAGCGCCTGGCGATGGAGGATGTCGCGATCATCCCGCTGCACATCCAGACCAACATCTGGGCGATGCGGCGCAATCTCGCGCATACAGCGCGCGCCGACGAGCTGACCCGGGCGCAGGACGTGCGCCCCGCCGCCGCGGCGACGTCACGATGACGCGGGTGCCGGCGCGACGGGGACGGATGCGATGACCGTCTATCTCCTGCGCCGGCTGATCCAGGCCGCCGGCGTGGTGCTGGCCATGTCGCTGCTGGTCTTCCTCGGCGTCTATGCGATCGGCGATCCGGTCGAGATCCTGATCAGCCCCGATGCCGACCAGATCGAGCGCGAGCGCGCCATCCGGTCGCTCGGCCTCGACCTGCCGCTGTGGGAGCAGTACCTGGTCTTCCTCGGCAAGGCGCTGCAGGGGGATCTCGGCCGCAGCTTCGTGTTCAACGAGCCGGCGCTGCGGCTGATCCTGGACCGCATGCCGGCAACGCTCGAACTTGCCGTGGGTGCCACGGTCGCCGCCATCATCATCGGCCTGCCGCTCGGCCTCTATGCCGGGCTGCGGCCCGACAGCGCGGTCAGCAAGGCGATCATGGCGGGCAGCATCCTCGGCTTCTCGCTGCCGACCTTCTGGGTCGGGCTGATGCTGATCATGGTCTTCGCCGTGCAGCTCGGCTGGCTGCCCAGCACGGGGCGGGGCGAGACGGTGGAGGTGCTCGGCGTGCGCTGGAGCTTCCTCACCTGGAACGGCCTGTCGCACATGATCCTGCCGGCGATCAACCTCAGCCTGTTCAAGATCAGCCTGGTGATCCGCCTCACCCGCGCCGGCGTGCGGGAGGCGATGCTGATGGACTACGTGAAATTCGCCCGCGCCAAGGGCCTCTCGCCCAACCGCGTGGTGTTCGTCCACGTGTTCAAGAACATCCTGATCCCCGTGGTGACCGTGGTGGGGCTCGAGTTCGGCGGCACCATCGCGTTCTCCGTCGTCACCGAGAGCATCTTCGCCTGGCCCGGCATGGGCAAGCTGATCATCGACAGCATCAACGTGCTCGACCGGCCGGTGATGGTGGCCTACCTGATGGTGATCGTGCTGATGTTCGTGGTGATCAACCTGGTGGTCGACATCACCTACACCGTGCTCGATCCCCGCGTGCGGCTGGAGGGCAAGGCATGAGCAGCACCACGCTCGGCGCGGCGCCCGTGCCCGCCGTGCCGCCGAAGATCGAGACGCCGTTCCACCGGTTCGTGGCGGAATTCGCGGCTTCCCCCATCGCGGTGGGCGCGCTGGTGGTCTTCGCCATCATCGCCCTGGTGGCGATCCTGGCGCCCTGGATCGCGCCGCAGAACCCCTACGACCTTGCCGTCCTCGACATCATGGACGGGCGGCTGGAGCCCGGCTCGGTCGGCGGCACCGGCATCACGCACTGGCTCGGCACGGACGACCAGGGGCGGGACATGCTGTCCGGCATCATGTACGGGCTGCGCATCTCGCTGACCGTGGGCGCGGGCTCGGCGCTGATCGCCTGCCTGGTCGGCGCCTCGCTCGGGATGCTGGCGGCCTATGCCGGCGGGCGCACCGACAGCGCCATCATGCGGCTGGTGGACCTCCAGCTCTCCTTCCCGGCGATCCTGGCGGCGCTGATGATCCTCGCCTTTCTCGGCAAGGGCATCCTCAACGTCGTCATCGCCATCGTCGTGGTCGAGTGGGCCTACTACGCCCGCACCGTGCGCGGCAGCGCCCTGGTCGAGCGACGGCGCGAGTACATCGAGGCGGCGCAGTGCCTCGCCCTGCCGACGCACCGGGTGATCTTCCGCCACCTGCTGCCGAACTGCCTGCCGCCGCTGATCGTGGTCGGCACCATGCAGATCGCCCGCGCCATCGCGCTGGAGGCGACGCTCTCCTTCCTCGGCCTGGGCGTGCCGATCACCGAGCCCTCGCTCGGCCTGCTGATCGCCAATGGCTACGAGTACATGCTCTCCGGCAAGTACTGGATCAGCTTCTACCCGGGCATCGCGCTGCTGGTGACCATCGTCTCGATCAACCTGGTCGGCGACCAGCTGCGCGACGTGCTGAACCCGAGGCTGAAGAAGTGACCCCGACGCTGGAAGTGCGGAATCTCCGCACGCATTTCTTCACCCGGGCCGGCGTGGTGAAGGCGGTGGACGACGTCTCCTTCGCCGTCGAGCGCGGCAGGGTGCTCGGCCTGGTGGGGGAGAGCGGCTCGGGCAAGACCGTCACCGGCTTCTCGATCATCGGCCTCGTGGACCCGCCGGGCCGCATCGCCGGCGGGCGCATCCTGTTCCAGGGCACCGACCTGACGACGCTGTCCGAGGAGGCGATGCGCGACCTGCGGGGCAACCGGATCGCGATGATCTTCCAGGACCCGATGATGACGCTCAACCCGGTCCTGCGCATCGACACCCAGATGGTCGAGACCGTGCTGGCGCATCGCAGGACCACGCGCGAGGAGGCGCGCCGCATCGCCCGAGACGCGCTCGGCCAGGTCGGCATCCCCTCGCCGGAGGAGCGCCTGCACGCCTATCCGCACCAGTTCTCCGGCGGCATGCGCCAGCGCGTCGCCATCGCCATCGCGCTGCTGCACAAGCCCGACCTGATCATCGCCGACGAGCCCACAACCGCGCTCGACGTCACCATCCAGGGCCAGATCCTGGCCGAGGCGCAGAAGCTCTGCGCCGAAAGCGGCACCGCAATGATCTGGATCACGCATGACCTCTCGGTGGTTGCCGGCCTGGCCGACGACATCGCCGTCATGTACGCCGGCCGTGTCGTCGAGCAGGGGCCGGTGGACGAGGTCCTGGATGCGCCGCTGCATCCCTACACGCTCGGGCTGATCGGCAGCGTGCCGAGCCGCAACCGTCGCGGCGCGCCGCTGCGCCAGATCCCGGGCATGACGCCCTCGCTGCTGAACCTGCCGGAGGGCTGCGCCTTCCGCGCCCGCTGCCCGCGCGCCACCGACGCCTGCGCCGCGGTGCAGCCGATGATCACGGAGCACCGCCCCGGCCGCTTCGCCCGCTGCATCCACCCGCACCTCGAAGCGGCCGAAGCGGCATGAGCGGCACCGTCATCGAACGCGTGGCGCCACGGACCGGGCCGGCGGCGCCCGAGGTTCCCATCATCGAGCTGCGCAACGTGTCCCGCCGCTTCGAGAAGCGGCTGGATGTCGTCGGCCGGCTGGCCCGGCGGCTCGGCGCGCCGGTGCGCGAGGAGGTGGTGCACGCCGTCGATCGCGTCGATCTCGCCATCCGCGAGGGCGAGGTGGTGGGCCTGGTCGGCGAGAGCGGCTGCGGCAAATCGACGCTCGGGCGGATGGTGGCCGGCATCCTGCCGCCGTCCGATGGCATGGTGCTGCGGCACGGCGCCGACATCCGAAGCCTGGGTGGCGCCGCGGCGCGCGAGGCCAAGCTGCGCACGCAGATGATCTTCCAGGATCCCTACGCCTCCCTCAATCCACGCCTCAAGGTGCAGGACATCGTGGGCGAGGCGCCGATGGTGCATGGCCTGGTCTCCCGCGCCGGGCTGCCGGACTACGTGGACGAGCAGTTGCGGCGCGCCGGACTCGATCCCGGCTTCAAGCGGCGCTACCCGCACCAGTTCTCCGGCGGCCAGCGCCAGCGCATCGGCATCGCCCGCGCCCTGGCGGTGAAGCCCGACATGCTGGTCTGCGACGAGGCGGTGGCGGCGCTCGACGTCTCGATCCAGGCGCAGATCCTCAACCTCTTCATGAAGCTGCGGCGCGAGCTGGGGCTGACCTACCTGTTCATCTCGCACGACCTCTCGGTGGTGGAGCACCTCTCCGACCGGGTGGTGATCATGTATCTCGGCCGCGTTGTGGAGGAGGCGCCGGCGGCGGAGGTCTTCGCCCGTGCCAACCATCCCTACACGCAATCCCTGCTGGCCTCCGTGCCGCGCATCGAGGCGCGGCGGCGCGCCTTCACGGTGGTGCAGGGCGAGATCCCCTCGCCGCTCAACCCGCCGACGGGCTGCCACTTCCACCCGCGCTGCCCGCACGCCATGCCGCGCTGCAAGGTGGAGGTGCCGGCGCTGAAGACCGTGGCGCCGGGGCACCGCAGCGCCTGCCACCTGAACGACGCGGCCGCGTGAAGGGTGCGCTTGCCGTGCTGCTGGCGGCCTGTGTCCTCGCCGCCTGCGCGTCGCGCGAGGGCGCGGTCAGCGGCGGCTATGTCGGCGGCGGAACGGGCGCGACCTACCGGACGACGGCGCCGCCGCGCTGAGCGGCGACCGAGAAGGCCGCCGCGGACAACACGCCGATCCCCGCCAGCAGCCAGGGCAGCGGCCCGTAGCCGCCCATCGCCTCCCACCACAGCGCGATCAGCAGCGGCGAGAGCGTGCGCGGCAGCACGGTCGCGATGCTCAGCGCGCCCGTCAGCGTGCCGTACCCCTCGCGGCCGAGGATCTCCATCACGCCGGCCGAGCGGATGATGGTCATCAGCCCATCCGCCACTGCCCAGACCAGCGCGAACAGCACCAGCCACGCCAGCAGCGGCGGCAGCACCGCCAGCAGCAGCATCGCCACCGGCGTCAGCGCCGTGGTGATCCGCCCGACCCCGCGCAGGGTCGCGCGCGGACCCAGCGCGAACAGGCCGGCGCGCGCCACCACCTGGAACGGGCCGTGCAGCGCCACGATCAGCAGCACCGAGGCCTCCGGCAGCCCCTGCTCGCGCAGGTAGGGGATCAGGTGTGCGCCGAGGCCGACCGCGACGAAGGCGTGCCCCGCGAAGCAGGCGGCCAGCGCCAGGAAGGCGGGCCGCCGCACCGCCTGCAGCAGGCTGAACCCGGCGCGTGGCGCGGTGGCGGCGCGCGCCGGGTCGGGCGAGAGCATCGCCAGGGTCAACGCCGCGGGGATGGTCTGGATGGCCGCGAGCGCCACCAGCGCGCCGCGCCAGCCCAGCGCCTCGATCAGCAGCGCGCCGACCGGCACGAAGATGGTGGTGCTGAGCCCGGTGACGAAGCTGATGGCGGTGATCGCCCGCGTCGGCTCCCGCGCGCGCCCCACCACGAGCGTCATCGCCGGCGTCCAGAGTGCCGCCGCCTGCACCACGCCCATCACCGCCCAGATCGCCCAGAACACCGGCAGCGACCTCACCTGCGACAGCGCCAGCAACAGCAGCGCCCCGGCGATGGCGCCGGTGGCCAGCATCATCCGCCCGCCGTGGCGATCGACGAAGCGACCGCAGGGTACGGCGACGAGCCCGCCGACCAGCAGGGCACAGGTGAGGCCGGCATTCACCTCGGCGCGCGACCAGCCAAGCTCCGCTTCCCAAGGCGCCATGAACAGCGGGAAGACGGAGAACAGCGTACCCCAGCCGATGGTCTGGCCGATGGCGATGCAGGCGATGAGGCGGGTGTCGGAGACCGGCTGCGTGGGCACCAGGATCAGCCGCCGGTCAGGCGCGCGCGCACCAGATCCTCGAGCATGCGCAGCAGACGCAGCGCCTCGGCGATCTCCTCCGCGGTCGGCGCGATGTCGTCCTCAGGCTCCGGGTAGCGCCCGATCGTTGCCCAGGAGGTCAGCGCGGCAAGCTGGTCCGCCGCGCTCGCCGGCAAGGCCCTGTCGGCACCGGCGAGGCGGATCAGGCGATCGAGGTCATGCGTCTTCGGCACCGCGGCGCCGGCCAGAACCAGCAGGACCTTCAGCAGCTTCTCGGCGGCTTGCTGCACGTGGAAGGCGGCGGGACGGAGGCGACCGCGCTCCACGCCGGCCGCGACCATCTCGAGATCGTCCTCGACCCGGCTCAGCCAGCGCAACGCCTCCGCCCGCAACGCCTCCGGGTCAGGGCCGCTCATAGACGGTCACGCCCTCCCGCAGCGCTGCCGCGGCGAGCGAGCCCGGCGCCCGGGCGCGGTCGCGCAGCACGCGCTCGCGGCAGGGGATGATGTCCACCCCGCCGGCATAGCCTCGCCGGGCCTCATGGCGGCGGCGCCAGTGCAGCGCTTCGGGGGGCACATCGTCGTCCAGCACCACGAGCAGGTCCAGGTCGCTGTCCTCCCCTGCCTCGCCCCTGGCATGGCTGCCGAACAGGATCACGCGCCGCGGTGCATAGACGGCGATGACCTGACGCAGCAGGCTGTGCGGAACCGTCGCTGGCATCGCGGCGAACACTACACCACTCCCGCTCACACCGTGAACTGCTCCGCGATGATCCGCTCGGACAGCCCGTGGTCCGGGTCGAACAGCAGGGTCAGCGCCACGCCGCGGTCCTCCCGCACCTCCACGCGGCGCACGTCGCGCACCTCGGTGTAGTCGGCCACCGCCGCGACCGGACGCTTGTCCGCCTCCAGCACCTCGAACACCACCTGCGCATCGCTCGGCAGCAGCGCGCCGCGCCAGCGCCGGGGGCGGAAGGCCGAGATCGGCGTCAGCGGCAGCAGGTTCGCCCCCAGCGGCACGATCGGCCCGTGCGCCGAGAGGTTGTAGGCGGTGCTGCCTGCCGGCGTCGCCACGATGGCGCCGTCGCAGATCAGCTCCGCCAGCCGCACCTTGCCATCGACCAGGATGCGCAGCTTGGCGGCCTGCCGGGTTTCGCGCAGCAGCGAGACCTCGTTGATCGCCAGCGCCTCGGCCACGGCGCCGGTTTCGTCCGTGGTGCGCATGCGCAGGGGGTGGAGTTCCGCCGCCTGTGCCTCGCGCAGCCGGCGCAGCAGGTCGTCCTCGCGATAGTCGTTCATCAGGAAGCCGACGCTGCCGCAATTCATTCCGTAGATGGGGATGTTGCGCCCGAGCAGGCGGTGCTGCGTCTCCAGCATGCAGCCATCGCCGCCCAGCGCCACGATGACCGCCGCCCGTTCCGCCGGCGCGCCGCCATGCAGTGCGACCAGCCGCGCCCGCGCGGCGGCCGCCTGCTCGGTCGCGGCGGCGCAGAAGGCGATGCGGCCGGTCAGATCCTCGGCCAGCAGCGGGGTCGAATGGAGGACCGGCGCCGGGGTCACGTCCATCACGCGCTATGCTGCGTCATAGCGCGATGTCCCGCGCGTCGCGGTGTTCAAGGACGGGCATGTCCCGCCGCACCCGCTGTGTCACGCCGGGATCGATGCGCGCCGTTGCCCAGCCGATGCCGTCGCTGGCCTTTGCCACCACATGCCCCCAGGGGTCGCAGACCAGGGAATGGCCATAGACGAAGCGCGTCGCACCGCGCTCCTCGTACGACCCGTAGGAGGCGGCGGCGAGGATCCAGCACTGGCTCTCGATGGCCCTTGCCCGCATCAGCACCTCCCAGTGGTCCTTCCCCGTCTGCAGGGTGAAGTTGGAGGGGATGAAGATCGCCTCCGCCCCCAGCCGCCGCAGCGCGATGTAATGCTCCGCAAAACGCAGGTCGTAGCAGATGGTGCAGCCGAAGGTGACGCCGTCGGCCTGGAAGGTGACCAGCCGGTCGCCGGCGCCGTAGAGCGCGCTCTCGCGGTAGCCGGTGCCGTCCGGCCCGGTGATGTCGAACAGGTGGATCTTGCGGTAGCGCGCGATCTCGCGCCCCTCGGGATCGAAGACGACGGTGGTGTTGAACAGCTTCTCGCCGCCGCCCTCGATCCCTCCCGTCTCGATCATCGAGCCGCCATGGACATGGATGCGGTTGGCCCGTGCCGCCGCACGCAGCATCTCGTAGGCGGCCCCGCCGGTGCCGCCTGGCTCCGGCAGCGGCTCAGCCGCCGCGTTGCGCGCCTCCCGCCCGCCGCCGAGATTCGTCCAGGTCTCCGGCAAGGTGACCAGGTCCGGCCGATCGGCGGCGACGGCGGCCTCGATGAGGCGCCGCGCCTGGTCCAGGTTGGCGGCCTTGTCGCTGCCCTGGTTCATCTGGATGACGCTGACGCGCACGCGGCCTGCTCCCCCGTCCTGTTCAGGCATCAAGCCGCGCCACGGCCGGTCCCGCAAGCCGCACGCCGGCGGGGCGGTTCAGCCGGTGCGGTCCGGCCAGTCCAGCCGCGGCTCGGATCGGCCGCCGCGGCGGTCCGGCCAGGCCGCCGGCGGCGGGACC
>JAIEOP010000348.1 GCA_019750465.1 Acetobacteraceae bacterium | reverse complement strand
AAAGGCTTTGTTGCAGAAGAACTTTCGCCGATTCAGAACCCCGATGCACCTACTCTGTGTGAGAAATGCGGGCTAGGGGAAGCCGTACCGGGCGCAAGCGGCGCGCTTGCCACCCGCGCCGGGACGCGCGACGCTCGCGGCAGGAGGGAACGGGGATGCTGCGACGTCGCGCTCTCGCGCTGCTGGCGGCTGCGGCGATGCCGCTGCCCCTCCGCGCGCAGCCGGCCTGGCCCTCGCGCCCGGTGCGGCTGATCCTGCCCGACACCCCCGGCACCGGCAACGACACCACCGCGCGGCTGATCGCGCCGCTGTTCGAGGCGGCGCTCGGCCAGCCCCTAGTGATCGACAACCGCGGCGGCGCCGGCGGGCGCATCGGCGTGGAGGCCGCCTTCCGCGCAGCCCCGGACGGGTACACCTTCCTGCTCGGCAATGCCGGTGCCAATGGAATCAACGCGGCGATCTACCGCGACCTGCCCTACGACCTCGCCTCCGCCTTCGACCCGGTGGCGCTGCTGGTGGTGGGGCCGAATGCGCTGATCGTGAACCCGCGCAGCCTGCCGGTGGCGAGCGTCACGGAGTTGATCGCCGCGGTGCGGGCGCGGCAGGGCGCGCTGAACTACGCCTCCGCCGGCACCGGCTCCTCCGCGCACATGAACATGGAGCTGTTCCGCCACCAGGCGGGCCTTGACATCGTGCACGTGCCCTATCGCGGTGCGCCGGCACTGGTGCAGGCGGTGATCACGGGTGAGGCGCCGCTGGCCTTCGCCAACCTGGTCAACGTGATGGCCCAGGTGCGCAGCGGCGAGGTGCGGCTGCTGGCCGTCACCTCCCTCACCCGCCTGCCCGACCTGCCGGAGGTGCCGACGGTGCGCGAGAGCGGCCTGCCGGGCTTCGAGACCCTGGCCTGGAACGGCATCCTGGCGCCGAAGGGCACCCCCGCGCCCATCCGCGAACGCCTCTGGGCGGCGCTGCGGACGATGCGCGACGATGCGGCGCTGCAGGACCGCATCCGGCTGCTCGGCGGGACGCTGGTGGTCTCGACGCCGGCGGAATTCGAGGCGCGCATCGCTGGCGACATCGCGGGCTGGCGGCGGCTCGCGGCCGCCGCGGGGATCCAGGCGCAGTGATGCGGATCGCGTCCGTCGAATTCCTCGGCGTCAACGTCACGCCGAAGACCAACTGGTGCTTCCTGCTGGTGCGCACGAAGGATGGCCGCACCGGCCTTGGCGAATGCACCCTGATGAACCAGGAGGCGCTGCTGGCCGCCGAGGCCGCGCGGCTCGCCGCCACCCTCGCCGGCGAGGACGCGCTTGCGCGCAACCGCATCGCGCGGCTGATCCCGCATGCGCCGGGCGGGCTGGTCGCGCATGCGGTGACCTCGGCGCTGGAGCAGGCGCTGTGGGACCTGGCGGGGCAGGCGGCGGGCCAGCCGATCCATGCGCTGCTCGGCGGCGCGCTGCGCGCGGCGGTGCCGCTCTATGCCAACATCAACCGCGGCGCGGAGCCACGCACGCCCGAGGGTTTCGCCGCCGCCGCGCGGCGCGCCGTCGTGGCCGGCTTCCGCGCCGTGAAGCTCGCGCCCTTCGAGCCGCTGGTCTGGGAGGACGCGGCCGATCCCGCCATGCGCGTGCCCTATGCGCAGGGGCTCGCCCGTATCGCCGCGGTGCGCGAGGCGGTGGGGCCGGCCGTGGACGTGATGGTCGATGCGCATTGGCGCTTCTCGCCGGGCGGCGCGGCGCGGCTGCTGCGCGACGTCGCCGAGTTCGGCCCCTTCTGGCTGGAATGCCCCGTCGCCGAGGCCAACCACGCGGCGATCCGCCGCCTGCGTGGCATCGCCAACGATCGCGGCATGCGCCTGGCGGGCGCCGAGACGCTGGCGGGCCTCCGCGCCTACCGCAGCGTCATCGAGGCCGGCTGCTACGACGTGCTGATGCCTGACATCAAGTACGCCGGCGGACACGAGGAGATCCGCCGGATCGCCGCCCTGGCGCAGACCGCCGGCGTGGAGATCGCGCCGCACAACCCGACCGGGCCGGTCTGCCACGCGCATTCGGTGCAGCTCTGCGCGACCCTGCCGAACCTGCTGCCGCTGGAGGTGCAGTTCGGCGAGACGGAGCGCTTCTTCGCCCTGGCCACGGGCCATGACCTGCGCTTCACCGAAGGCGCGGCGACACTGCCCGGGGTGCCGGGCCTCGGCATCGTGCTGGACGAGGCGGCGGCGCGCGCCGCGCCCTGGCTGCCGATGCCGCGGCCCTGGCTCGATCCACGCCTGGGATAGGGGAATGCCCGACATGACGGATTCGAAGGCGCTCGCGGGCAAGGTCGCCATCGTCACCGGCGCCGGCCGCGGCATCGGCGCCGCGATCGCCGCCGGCCTGGCGCGCAGCGGCGCCACCGTCTGCTGCGCCGCGCGCACCACCGCCGAGATCGAGGCCACCGCCGCGCGCATCGGCGATGCCGGCGGCGAGGCCTTCGCCCAGGCCGCCGACGTCACCGACGCGGCCGCGGTGGAGGCCCTCTATCGCGCCGTCGCCGCGCGCTGCGGCGGCTTCGACACGCTCTTCATCAACGCCGGCGCCAGCCTCGACCAGCGACGGGTGGAGGAGAGCGACCCCACGCTGTTCGAGCGCACGCTGCAGGTGAACCTCATCGGCGCCTATCACTGCGCGCGGCTGGCGATCCCGCATCTGCGCGCGCGTGGCGGCGGGCGCATGGTGCTGATCGGCTCCGGCATGGGGCACAACAGCCTGAACGGCCACGCCGCCTACTCGTGCTCGAAGGCGGCGGTGTGGATGCTGGTGCGCATCCTGGCGAACGAGCTGCGCGGCGACAACATCTCGGTGAACGAGCTGGTGCCGGGCCCGGTGCGCACGTCGATGACCGCGACGCAGCTCGATGCCGGCGGCGTCATCGGCAGCCCGGTGGAATGGGTGAAGCAGCCGGAGGATGTGGTGCCGCTGGCGCTCATGCTCGCGGGCTACCCGGCCCCTGGCCCGACCGGGCAGAGCTTCAGCCTGATGCGCCGGACCTCCTGACGCCGCGCCCCGCGTCACGCAAAGCGGTAGATCGCCTCCGCATTGCCGCGGAAGATCGCCCCGCGTTCCGCCTCGCTGAGCCGGCAGGGGACGGCGTAGCGCGGGTCGTCGAAATCCCAGTGCGGGTAGTCGGTGGCGAAGAGCACGCGGTCCCAGCCGATCCAGGAGAGGACGCGGCGCAGGTCTTCCGGATCCTCCGGCTCCTCCATGGGCTGGGTGGAGACCCAGAGGTTCTGCTTCATGTATTCGGATGGCGGCCGCTTCAGGTGCGGCACCTCGCTGCGCATCTTCTCCCAGTGCCGGTCGAGCCGCCAGCCGAGCGCGGGCAGCCAGGCGAGCCCGCCCTCGATCATGATGATCCTGAGGCTCGGGAAGCGCTCGAAGACGCCCTCCAGCACCATGCTGGTGGCCTGGCACTGCATGGAGTGCATCAGCCCGTGATGGTCTTCGATATAGAAGGAGGGCCAGCCGGAGGCGGTCGGCGCGTGCCCCGCCTCGCCGCCGATGTGCAGGCCGATCGGCAGGTTGTGGTGCGCCGCCGCCTCGAAGATCGGCCAGTAGCGCGGCCGCCCCAGCGGCTCGGTGCTGCGGGAGGTGAGCTGGATCTGCGCGAAGTCGCGGTTCGCCACGCGCCGCTCGATCTCCGCCACGGCGGCCTT
This sequence comes from Acetobacteraceae bacterium, assembly GCA_019750465.1. GTDB lineage: Bacteria > Pseudomonadota > Alphaproteobacteria > Acetobacterales > Acetobacteraceae > JAIEOP01. Next base: position 46,365 of record JAIEOP010000348.1, on the reverse strand, counting down.
CGCGTCCTCGAAGGGGATCTGGATGGAGGCGCGCAGGCGCCGCTCCTGCGACGTGAAGGCGGCGACCTGCCAGTCATTGATCGCGCTGCACAGCGCCGCGCCGAGTTCCAGGTTGCGCACCAGGTTGCTCGGCATCAGCGGCTCCAGGATGCCGTACTCGATGTCGTAGCGGTCGAGCAGCTGCTCGCGCATGAAGTCGAGGTCGGAGCCGGGCGGGCCGCCATTCGGTGGAAAGGAATCGCGCCGCGCCAGGAAGGGCTGGAAGCGCGGATAGGTGTTGCGGCCCGCATAGGGCCCGCGACCGAGCTTGCCGTACTCGGCGATGTGCCTGCGCCAGCGCTCCGACAGGTAGGGGTTGAGGTCCGCCTCGGAGCGGAGCGCGGGATGGATGTCGCTGTCGATGATGCGGAGCTTCGCGGCGCCTTCGGCCGGGCGGTGCTCGAGAACCTCGCTCATGGCGCGGTCGCCTCCTGAAGCCTTGGATAGGTTGCCAGCGGGTTGTCCACCGTGATGCGGCGCGCCAGATCCGGCGCGATGCCCGCCGGCAGGGCGCGGTCGCCGTCGAACTGCCAGTGCGGCCAGTCGGTGGCGAACAGCAGCATCTCGTCGGCGCCGATCTGGCGGACCAGGGCGGCAACGACATCCGCGTCATCCTTCGGCGCGTCGAAGGGCTGCACCGTCAGCCGCACATGGTGGCGGATGATCTCCGCCGGCGGCTGCTTCACCCAGGGCACCTCGGAACGCACGCCGCGCCAGGTCTTGACCGAGCGCCAGAGAAAGCCCGGCAGCCAGCTCACCCCGGATTCGATCAGCACGATGCGCAGCGTCGGGAACCGGACGAACACGCCTTCCGAGACCATGCTGAGCAGCTGGTCCTCGAAGACCTGCGACTGGCTGACGTAGTCGTGCAGGTAGTGGGACGGCCAGCCGTTGGACACCGGCGCGTAGCGGAACATGGACCCGGCATGGATGCCCACCGGCAGTCCGTGCTTCTCCGCCGCCTGCCAGATCGGCCAGTAGTAGCTCTTGCCGTAGAGCAGCTCCGCCGCCGCCGGCAGCAGGATCTGCACGAAGCGCCGGTCGCCGGCGAGGCGCTCGATCTCCTCGGCGGCGAGATGCGGTGCCTGCGCCGGCACGACGATGGAGGCTCGCAGGCGCGGATCGGCGGCGAGCCATTCGGCCGCGATCCAGTCGTTGATGGCGCTGCAGATCGCCGCGCCCATCGTTTCGCTGGCCGCCACCTGGCCGCCGTAGAGCGTGTTGCAGATGGCGAGACGCGTGCCGAAGCCGTCCAGTGCCTGCGCGCGCAGCTGCGCCACGTCGGTGCCGGGCTTGCCGGTGGCCGGCCGCCAATCCGGCCGGCAGCTGATCGGCGCGCCGGGCGGGTAGCTGGCCAGGTCGAACCCATCCATGCCGCGGCGGACGAAGGAATCCTTCCAGAAGTCGCTCATGTAGGGCAGCAGCGCGGCGATCCCCGGCACGCCGGGATGGATGTCGCAGTCGATCGCCCCCTGCGTCACCCGCGCCGCTGTCGCTGCCGCCGGCAGCACCACGTTCATCGCTGCGCCCTCAGCCGCGCCGGATGCCGGCGCGGCGCAGGTTGCGCTGCCAGTCCAGTGCAACCTGATCCAGCGCCTGCTTCGCGGTCTTCTGCCCGAGCAGGCATTCCGAGACGCCGGTGCGCAAGGCAAGCTCCAGCGTGTCCCAGGCCGGGTGCGCAGGGGTCGGGAAGCCGGTCTCGATGGCCGCGGCCGCGACCGGCGGCCAACCGAGCTTCGCCGTCATGTCGGTGTCGCGCAGCACCGAGCCGCGCGGCGGCGCGTTGCCGCGCTCCATCGACCGCAGCTGCCAGCGCTGGCTGCACGCCATGCGGATGAACTCGATGGACCAGTCGGCATTGCGCGCGTAGCGCGGCACCGCCAGGAAATGGCCGTCGATCCAGGTGCGGCTCTGCTCCTTCGCGGTCTGGCCCGGCACCGTGTCCCAGGCCCAGCGCCCGGCGGTGCGGGAATTTGCCGGGTCGTTGATCAGCGTGCCGTAGGGCGCGAAGGTCTGGCACATGACGTAGCGGTCGCGCTGGCCGCCGGCGATGATCTCGTCATATTCCCAGGTGGTGACCTCGGGCGGCGTCACCTTGTGCTTCACGACGAGGTCCGCGAGGAATTGCAGCGATTCGACCGCCTTCGGCTCGTTGATGAAGATCTCGCCGGTCCGGAAGTCCACCAGGCGCCCACCGGCGGAATAGAGCCAGGAGGCGAGCGTGGAGTAGAGGCCGGAGCCCTGCTTGCCCATGACGCCGACGGCGTAGCGCTCCGGCGGCGTGTTCACGGCGAGCGCCACGCGCTCGAACTCCGCGAAGGTCTGCGGCGCCTTGTTGAAGCCGGCGCGCTCCAGGATCGGCTTCTGGTAGTGCAGGATTCCGGTGGTGACGCGGTAGGGAATGCCGGAGAGCTTGCCGTCATAGGTCGCCGCGCGCTTGCTGCCCCCGAGGAAGTCGTCCCAGTCGAAGCCGGGGTCGCGGCCGGTGATCTTCGCCAGCACCTCCTGGTGGTCGAGGACGTGCGGCGACATCCAGCCCGCCATGCCGACCGACCATTGCGCGATGTCGATGCCGGAGGAGCCCGCGCCGAGCTCCGCCTTCAGCCGCGCCCGCCAGGCATCGACCGGCAGCATGGTGAATTCCACCCTGATCCCGGTCTCGCGCTCGAAGGCGGGCGCGACCTCCTCCATCAGCACGCGCTTCCAGCCGCCCTGGTTCTCGCCGATATAGACGAGCTTGTCGGGCCGGCCCTGCGCGCGCAGCCCGGGCGTGGCCAGGATGCCGCCGGCCGCGACCGCGGTGCCGAGTGCCTGCCGCCTGCCTAGTGCCGCCATGTCGTCCTCCCGTTGCATTGTGCCGCCCCGCCCTGCGGGCCGACCCGGTTCATCCCTTGACCGAACCCGTGGCCAGCCCGGCGACGAGGTGCCGCTGGGCCGCGAAGGAGAAGATCACCACCGGCAGGATCACCAGCATGCCGGAGGCCGTCATCGCCCCCCAGTCCACGCCGGAATCGCCGCCCGAGAAGCCCGCCATCAGCACCGGCAGGGTTTGCGTCGCGTTGTTGGTCAGCACCGCCGCGAACAGGAAGTCGTTCCAGGCGAGCTGGAGGCAGAGGATGCTGGCCGCCACCATGCCGGGCCGCGTCAGCGGCAGCACCACGCGCAGGAAGGCGCCGTAGCGCGTAGCGCCGTCGATCCAGGCGCTCTCCTCCAGCTCCTTCGGCAGGTCCTCGAAGAAGCCGCGCATGATCCAGACCACCAGCGGCAGGGCGAAGGTGCTGTAGGCCAGCACCACGCTCAGCCGCGTCGTCGCCAGGCCGAGCTTGGTGAACAGCACGTACATCGGCACCAGCACCGCGATCGGCGGCAGCATGCGCATCACCAGCAGGCCGAAGAACAGCAGCGAGGCGCCGCGGAAGGGGAAGCGCGCGAAGGCATAGGCCGCCGGCACGCCGACGCCGAGCGAGAGCAGCACCGCCGAGGCCGAGACGATCAGGGTGTTCAGGAATGCCTTCAGGAAGTCGGCGCGGGAGAGCACGTCGGCGTAATGCTCCAGCGTCGGCCACCAGAGGTAGAGCGGCGGATCGGCGAAGATCTGCGGCCGGGTCTTCAGCGACAGCCCCAGCACCCAGAGCAGCGGGAACAGGAAGGCGATCGCCAGCGCGGCCAGCGTCGCATAGACCGCGGCCGCCTGGAGCTTCCGGGCGCGGCGGGATCCGGTGACGATCGCCATCAGTTGGCATCCCTGCGGCGGATCACCGCGATGAAGGCCAGGCACATCAGCATCGACATCAGCAGCATCAGCCAGGACGCGGCTGCGCCCAGGCTGAAGTCGAAGCGGACGAAGGAGGTGAGGTAGGTGAACATCGACAGCACCATGGTGCTGTTCGCCGGCCCGCCCCCGGTCATGGCGTAGATGTTGTCGAAGGCGCGGAACTCGAAGATCGTCCGCAGCAGCAGCGCCACCAGGATGTAGGGGCGCAGCAGCGGCAGGGTGACGTGGCGGAACATCTGCAGCCGGCTGGCGCCGTCGATCGCCGCGGCCTCGCGCGGCTCACTGGGCAGGGAGCGCAGCCCGGCCAGCAGGATCAGCGCGACATAGGGCGTGCTGTGCCAGACATTCACAAGCCAGACCGCCGCCAGCGCCGTCCCCGGCATGCCGAGCCAGACGATGCGTTCGCCGATCCAGTGGTTGAACACCCCGTGGCTCGGGTCCAGCAGCAGCTTCCAGCACAGCGCGCCGACGATCGGCGTGATCATCATCGGCACCACCAGCGCGGTGCGGAAGGCGCGCATGTGGGGCAGGTCCACGTTCAGCAGCAGCGCGATCGCCAGGCCCAGGCCGAGCTGGGCGGCGACGGCGGCGGCGGTGAAGCCGAAAGTGATGCCGAGGCTGCCGATGAAGACCGGGTCGTCGAAGAGATCCTGGTAGTTGGCCAGCCCGACCCACTCGCCGCCGAGCAGCTGCTGGTTCAGCGACCAGCCGGTGAAGCTGAGGTAGAGCGAGAACAGCAGCGGCAGGCCGAACACCAGCACCATGACAACGAAGGTGGGCGCGATGGTCACCGCCGCGAACCAGCGCTCCAGCAGCCGCCCGGGGCCATGCCGCGGCGGCGCGGCGGTGCGCGCAGGCAGGACCAGGGGTGACGGCACGGCATTGCTGCTCTGGCTCATGCTCCCTCCCCTGCCGCGCCCGGGTTCCTGCGGCGGTCGCCTGGACGGCGGGTCCTGCCCGGGCTGCGGTGGCTGCCGACGCTAGATCTCGACCACCACGTAGTCCTGTTCCACGGCCACGGGCACGGTTTCGGCGACATAGGGTCCCCGCACCAGGGCGGCGCCCGGCGCCACCTCGACCGGGTACCGCCGGGTCCTGACGCGCGCCGGATCGCACCAGGACTGGCCGGTGCGGATGTCGAACTCCCAGCCGTGCCAGGGGCAGCGGATGATCTCGCCCGCGCGTGTCACCTGATAGTCGCCCGGCTGATCGGCGGAGATCAGCGGCATGACCTCGCCGGCGCAGAGATCCGCACCCTGGTGCGGGCAGCGGTTCATCAGGCCGAAGAAATCGCCTTCCAGGTTGAAGATGACGATCGGCCGCCCCTGCACGGACACCAGTTTGCGACCGCCGGCAGGGATCTCGGCGACGGCGGCGACGACGTGCTTGCTCATGCGGCCCGCCCCGGCAACATCTGCTGGGTTGGCAGCCTACCGGTCTGGTCTTGCGCTCGGCAATCCCATTTCTGCCGGCATCACGAAGCGCGGGTCGCACCAGCGACATCCGGATGACGGCGGTGCGGACCGATTGACCCGGCGGGGCAGCGGGTTCTAGCGTGCCAGCAGCGCGGCGCGGGCGACACGTCTGCGTGCCTCGCGCATGAAGTCGGGGGAGGTAGCGTGACGGAAGGCTCCCAAAGGTCGCGCCCTGCGCCCGACCTCGGCCCGGTCGGCCCCCCCTGATGCTGCGCTACGTGGCACGCCGCCTCGGCCTCGGCGTCCTGACGGTGTTCGGGGTGTCGGTTGTCGTCTTCCTGATCATGCGCATCCTGCCCGGCGATCCGCTGGTGGCGGTCCTCGGTTCGGACGGCATGCAGCGGCTGACCGAGGAGCAACGCACGGCCTACCTCACCGATCTCGGGCTGAACGCGCCGCTGTACCAGCAGTATCTCGGCTGGATGGGCGATATCCTGCGCGGCGACTTCGGACGCTCCTTCTTCCGCTCCGAAAGCGTCGCCGACATGATCCTGCGGCGCGGCCCGCTCACGGCGCAGATCGCGGCGCTGTCCGTGCTGCTCTCCTGGGTCGTCGGCATCCCGGTCGCCATCGTCAGCGCGCTCCGGCCGAACAGCGTGGCGGATGGCGCGGTGCGCTTCCTGTCGATCTTCTTCCTGGCCGTGCCGGGCTTCTGGCTGGGCATGCTGATCGTGCTCGGGCTGCTCTTCGCCTTCGGCTACCGCGCCCCGCTGACCGGTGCCGACCTGCTGGGCGACCCCTGGACGACCCTGCAGATGATCCTCGGGCCGGCCATCGTGCTCGGGCTCGGCCAGGCCGCCTACATCGCCCGCATGGCACGCTCCTCCCTGCTGGAAGTCATCCGGGAGGACTACGTGCGCACCGCGCGGGCCAAGGGCGTCAACGCGCGCGCCGTCATCCGCCTGCACGCGCTGCCGAACGCGCTGCTGCCGGTGATCACGCTGTCCGGCATCCTGCTCGGCTTCGTCCTCGCCGGCTCCATCCCGGTGGAGCGGGCCTTCGGGGCGCCCGGCCTCGGCCAGGCGATGTTCCAGGCGGTGAGCGAGCGCGACGTCTTCGTGATGCAGAACCTGGTCTTCCTCTACGCGGTGGTCTTCGTCGTACTGAACATCGTGGTGGACATCCTGATCGCCTGGCTCGACCCGAGGATCCGCTACGCATGAGCGCGACCGATCCCGCTTCCGCCGAAGCTGCCGTCGCCGCGCAGCAGCGCCCCTCGGCCCCGGCGCGCACGCTGGACTGGCTGCGCCGCTTCGCCCGCCGCTCGCCCGTCTCGGCCTTCTGGGGCGTGGTGGCGGCGCTGATCGTGCTGATCGCCGTCCTGGCGCCGGTGATCGCGCCGGCCGACCCGCTGACGGCGAATTTCCGCATGATGTCGAAGCCGCCGAACGAGGCCGCGTGGTTCGGCACCGACCAGGTGGGGCGCGACGTGCTGAGCCGCGTGATCCATGGCAGCCAGACCTCGCTGATGGTCGCCGTGGCCGCGGTGCTGCTGGGCACCACGGTCGGCGCGGTCTGGGGGCTCGCCTGCGGCTACTTCGGTGGCCGCTTCGACCTGTTCAGCCAGCGCATCATCGAGTTCATGCAGTCCTTTCCGGATCTGATCCTGGCAATGGCCATCGCCATGGCGCTGGGGGCGGGCACCTGGACGGTGATCCTGGCCATCGCCATCACCCGCATCCCCTTCGGCGGGCGGGTGATCCGCTCCGTCGTGCTCTCGGTGAAGGAGATGCCCTTCGTCGAGGCGGCGCGCGGCCTCGGTGCCTCGCACATGCGGCTGATGTTCCGCCACATCCTGCCGCAATGCGTGGCCCCCTACCTGATCCTGGCGACGGCGCATCTCGGCGTCGCCATCATCATCGAGGCGTCGCTGGGCTTCCTCGGCGTCGGCATCCCGCCGCCGAACCCGACCTGGGGCAACATGCTGGCGGACAGCCTGAACGCCGGCCTCGTGCCGCCCTGGTGGCTGGTGCTGTTCCCTGGCGTCGCCATCACCATCACGGTGCTGGCCTTCAACCTGCTCGGCGACGGCATCCGCGACATGCTGGACCCGCGGCTGCGCGGGTCGGTGTAGCGGCCACTCTCAGGCGACCGCCTCCAGCGGTCGCGCCAGCGGCACGCGCGGCCCCGCATCGTGCAGGTGGCAGGCCACCCAGTGGCCGGGCTCGGCCTCGCGCAGCGGCGGCTCCTCCGCGCGGCAGCGCGCGTGCGCGTAGGGGCAGCGTGGGTGGAAGTGGCAGCCCGTGGGCCGGTTGATCGGGCTCGGCACGTCGCCTTGCAGCGGCTTGCGGGCGCGGCGCTTCGCGGTCACCTTCGGCACCGGCACCGCGGCCAGCAGCGCCTCCGTGTAGGGGTGCAGCGGCACGTCGAACAGCGTGGCCTTGTCGGTCAGCTCGACGATGCGGCCGAGATACATCACGGCGACGCGGTGGCTGATGTGCTCCACCACCGCCAGGTCGTGGCTGACGAACAGGTAGGAGAAGCCGAACTCGTCCTGCAGGTCCATCAGCAGGTTCAGGATCTGCGCCCGGATCGACACGTCCAGCGCGGAGACCGGCTCGTCGCAGACGATCAGCTCCGGCCCCAGCGCCAGGGCGCGGGCGATGCCGAGGCGCTGGCGCTGCCCGCCCGAGAACTCATGGGCATAGCTGTGCTGCTGGTCGGGCCGCAGCCCGACCCGCTGGAACAGCTGCGCGACACGGTCGCGCCGCTCCGCCGCGTCGCCGATGCCGTGGATCACCAGCGGCTCGCCGACGATGTCGCCTGCGGTCATGCGCGGGTTGAGCGAGGCGTAGGGGTCCTGGTGGATCATCTGCATGCGGCGGCGGAACGGCAGCAGCGCGGCCGAATCGAGCGCCGTGATGTCGGTGCCGCGGAACCGCACCGCCCCGCCCGTCGGCTCGATCAACCGCAGCAGCAGCCGCCCTGCGGTGGATTTGCCGCAGCCGCTCTCGCCGACGAGGCCGAGCGTCTCGCCCTCCGCGATGGCGAAGGAGATGCCATCCACGGCGTGCACCTTGCCCGTGGAGCCGCCGAACAGTCCGCGCTGCATCGGGAAGCTCTTGTGCAGGTTCTCGATGGCGACCAGCGATGTGGGCGCGCCATTGCCGGGAACCGCGTTCATGCCGCGCCCGCCTTCCAGCAGGCGACCGGGTGATCGGGGCGGAACGCTTCCAGCGGCGGCGACACCTCGCGGCAATGCGGCTCGGCGATGGGGCAGCGCGGCGCGAAGCGGCACCCCGGCGGGAGCTTGGCGAGCGACGGTACCATGCCCTTGATCTCCGTCAGCCGCGGGCGCTTCGGACCGCTGTGCGCCGCCTCGTCCAGGCTGGGCAGCGAGCCGAGCAGCCCGCGCGTGTAGGGATGCGCCGGGCGGTTGAACAGCTCGGCCACGGGCGCTTCCTCCACCTTGCGGCCGGCATACATGACCACCACGCGATCGGCGGTCTCCGCCACCACTCCCATGTCATGGGTGATCAGCATCACCGCCGTGCCCAGCGTCTCCCGCTGCTCCTGCAGGAGATCGAGAATCTGCGCCTGGATGGTCACGTCGAGCGCCGTCGTCGGCTCGTCGGCGATCAGCACCTTCGGCGTGCAGGCCAGCGCCATGGCGATCATCACCCGCTGCCGCATGCCGCCGGAGAGCTGGTGCGGATAGCTGTGCGCCCGCCGTTCCGGATCGGGGATGGAGACGCGGCGCAGCATCTCGATGGCCTTGTACATGGACTGCCGGGGGGACAGCCCCTCATGCAGGGCGACGGCCTCGGCGATCTGCCTGCCCACCGTGAAGAGCGGGTTCAGCGAGGTCATCGGCTCCTGGAAGATCATGCTGATCTCGTTGCCGCGGATCGCCTCCATCTCCCGCTCGCTCAGCGCCAGCAGGTCGCGCCCTCCGAACAGGATCCGCCCGCCTGCGATGCGCCCCGGCGGAGTGGCGATCAACCGCAGGACGGACAGGGCGGTGACGCTCTTGCCGCAGCCGCTCTCGCCGACCACGCAGAGCGTCTCGCCCTCCTTCAGGTCGAAGGAGACGCCGTCCACGGCCGCGATCGGACCGATGGGGGTATCGAACTCGGTGCGCAATTCCTTGATCGAGAGCACGATCCCGGCCGTCGACAGGGGCGTTGGAGCCGGCGCCGCACCCTGCGCGGCCTCCTCCGGCAGTATCCGATTCACGGCGTGACTTCCTCCCTTGCCGGCGTGTAGCCTTGCCGCGCGACGGTATCATGCCAGGGTCCGATCTCAACACCGATCCGGCGGGGACCGTGCACGTCCGAGCAACAGCACGCCGGAACGCCGCGGCGCCGGCGCGACAGGGAGGCAGAATCATGCAGGAGAACCGTCCGCCACGCGGCGGCTGGACCCGTCGGCAGATGCTGGAGGCTGGCGCCCTCGGGGCAGGCGCGGCTGCCGCCGGTGCCCTCGGGCTGACGCCGGGATACGGCCTGGCTGCCGATGTCCCGATGGAGTTCGACGGGCGCAGCTTCCAACTCGCCGCACCGGAGCCCAACCCGAAGCGCGGCGGCGTGCTGCGCTACGCGATCACCACCCGCCCGCCGCATTTCGACCTGCACCAGTCGGGAACGATCAACAACCTCGGCGCCATGGGCTGCCTGTTCGACAACCTGATCCGGCGGGACCCGCGCGACTCGGGACAGACCATCATCCCCGATCTGGCACATAGCTGGCAGATCAGCCGTGACGCGAAAACCTACACGTTCCAGCTGCGCGAAGGTGTGCAATTCCACGACGGCGCCGAGCTGACCGCGGAGGATGTGAAGGCGACCTACGACCGCATCCAAAAGCCGCCACAGGGCGTCTCCATCCCGCGCAGCGTGCTGTTCTCGGCGGTGGAGTCGATCACGGCGCCCGACAAGCTGACCATCGAGTTCAAGCTGAACGCACCGCGCCCGGTGAACTTCATGATGAGCGCCTTCGCCAGCGGCTGGAACGTCATCCTCCGCAGGAAAACGCTGGAGGACAACAACTACAACCTGCGCCGGGTCGTCAACTATCCGGGCACCGGCCCGTTCCGGCAGGTTCGCCGCGTCGAGAACGAGGTCTGGGTGATGGAGCGCAATCCAGGCTACTGGAACCGCGGGCTGCCCTACCTCGACGGCATCGAGTTCTACCACGCCCTGCCCTTCTCGCCGGAGCTGGGATCGGCCGTGCTGTCCAACCGCGTCGATTACGGGCGCATCATGGACCCGGTCTCCGGCCGGCGGATCCGCGCCAACCCGCAGATGTCAATGGCGCAGTACAACCAGAGCGTGATCCAGGCCACCTGGATGAATGCGAAGCGCGGCGCCCTGGCCGACCCGCGCGTGCGCCGCGCCTTCAACCTGGCGCTCGACAAGGCGGTGCTGGTGGACGTGGTGAAGGACGTGGCGCCGATGCAGGTCGGCGGCTTCATCTACCCGTTCTCGGATTTCGCCACCCCGATCGACGAGCTGCGCAAGCGGCCCGGCTACCAGCCCGATCCCGCGGCGGCGGTCCGCGAGGCGCGGTCGCTGATGCAGGCGGCCGGCCATGGCCGCGGCGTGCGCGGCCTCGACTACGTCGTCCGCGACGTGCCCACCTTCAAGCTCTGGGCGCAGGCGGTGCAGGCCATGCTGCAGCAGGCGCTGAATGTCGAGTGCCGGCTGCGCACCGTCGTGGAATCCGTGTGGTTCGACGACGTGAACAACGGCAATTACGACCTCGCCGTCGGCGCCATCGTCTCCACGCTGCTCGACCCCTCCGACTACTTCAACGCCTGGTACAAGACTGGCGGCCCGCAGAACTACTCGAATTGGAGCGTGCCGCAATTCGATGCGCTGATGCCGCAGATCGACAGCGAGACCGATCCGGCCAAGCGCAAGGCGCTGGTGCGCCAGGCCGAGATGATCATGGAGGAGAACCCGCCGCTGCTGCCGATCAGCTGGGAGCAGATCATCGATGGCTACTACAACTACGTGAAGGGCCACAATCCGAAGGACTATTTCGGCATCTACGACGTGGTGCGCATGGACACCATGTGGCTCGACAAGTAGCGTTCCGGACCGGGCGCCGCACCCGCGGTGCGGCGCCCGGTCCCGCGACGGGTGGCTCGCCCATCCCGCGTCCCGCGACGCATCGCACCGGCGATCTCGGCCATGGGCGCAATCGCTCCACGGCGGACGCAGACCCAGGGTGCCGGTGCATTCCCTGCGCGGCTGATCGACCTTTCCCCGCCCGGGGTGCAGGTGACATCCTGACCTGCACCGCGATGGATGGAGGCCGCGCCAGGCATCGGCATCTTCGGCACCGGCCGGCATGCCGGTCGGGCCTGCACCCGCCCTGCCGCGGATCCGCAGGCGGCGCTACCAGGTTTCGACATTTGGGCGCTTCTTGCCCTCGCGCGGCCGTGCCGTGCCCACCATCGCGAGGCCGCGCAGGATCCAGCGCTGCGTCTCGGCCGGGTCGATCACGTCGTCGATCTCCAGGACCGATGCCACGTTGGTTGCCCTGCCGCGGGCATAGAGATTGTCGAGATGGTGGCGGTACAGCGCCTCGCGCTCGGCGGGATCGGCGATCGGCGCAAGTTCGCTGCGGTAGCCCAGGCGCACCGCGCCCTCCAGCCCCATGCCGCCGAACTCGCCCGTGGGCCAGGCGACGGTGAAGAGTGGCGCGTGGAAGCTGCCGGCCGCCATCGCCTGCGCGCCGAGCCCGTAGCCCTTGCGCAGCACCACGGCAAAGAACGGCACGGTGATGTTCGCGCCGGTGGTGAACATGCGGCACACGCGCCGCACCTGCGCCGTCCGCTCCGCCTCCGGCCCCACCATGAAGCCCGGCGTGTCGATCAGCGACAGCACCGGCAGGTCGTGCGCGTCGCACAGGCCGAGGAAGCGTGCCGCCTTGTCCCCGGCGTCGCCATCGATCGCCCCGCCGAGATGCGCAGGATTGTTGGCGATCAGGCCCATCGGCCGACCCTCGATGCGGATCAGCGCGGTGACGATGCCGATGCCGAACGCCGGCCGCAGCTCCAGCACGCTGCCGGTGTCGGCGAGCGTCCGGATCACGCCGCGCACGTCATAGACGCGCAGGCGGTTCTCCGGGATCGATCGCCGCAGCTCGCGCTGGTCGGGGCAGGACCACCCCGCCATCGCGCCCTGGAAGTAGGACAGGTAGCGCTTCGCCGTGGCGATCGCCGCGCGCTCGTTCTCCACCAGGATGTCGATCACGCCGTTCGGCACCTGCACGCCGGCCGGCCCGACCTCCTCCGGCCTGTACACGCCCAGGCCGCCGCCCTCGATCATGGCGGGGCCGCCCATGCCGATGCAGGCGCTCCCGTCGGCGATGATCACGTCGCAGCAGCCCAGCAGCGCGGCATTGCCGGCGAAGCATCGGCCGTGCACCACGCCCACCAGCGGCACCAGGCCGGACAGCTTGGCGAAGGCATGGAAGGTCGGAATGTCGAGCCGCGCGGCCGAACTGTGCTCGCGGTCGGTCTCACCGGGCCGGCCGCCGCCGCCCTCGGCCAGCAGCACCAACGGGCGGCGCAACTCCGCGGCGAGCCTGTAGATGCGGTCCTGCTTCTTGTGGCCGTTGTTGCCCTGCGTGCCGGCCAGCACGGTGCAGTCGTAGGCTGCGGCGACCGTGCCGGCGCGCTCCTCACCGAACAGGTCCGCGTTCACCGTGCCGAAGCCGCAAATCACCCCGTCGGCCGGGCTGATGCGGACCAGCTCCTCCATCGGCCGCCGCGCGCGCTGGCCGGCGACGGCGAGGCCGCCGTACTCGACGAAGCTGCCTGGATCCATCAGGTCCTCGACATTCTCGCGCGCGGTGCGGCCGCCCTGGCGGTGGCGCTTCGCCACCGCGTCGGGTCGCGCGGCATCGAGCAGCCGCGCCTTCCGCGCCAGCATCTCGGCAAGGTCCGGGCGGATCGCTTCCGGGTCCCAGACGTCCTCGGCGGGCGTGCAGGCTTCATCCACCGCGGCCGGCTCGATGAACAGCACGGGTTGTCCGCTGGCCAGCACCTCCCCGCGCCCCGTGGCGACCCGGCGCACCACGCCGCTGACCGATGCGGGGACGAGGTGCTGCATCTTCATCGCCTCGAGCACGGCGACGGTCTGGCCGGCCCGGACCGTATCGCCCTCCGCAACCTCGATCTCCACGACCAGCCCCTGCATGGGGGCGGTGACGGGCCGGGTGCCCGCAGGACCCGATGGCGGCGCAGCCGCCGGTGACGCGGATGGAGCCGCCGGCCCGGCGACGAAGGTCCCCGCGGAACGCCATCGCCCTGCGGCATCAAGGAGTGCCGGCGTGGCCGCATCGAGGAAGCGCGTCGTCAGCCGGTCCGCGGCGACATCCGGATGCTCGATCAGCGCGCCAAGGAACGCCAGGTTCGTCGGTACGCCCTCTATGCGGAATTCGCGCAAGGTCCGGCGCGCGCGGGCCAAGGCCGCGGTCCAGCCGCCGGAGGTCACGTGCACGATCACCTTGGCCAGCAGGGAGTCGAAGCTCGGGCTGGTGCGGTAGCCGGCATAGCCGAAGCCATCCACGCGCACCCCCGGACCGGCCGGCGGGTCATAGGCGGTGATCGTGCCGCCGCCCGCCGGCGCCACGCTGCCATCGGGCTGCATGCTTTCCATGTTCACGCGCAGCTGGATCGCGCAGCCGCGCGCCTCGGGCCGCGAGGGAATTCCGGCCTCCTCCAGGGAGGCGCCGGCGGCAAGGTGCAGCTGGGCCTGCACAAGGTCCACGCCGAAGACCGCCTCGGTCACGGTGTGTTCAACCTGCAGGCGCGGATTGGCCTCGATGAAGACGAAGCGTTCGCCATCCGCGGCATCGAGGAGGAACTCGAAGGTGCCGAGGGTGCGGTAACGCACGCGCTCCGCCAGGGTCAGCGCCGCCTGGATGATGCGCTCGCGGACCGCGGGCGCGAGCGAGGGGCTGGGCGCCACCTCCAGGATCTTCTGATGCCGCCGCTGGATCGTGCATTCGCGCTCGCCGAGATGGGCGACGCGGCCGCTCCCGTCACCGGCGACCTGGACCTCGATGTGCCGGGCTTCGCCGAGCAGCGCTTCCAGGTAGAGGTTGCTACAGCCAAATGCGGTCTGCGCCTCGGCGGCGCAGCGGTCCCAGGCGGAGGCGAGTTCCGCGCTCGTCGTTGCCATGCGCATGCCGCGGCCCCCTCCACCGGCGGCAGCCTTCACCATCACCGCGCCCTGCCGGGCCATGAAGTCCTGGGCCTCGGCCAGTGTCGCCACTGCGGTGCCAGCGGCCACGGGAACGCCGCATTCATCCGCAAGCCGCCGTGCCGCCGTCTTGTCGCCGAACAGATCCAGTATGTCCGGCGCGGGCCCGATGAAGGACAGCCCGGCGTCCGCACAGGCGCGGGCAAAGGCGGCGTTTTCGCTGAGGAAGCCGTAGCCAGGGTGAACCGCGTCGCAACCCGCCGCCTGCGCGGCAAACAGTATCGCGGCAACATCGATGTAGGCCGCCGGTCCGGCTCCTGCCAGCGCATGCACCGCATCCGCATGGCGCAGGTGCAGAGAATCCGCATCGTCACGCGAATGCACGGCGACGCTGGCGATGCCGAGTTCCGCCGCGGCGCGGGCGATGCGAATGGCGATCTCGCCACGATTGGCGATGAGCAGGCGCTGGAAGGTCATGCGGCAATCCGATCCGGCCACGATCGCGGCGACACCGCATGGAAGCGCCGACCGCACCGCCAGGCAAGGCGGCGGGCCGTCAGGCCACGCGCGAGGCCTGGCCGTCATGGGCGGCGGCGATCATCGCCTCCGCGATCCCCTGATAGGCGGCGCGCCAGACGCCCTCGATGCGGTCATCAAAGCCGTCGCCGAGGGTACGCCGGACAGCCCAGAGCAGGGCCTCGCCGACCAGGGCACAGTGCCGCGGCACCACGCCGTAGCCGACATGCCGCCGCGCCAGGTCGGCGAGCATCGGATGCAGCATCGCAAGGTCCTGGATCTGCGCGATCATCATGCCGAGCGTGCTCTTCAGCTTCTCGCCCTGCAATGCCATGTCGCCGCGGTACAGCAACCGTGTCTCCGGCGCGATCTGGAACAGGCGCCGGTAGAACAGGTCGACGAGATCGGGCATGTCGCGCGTCGCCGCCTGGAAGCTGCGGCGTAGCAGATCCACCTCATCGGCACCGAGTGTCATGGACCTGACATCCTCACGCGGTGACATGGCGTCCGCGGGTTCTGCCCGCGATCTCCGTTGGATGCGGCGGCGAACGGAGCGGACAGGCTGGCCACTGAACGCGATGGCGAGTGCCCCGAAACCCACCTCGCCGCACCGGCAGCGGCCTTCGGAACCGCAACGCCAGCATTGCCGGGCGCGCCGACGAACCTGGCGCGCGACCCTGCCGCCGTCCCGCGATCACGGCAGCTCATAGCCCAGCGCGGCTTCCACCGCGCAGGTATGCCGCACGGCGGGGCGCGCCATCATGCGGTCGTGATGCGCCTCGAGCCGCGGAAATTCTCCCGGTGCGGGGCGAACGGCGTTGCGGAAGCGCCAGTACAGCCGGAACAGGTGGATGTCGGCGATGCTCATGCGGTCGCCCACCGCCCAACGGCGCTCACCGAGCCGGCGCTCGGCGAGGCCGTAGGTCGCCCGCGCATGCGCCTCCCCCTGGCGCCGCGCCGGATGCACCGTGGCGGCGATGAAGGACATCCACGATACCACCTGCGCCTCGGCCTCGATGTCGCCGGCCGGCAGCAGCCCGGCCGCGGGGTTCCGGCGCGCCAGGTAGAACAGGATGGCGGCGACTTCCGTCAGCACCCGCCCGTCGATCAGCAGGGTGGGCACCTTCCCTTCCGGGTTGATCGCCAGGTAGGCGGGCTCGCGGTTCTGCTTGCGGGCGAAGGAGATTGGCCGTGCGTCGAATGCCAACCCCAGCTCGTGCAGCGCGATGTGCGGCGCCATGGAGCTCGAACCCGGAGCGAAGTAGAGCGCAAGCATTCCCGCTTCCTCCCCTCCGCCGCAGTCACGGCGCCGGCGTGTGGCGCTTCAGGAAGGCCAGCACGCCGGCTTGCTGTTGCGGAAGATGGGCGGGCCCTCGCCAATCGGTCAGCACCTCGACACCCGGGAGCAGTTCGGCGAGCTCGGCACTGGTCGCCGCCGGATGCGGGATGTCGGTGCCCGGCAGCAGGAAGGTCGGCACCGGGCAGGCGCGCGCGAAGGCGCGGTCCACGCAGAACACGAAGTCATGATCCCACATGTTGCGCCCGAAGCCGGCGAGGGCGGCCTCGCTCAGCTCCGGCCGCGCGGCGCGCTGCTCCCGGCTCCATTCCGCATGGCTGTCGGGGAAGTAGGTGGTGTGTTCGGGGTGCAGGCCGATCGGGTTCTGCAGAACCGCCGCGGTCACGCGCCGTGGCGCCGCCTGCACCACCTTCAGGCAGAAGCTGCCGCCGATGCAGCCGCCCAGCACACGGAATTGCCCGAAGCCGAGATGGTCCATCAGCGCGAGGTGATCCTCCGCATAGGTGTGCCAGCCGTGATCGGCCTCGATGGCGGCGCGCGACTGGCCGGCATTGCGCTGGTCCATGGCCACCGCGGTGAAGCCCGCCGCCGGCAGCCCCCTCGTCCAGTCCACCCATGGCCGCGGCGGCCCCTCCGGCGGCGCGGACCACATCTCCAGCCGCGACCGCAGCCCGCCTGGCGCGAAGAGCAGCACGGGATAGCCGCTGCCATGGATCTCGTAGCGGATCCTGCCATCGGGACGGTCGAGGAAGGGCATCGGATCCTCCGGTTGCGGCATACGCCCGTCCCGTATGCCGCGGTTGTCAATCCACGTGCTTTCCCTTGCCGACCAGCGGGTGGTAGCCTCCCGGAAAACGGGAGGATCGGCCATGTCCATGACAGCACAGGACCCGATCGAGGTCACGCCCTTCGCGGCACCGCTCGGCGCCGAGGTCCGGGGCGCCGATCTGCAGCACCTGGACGACGCCACCTTCGCCGCCATCAAGGCCGCGTGGCTGCGGCACAAGGTGCTGCGGCTGCGCGGCCAGCGGATCGACGACGACGCCTTGGCCGGCTTCAGCCGCCGCTTCGGCACGCTCGACAAGGCACCCATCACCCGCACCGGCCGGCCGCACCAGCCGACGCGGCCGGAGGTGACGGTGATCTCCAACATCGTCGTCGATGGCGAGGCGATCGGCGGCCTCGGCTCCGGCGAGGCCGAGTGGCACACCGACATGTCGTACAACGAGGTCCCGCCCGATGCCAGCGTGCTCTACGGCATCGAGGTGCCCGAGGGGCACGGCCATACCTGGTTCTGCGACATGGAAGCCGCGCTGGAGGCCCTGCCGGGTGCGTTGCGCGCGCGCATCGCAACGCTCACCTGCAAGCACGACGCCACGCGCAACAGCGCCGGCGAGCTGCGCGCCGGCTTCCAGGATCACTACACCGCGGAAGAGCTGCCGGGCGCGGTGCACCCGCTGGTACGTACCCACCCCGAGACCGGCCGCAAGTCGCTGTTCCTCGGGCGCCGTCGCAATGCGCATGTCATGGGCATGCCGCAGGCGGAAGGCCAGCACCTGCTCGACGAGCTGTGGTCGCATGCGACGAAGCCCGAGTTCACCTGGGTGCAGCAGTGGAAGCAGGGCGACGTGCTGATCTGGGACAACCGCTGCGTGATGCACCGGCGCGATCCCTTCGACCCGGCGCTGCGGCGGCTGATGCACCGCACGCAGATCCAGGGCACCAGACCTTTCTAGGACAGGCGCGACGCGGCTGGCTTGACGTGCAAGTGACTGTCTCGATGCTCGGCGGGCGCAACGCAGTGCGTCTGCCGCAGGCGCGGCGATTCGGCTCTACCGGGTCCCGCAGTCCCGTGGAACTGACAGCGCCAACTCAGGCGCATGCCGCGGGGTGGCCTACGGCGCTTCGCGCATCCACCATCCGCCCCCGGAGCAATACCCGACAGGGTGGAATCGCCGGATCGGATTTCTTGCTCGGGCGAGGTCGCCGCCGCCGTCACGAACTTCACGAAGACCGGAGCCCGGTGTCAGCCAGCGCGCGCGACCCCACATCGCGAAAATGCGCTTAGACTCCTACCCTGCGCCACCGGCTGTGTTGAACGGCATGGCGCTTCTGCTTGATTTCGATGGCACGCTGGTGGACATCGCGGCGACGCCGGGCCAGGTGATCGTACCGGACGGACTGGTTGCCGACCTCACGCGGCTCTCCGGCGCGCTCGGCGGCGCGATTGCGATCGTCTCGGGGAGGCCGATTGCGGAGCTGGATGCCTTGCTTGCCCCCATGCGTCTGGCCGCTGCTGGTGAACATGGGGCGGCAATACGCAGCGCGCCGGATGCCGCGACCATGCGGCCTGCGCTTCCCGTCCTGCCGCCTGTCTGGCGCGAGGTTGCCGCGGAATGCGCACATGCCCGGCCGGGCGTCGTCGTCGAGCAGAAGGCGGCAGGGCTTGTCCTGCATTACCGGCTCGCGCCTGGAGCCGGCCCGATGCTGCGGCAGAGGCTGATGCAACTCCTCGGGGAGGACTCGGATTTCGAGATCATGGAGGCCGCCGCCGCATGGGAGGTGCGTCCGCGCGGCATTGACAAGGGCAGGGCCGTGCGCCGCCTCATGCGGCACGCCCCGTTCCGCGGCCGCGTGCCCCTCTACATCGGCGACGACGTGACGGATGAGGATGGCATGGCCGCGGCGCGCGCCCTGGGCGGCCTCGGCCTGCGCGTGCAGGAAAGCTTCGGGAACGCCGCGGGCGTGAGAGCCTGGCTCGGGCGGATGGCGCACGGGATGCCGGCATGACGCAACCGCTCGATCTCGCCATCGCCGGGAACGGGACGCTCGCGGCACTGATCGATCCGCGCGGCAGGATCAACTGGCTGTGCTGGCCGCGCCTGGACGGCGACCCGGTGTTCTGCGCGCTCCTCGATGGCGCCTCGCCCGAGCACGGCTTCTTCGATGTGCCCGTCGCCAACCTCGCCGGTACGCAGCAGACCTATCGCCGCAACACCGCGGTGGTCGAGACGGTGCTGACCGATGCCGGCGGACGCGCGCTGCGCATCATCGACACGGTGCCGCGGCATCCACGCTTCAACCGCATGTTCCGTCCACCCCTGCTGGTACGCCGCATCGAGCCGATCACTGGCAACCCGCGCATCCGCATCCGCATGCGGCCCCGTTTCGACTGGGGAGCCGAGGCGCCGGCGCGGCGTGCCGGCAGCAACCATCTGCGCTATGTCGGCACCCAGGATTCGCTGCGGCTGACCACCGATGCGCCGCTCGGCTTCATCGCCGAGGAAACGGAATTCGCCCTGGACCGGCCACTGGCGATGATCCTCGGTCCGGACGAGACAGTGCAGGAAGCGCCGGCCCGCCTGGCCCGCGAACTGGAGGACGAGACCACCGCGTACTGGCAGGAATGGGTGCGGCTGCTGGCGGTGCCCTTCGAGTGGCAGGATGCGGTGATCCGCGCCGCTATCACGCTGAAGCTCTGCGCGCATGAGGACACCGGCGGCATCGTCGCGGCGCTGACCACCTCCGTGCCCGAGGCGCCGGGCACGGCGCGCAACTGGGACTACCGGTTCTGCTGGCTGCGCGATGCCTTCTTCACGGTGCAGGCGCTGAACCGCCTTGGCGCGACGCGCACCATGGAGAATTTCATCCGCTACCTGACCGCGGCACTGCCCGAGGACGGCGCCCTCCCGCGGCCAGTCTATCCGCTGGTGCCGAATGCACCGATCGGCGAACGTGCCGCGCCGGCGCTGGCGGGCTTCCTGGGCCATGGCCCGGTGCGCATCGGCAATGCCGCGGCCGAGCAGGCGCAGCATGACGCCTGGGGATCCGTGGTGATGGCCGCCGCCATGATGTTCTTCGACCGGCGGCTGCCCTACCCCGGCGACGAGGCGCTGTACCGGCGTCTCGAGCCGTTGGGCGCCGCGGCGGAAGCGGCGGCCCTGACGCCGGATGCGGGCATCTGGGAGTATCGCGGCCGCACGCGGGTGCACACCTTCTCCGCTGCCATGTGCTGGGCGGCGCTCGATCGGCTGGGCCGAATAGCCAAGGGGCTCGGCCTCGCCGAAGAGGCGGCGGGCTGGCGCATCCGCGCGAACCGGTTGCGCGCCACCATCCTCGAAGGCGCCTGGAACGAGAAGGTCGGCAGCTTCACCGAGAGCCTTGGCGGCGATGGCATGGACGCGGCGCTGCTGCTGCTGCCGGAGATCGGCCTCGTGGCGCCCTCCGATCCGCGCTTCGCCGCGACCGTCGAGGCGATCCGGCGCAACCTCGACCGCGGCGGGCTGCTGCTGCGCTACGGCATGCCCGATGATTTCGGCCTGCCCGACACCGCCTTCCTCGTCTGCTCCTTCTGGCTGGTTGATGCGTTGCACGAGATCGGCCGGAAGGAGGAAGCGCGTGTGCTGTTCGAGCGCATCCTGACGCTGCGCAACCATGTCGGCCTGCTGTCCGAGGATGTCGATCCGCGCAACGGTCAGCTCTGGGGCAATTTTCCGCAGACCTACTCGCAGGTCGGGCTGATCCTGTCCGCGATGCGCCTGTCGCAGAGCTGGGAGGAAGGGTTTTGGCGCGCCTGGTGATCGTCTCCAACCGCGTGCCGCCGCCGCGCGCGCGGGGGGCACAGGCGGGCGGCCTGGCCGTGGCATTGCGCGAAGCGCTTGGGCGACGGGAGGTGATGTGGTTCGGGTGGTCCGGCCAATGTGCGGAGACGCCCGGGCGGCCTACCTTCGTGCAGGTGGGCGAACGCTGCTTCGTCACCATGGACCTGACGCCGGCCGAGGAGAAGCTCTACTACACCGGCTACAGCAACGGCACGCTCTGGCCGCTGCTGCACTACCGAAGCGGCATCTTCGAGTTCCGCCGCGAGGAGGAGGAGGCCTGGCGCGCCGTCAATGCGCGCTTCGCCGAAGCGCTGGTGCCGCTGCTGCGGACCGACGACCTGGTGTGGGTGCACGACTACCACCTGATCCCGCTGACGCGCATGCTGCGCGAGGCCGGCTGCACGCAGCGGATCGGCTTCTTCCTGCATGTGCCCTTCCCGCCGGCCGCGCTGTTCGCGGCGCTTCCGCGGCGGGACGCGGTGCTGCAGGATCTGGCCGCGCCGGATCTCGTCGGCCTGCAGACCGAGCAGGACGTGGCGCACCTCACCTCCGCCCTGGCGGAGCTCGGCCTCGCCACCGCCATCGGCTGTTTCCCGGTGGGCATCAACGCCACCGAATTCGCGCGCGCCGCGGCCGTCGCCGACGAAAAGCCGGACGTGGCGCGCCTGCGCGCCAGCCTCGGCGAGCGGTCCCTGATCCTCGGCATCGACCGGCTGGACTACAGCAAGGGCCTGCCGCACCGGTTCCGCGGCTTTGCCGCGCTGCTGCGGCGGTTTCCGCAGCACCGCGGCAAGGTGACCCTGCTGCAGGTCGCGCCGATCTCCCGCGGCGATGGCGTGCAGTACCGGATGCTGCGGCGCGAGCTGGACGAGCTGTCGGGGCGGATCAACGGCGAGCATGCGGAGTATGACTGGATGCCGCTGCGCTGGCTGACCCGACCGCTGCCGCGCAAGCAGATCGCCGGATTCCTGCGGCATGCGCGGATCGGCCTGGTGACGCCGCTGCGCGACGGGATGAACCTGGTGGCGAAGGAGTATGTCGCGGCGCAGGACCCCGAGGATCCGGGCGTGCTGGTGCTGTCGCGCTTCGCCGGCGCCGCCGCGGAGCTGCACGGCGCGCTGCAGGTGAACCCGCATGACCCGCAGGACATCACGGATGCCCTGCACGCCGCGCTGACCATGCCGCTCGAGGAGCGCATCGAGCGGTGGCAGGCGGATTTCAACGCGGTGGCGAAGCCGGCAGGCGGGAACTGGGCACAGGCCTTCCTCGCCCGCCTCTCGGCGTAGCGCCGGGGGGGCTGCTCCCCCGGCGCGGCGGACTTCTACTCGGCCGCCAGCCGCGGCATCGCTGCATCCAGCGCCGCCGAGAGCCGCGGCGGCGAGATCGGCAGGTCGGTCATGCGCACGCCGGTGGCGCGCGCCACGGCGTTGGCGATGGTGGCCAGCGGCGGCACGATCGGCACCTCGCCGACGCCGCGCACGCCGTAGGGGTGGTGCGGGTTCGGCACCTCGACCAGCACGGTCTCGATCATCGGCAGGTCGGAGGCCACCGGGATCCGGTAGTCGAGGAAGCCCGGGTTATCCAGCCGGCCGCGCGCGTTGTAGATGTACTCCTCGTTCAGCGCCCAGCCGATGCCCTGCACGGCGCCGCCCTGCAACTGGCCTTCCACGTAGCCCGGGTGGATGGCGGTGCCGACATCCTGCACCGCCGTGTAGCGGCCGATGGTGACGCCGCCGGTGTCGGGGTCCACCTTCACGTCGGCGATGTGCACGCCGAAGCCGGGGCCCGCACCCTGCGCGTTGAGCTGCGCGTGGCCGTTGATGGGGCCGCCGGTCTTGCCGGCCTGCGCCGCGATCTCGGCCAGGCTCAGCGGCTCGAACTCGCCCACGTTGTGGCCGGCCGGGCGGGCCTGGCCGCCCTCCCAGACCACGCCCTCGGGATCGACGCCCCAGATCTTCGCCGCCCGCACCTTCAGCTCGCGGATGGCGTCCTTCGTCGCGTTCACCACCGCGAGGCCGGTCGCGAAGGTCACGCGGCTGCCGCCGGTGACGAAGTTGAAGCCGACCGAGGAGGTGTCGGCGATGATGGCGCGCACCTTGTCGTAGTCCACGCCCAGTTCCTCGGCGGCCATCAGCGCCAGCGAGGCGCGGCTGCCGCCGATGTCCGGATTGCCGGAGATGACGGTGACGGTGCCGTCCTCGGCGACATGCGCCGCCGCCGAGCTGTCGGCGCCGACGTTGAACCAGAAGCCGGCTGCCAGTCCGCGTGCGTAGCCGGGCTTCACCGGCGACTTCCAGTGCGCGGAGTTCCTTGCCGCCTCCAGCGTCTCGATGAAGCCGATACGGTCGAAGGTAGGGCCGTAATGGGTTTTGGTGCCCTTCTGCGCCGCGTTCTTCAGGCGCAGCTCGATCGGGTCCATGCCCAATTCCTGGGCCAGCATGTCGATCGTGGATTCCACGCCGAAGGCCGAGATCGGCGCGCCGGGCGCCCGGTAGGCGGCGACCTTGGGCCGGTTGCTCACCACGTCGAAGCCGACGACGCGGATGTTGTCCACGTCGTAGCAGGCCATGCTGCACCAGCAGGCCGGCCCGATCGGCGAGCCCGGGAAGGCGCCGGCCTGCAGCGCGATGGTGATGTCGGCGGCGACGATGCGGCCATCCCGCTTCGCGCCGAGCTTCACCTTCACGGTGCCGCCGGGCGCTGGGCCGGAGGCGCGGAACACCTCCTCGCGCGTCATCACCATCTTCACCGGCTTGCCGGTCTTCTGCGAGAGGCGGACCGCGACCGGCTCCAGGTAGACGACGGTCTTGCCGCCGAAGCCGCCGCCGATCTCGGAGGGCGTCACGCGGATCTGCGAGGTCTCGATGTTGAGCAGGCGCGAGCAGAAGCCGCGCACCTGGAAGTGGCCCTGCGTGGTCGTCCAGACCTGCACCTGGCCGTCCTCGGCCGCGCTGGCGAGGCAGGCATGCGGCTCGATGTAGGCCTGGTGCACGGGCTGGGTGGTGTAGCTGCGCTCGATGATCACCTCGGCCTCGGCGAAGCCCCTGGCCACGTCGCCCTTCAGGTTCTCCACCCGCTTGGCGATGTTGGATGCCTTCGTCGGCGCGGGCTGCACGCCCTCGGTGCGGATGTGGTCGTGCAGGATCGGTGCGCCGTCCTGCATCGCCGCCGCCACGTCGATGACGTGCGGCAGCTCCTCGTACACCACCTTGATCAGCGCGACGGCCTGCTTGGCGACCGCATCGGTGGTGGCGGCGACGGCGGCGACGGGGTGCCCTTCATACAGCACCTTCTCGCGCGCCATGATGTTGCGCGTGACGTCGCGCAGGTTCACCTGCATCTCGCCGGCGGGAACGACGATGTTCTCCTGCTCCGGGAAGTCGGCCGCGGTCACCACGGCCTTCACCCCAGGCAGCGCCGCCGCCGCGCCGATGTCGATCGACACGATGCGCGCATGCGGATGCGGGCTGCGCAGCACCCGGCCGACGAGCTGGCCCGGCATGTTGAAGTCGGCGCCGAAGCGCGCCCGCCCGGTGACCTTGTCGGCGCCGTCCGGCCGGTTCGGCCGGGTGCCGATCCACTTGTACACTTGTCCCGTCATGCCGCGACTCCCTTCCGCATGTCCGCGGCGACGTCCATCACCGCGCGGATGATCTTGTCGTAGCCCGTGCAGCGGCAGAGGTTGCCGGCCAGCCAGTACCGCACCTCCGTCTCGGTCGGGTTGGTGTTCCTGTCGAGCAGCGCCTTCGCCGCCACCAGGAAGCCCGGCGTGCAGATGCCGCACTGCAGCGCGGCCAGCTCGATGAATTTCTCCTGCAGCGGGTGCAGCCTGTCGCCCTGCGCCATGCCCTCGATGGTGCCGATGCTGTGGCCCTGGGCCTCGGCGGCGAGCATGAGGCAGGAGCAGACCAGGCGTCCGTCGACGGTGATGGAGCAGGCGCCGCAGTCGCCCGAGCCGCAGCCTTCCTTGCTGCCGGTCAGGCCGAGCGGCCCGCGCAGCACGTCCAGCATGCTGTCCTGGGCGTCGCAGAGGAACTCGACCTCCTCGCCGTTGACGGTGGTGGTGACGTGAAACTTGGCCATGTCAGTGCATCCCCCCGGGGACATTCGATGTGGCGCGCCTGGCGGCGATGGCAGTGGCCCGCTTCAGCAGGACGCCGGCGATCTTGGTGCGGTAGGCGATGGTGCCGCGCTTGTCGTTGATCGGCTTGCAGGCGGCGCTGCAGGCGGCGGCCGCCTTCTCCAGTGCGGCGTCGTCGAGCTTCGAGCCGATCAGCGCCTTCGCCGCGTCCTCGACCAGCAGCACGGTCGGCGCCACGGCGCCGAGGCCGACGCGGGCCGCGGTGCAGACGCCGTCCTTCAGCGTCAGGCTGACGCCGACGCCAACCACGGCGATGTCCATCTCGGTGCGCGGGATGAGGCGCAGGTAGGCGTCGCCCGAGCCCGGCGGCCGGGGCGGCAGGGTCAGGCTGACGACGAGTTCGCCGGGGGCCAGGCAGTTGCGGCCGGGGCCGGTCGGGAAGGCCTCCACCGGCACCTCGCGGCGGCCATTCGGGCCCTGGATGACAACCTTGGCGCCCGCGGCCACCAGCGCCGGCACGCTGTCCGCCGCCGGGGAGGAGTTGCACAGGTTGCCGCCGGCCGAGGCGCGGCCCTGCACCTGCTTGGACCCGATCAGGTTGACCGCCTCGACCACGCCAGGCCAGGCAGCGGCAAGCTTCCTGTGCTCCCCGATCACGGCGCCGGAAACCGCGGCGCCGATGCGGAAGCCGCCATCCGGCAGCTCCACGATCTGCATCACCTCGTCGATCTTCTTCACATCGACGATGGTGCCCGGGTTCTGCGCGCCCGAGCGCATCTGCACGAGCAGATCGGTGCCGCCCGCCAGGATCTTGCCCTGCCCCCCGGCGGCCAGCATCGCCTTCACCGCCTCGTCGAGGCTCTCCGCTGCCACGTATCGAATGTCGCTCATGTCCGTTTCCGTCGCCGTTCCTGTTGCCCGGCCTGCCCCGGTAGAAGTGGGCGGCCGCTCTTGGACCTGTGGAAGCCTATCCCATCCCGCGCGTCCTGGCGCCATCCCCCTTGCAGCCCGGCACCGCCGCAGCGGTTCGGCCCCGACGCTCGATACGCAAGCGTCGGCCGAATCCCCCCGCGATGGCAAGACCCGCATCGGGGCCGAACGGACGTCCGGGCCGCGTCACGCCGGCGTCGCTGCCACGTGCTGGCGCAGCCGCGGCATCACCGCCTCGGCCAGGCGGCGCATCGTCTCCCCCTCCCAGGCCGCGTTGGGGCCAGACCAGTCGAGCCCGGCCATCAGCAGGTGGCCGAAGGGCCCGACCCGGTCGCGGAAGGCAATCAGCCGATCGAGCACGGTGCGCGGTGAGCCGCAGATGACGCAGTCGTCGATGATCGCCTCCAGCGTCACCGCCGCATCCGGCGTGTCGGCGCTGGGCTTCAGCGTCTCCAGCAGGCCGGCGCGGCGCGCGAGGGAGGACAGGTAGTGGAAGTAGTACCGGTTGGCGCCGGCCGGGTCGAAGACGCGGTCGCGCGCCTCGGCATCCGTCGCGGCGATGCAGAGGTTGCGGGCGACGCGCCAATCGGCGCCGCTGGCCGCCCTGCCGTTCGCCGCCAGCGCCGCGCCGAGGGTGCGCCAGTGTCCCTCCACCACCCGCTCGGCCACGAAATTCGCCGAAACCACGCCCCAGCCCCGCGCCGCAGCGGCCCGCACGCCGAAGCTGTCCACGCTGCGGGCGGTGACGGCGATCGGCGGGTGCGGCCGCTGGTGGGGCTTGGGCATGCTGCCGACGCCGAATTCCGGGATCACTGCCTGGGTGATGCGCGAGGACCAGGTGGGCCCGGCGATGTCGTAGGGCGGATCGCCAGTCCAGATCGCCAGGATCTGGTCCACCGCCTCCAGCATGCGGGCGCCGCGCAGCTTCGCATCGGTGTTGCCGAACAGCTCCCAGTCCGAGGCCAGGCCGCCCGGGCCGATGCCCATGATGAAGCGGCCGCCGGTCATGTGGTCGAACTGCGCGACCTCGGCCGCGACCATGGCCGGGTGGTGGTTCGGCAGGTTGATCACGCCGGTGGCGAAGGTCAGGTTCGTGCGGGGCGCCAGCGCGGCCATGAACATCAGCGGCGCGGCGATGGGCTCTGAGGAGGCGGAGAAATGCTCGCCCACCCAGAGCTCGTGGAAGCCGAGCCGGTCGGCGAGCAGGGACTTCTCGGTATCCTCCGCCAGGGTCTCGTGCATGGGCCGCTCGGGCGGGTGCAGCGGCATCATGAACAGGCCGAGGCGCATCATCGCGTGTGTCCTCCGTCAGACAAATTCGGGCAGGTCGTGCGCCTCGATGCGTGGCACCGGTCCCTCCCAGCGCTCGATCTCGACGAGGCAGGTCTGCGCGGCGCAGCCCTGGGACAGCTCGGAGGCCGGCAGGTCCAGCGTGAAGGCGTTGGGGTTGCCGTGCCGCTCCAGCCCGTCCGGCCCGGGATCGTACCAGGCGCCGGTGGAGAGGCGCGCGACACCGGGGCGGATCGCGTCCGTCACCACCGCGCCGGCAAGGCAGACGCCGCGGTCGTTGAAGACGCGCACCACGTCGCCATCGCGGATGCCTCGCGCCGCGGCATCCTCGGGGCTGAGCGAGACGGGCTGCCGCCCGGCAACCTTGCCGGCGGCGCTGTGCGGGCTGGCATCGAGCTGGCTGTGCAGGCGCCGGTCCGGCTGGTCCGACAGCAGGTGCAGCGGGAAGCGCGCGGCCAGCTTCGCGCCGAGCCATTCGCGCGGCGCCAGCCAGACCGGGTGGCCGGGGCAGTCGGGCAGGCCGAAGCCGGCGATGCGCTCGGAGAAGATCTCAATGCGGCCGGAGGGGGTGCGCAGCGGATGTGCGGCAGGGTCGCGGCGGAAGGTCTCCAGCATCACCCCCGGCACCGGCGCCTCGGCCTCGATGCGCAGGACCCCGGCCTGCCAGAAGGCGTCGAAGCCGGGCAGGCGCACGCCGGCCTTGGCCGCCTGCGCGCGCCCGTCCTCGTACAGGTGGCGCAGCCAGGCGCGGGTGTCGCGGCCCTCGGTGAAGGCCTGCTCCGCGCCCAGCCGCGCCGCGAGCTCGGCGAAGATGGCGTAGTCGTCGCGCGCCTCGCCCGGCGGGTCCCTGACCTGCGGCATGGCGACGACGTGGCTCTCCTTGCGGGAGAAGCCGAGATCCTCGCGCTCCAAGGTCGTCGTCGCCGGCAGCACGATGTCGGCGCGCTTCGCCGTCGGCGTCCAGAACTGCTCGTGCACCACCACCGTCTCCGGCTTGCCCCAGGCGCGGGTCAGGCGCGGCAGGTCCTGGTGGTGGTGGAAGGGGTTGCCGCCGGCCCAGTAGATCAGCCGGATGTCGGGGTAGCGATGCTCGCCGCCATTGTAGCGGAAGGCTTCCCCCGGCCGCTCCAGCATGTCGGTGATGCGGGCGACGGGGATGAAGGCCGGCACGGCGTTGCGCCCCTGCGGCAGGGAGGCGCCGCCGAAATAGGGATGCGGGCTGCCCATCAGGTTGGTCGGGCCGTAGCCCAGGCCGATGCCGCCCCCCGGCAGGCCGATCTGGCCGAGCATGCAGGCCAGGGTCAGCGCCATCCAGAAGGGCTGCTCCCCGTGATGCGCGCGCTGCAGCGACCAGCCGGCGCTGATCATGGTGCGGGTCGCCGCCATCTCGCGCGCCAGCGCCGTGATGCGCGCGGCGGGCACGCCGGTGATCGCCGCGGCCCAGTCCGGGGTCTTGGGCTGGCCATCCGTCTCGCCCAGCAGGTAGGGGGCGAAGCGCTCGAAGCCGGTGGCGCAGCGGGCCAGGAAATCCCGGTCGTGCAATCCCTCGGTCAGCAGCACATGGCCGAGCGCCAGCATCAGCGCGGCGTCGGTGTTGGGGCGGATCGGGATCCACTCGAACGCCGCGCCGGTCTCCAGGTCGTCGCGCACCGGGCTGATGTTGACGAAGCGGCAGCCGGCCTGCGCCATGCGGCGAAGCGCGCCGGGGACGCGGTGCTGGAAGGCGCCGCCGGCGCTGATCTGGGCGTTCTTCGCCGGCACGCCGCCGAAGCAGACGAAGAGCTTCGTGTGCGCCTCCAGCACGGGGAAGGAGCTGTGCATCACCTGCACCTCCTCCATCGTCGCCAGGATGTGCGGCAGCAGCACGCGGGCGGCGCCCAGGCTGTAGCTGTCGACGTGGCGGACATAGCCGCCGATGCTGTTCAGGAAGCGGTGCACCTGGCTCTGCGCATGGTGGAAGCGCCCGGCGCTGGCCCAGCCGTAGCTGCCGCCGAAGATCGCCGCGTTGCCGTGCGCCGCCTTCACCCGGCGCAACTCATCCGCCACCAGGTCGAGGGCGGTGTCCCAGTCCACCTGCACGAAGGGCTCGGTGCCGCGACGCGCCGTGTGGCCCGACCGGTCGCCGTCCAGCCAACCCCTGCGCACCGCGGGGCGGCGCACCCGCAGCCGCTCCAGCTCCGGCGCCAGCACGTGCAGGCCGATTTCGGACGGGTCCGGGTCATCCCGGAAGGGGCGCAGCGCCACGGCGCGCCCGGCCTCCATCTCGACCTCGTAGATGCCCCAGTGCATGGCGGTGAGCACGGTCATGCGGGCAGGATCCTGGAGCGGTGGCGCCGGCAGGCTAGCCCGCCCGGCGCGGCGCGCAAACTGCCGGCGTCGGCGCCCCGTGACACGGGCACCGGTTCCGATCTAGCCTTGCGCCAATCCTCTCCCGTCGTAGCAAGCCGAGGCCGCCGATGTCCCAGACCAACCAGCCCGATCCCGAGGTCCGCCGGCGCGTCGTCGAGCAGGATCTCGGCAACGTCATGCACCCGATCGTCCAGCACAAGGCGCTGGAGAAGAGCCAGATGGTGGTGACCGGGGCGCAGGGCTCCACCATCGTCGATGCCGACGGCACCACCTACCTCGATGCCATGGCGGGGCTGTGGTGCGTGAACATCGGCTATGGCCGCACCGAGCTGGCGCAGATCGCCGCCGAACAGATGCAGGCGATGGCCTACTACCCGCACACCGCGATGAACCTGCCCGCGGCGCAGCTCGCGGAGCAGGTGAACGGGCTGATGGGCGGCGACTACCACGTCTATTTCGTGAACTCCGGATCGGAGGCGAACGAGGCGGGGTTCAAGGTGGCGCGGCAGTATGCCAAGCACGAGTTCCCCGGCGACTTCCGCTTCAAGACCATCAGCCGCTATTACGCCTATCACGGCACCACGCTGGCGACGCTGGCCGCCGGCGGCATGGGCGAGCGCAAGGTGAAGTTCGAGCCCTATGCCGGCGAGTTCGTGCACGTGCCGGCGCCGACCTGCTACCGCTGCCCGCTCGGCCTGGAGCAGGGCTCCTGCGGAATTGCCTGCGCCAAGCTGATCGAGACCACCATCCAGGGCGAGGGGCCGCAGACCGTCGCCGAGGTGATCGTGGAGCCGATCATGAGCGGCGTCGGCGTCGCCGTGCCGCCGGACGAATACCTGCCGATGGTCGAGGAGATCTGCCGCAAGTACGACGTGCTGCTGCATGTCGATGAGGTGATCAACGGCTTCGGCCGCACCGGCAAGATGTTCGGCCACCAGCACTATGGCATCAGCCCGGACATCATGGCGGTGGCCAAGGGCATCGTCTCCGCCTACCTGCCGATCGCGGCGACGGTGGTGAAGAACCACGTCTTCAACAGCTTCCTCGGCGAGGTCGCGGATGCGCGGCAGGTGATGCAGGTGAACACCTACGGCGGCCACCCGGCCGCCGCCGCCGTCGCCGTGCGGAACATCGAGATCCTGCTGGAGGAGCAGCTGCCGGAGCGCGCCGCCACCATGGGCGCCTACCTCATGGACGGGCTGAAGGACCGGCTGTTCCGCCATGCCATCACCGGCGACATCCGCGGCAAGGGCCTGCTCATCGGCATCGAACTGGTGACCGACCGGGAGAGCAAGGTGCAGCTCGAGAATTCGCTGGTCGGCGGCGTGGTGGAGTTCTGCAAGAACCGCGGCGTGATCGTCGGCCGCTCCGGCGGC
Organism: Acetobacteraceae bacterium; assembly: GCA_019750465.1. Lineage (GTDB taxonomy): Bacteria > Pseudomonadota > Alphaproteobacteria > Acetobacterales > Acetobacteraceae > JAIEOP01. The sequence continues at coordinate 15,478 of JAIEOP010000348.1, read as the reverse complement.
GGCGCGCGGCATTCCAACACCATCGTGCTCTCGCCGCCGCTGGTCATCACGCGCGGCGAGTGCGACACGCTGATCGAGGTGCTGGACGGGGCGCTGGAGGACGCGGCGGCGAAGGTGCGGCGGTAGCGTCGGGATCCCGCGCGGCGCTCACGCGAAGCGCGGCATCACCCTGGTCCAGAAGCGCTCGATGGACTTCATCAGCGTGCCGTGCGGCACCAGCCCGTTGTAGGTGTAGCACATGGTCCAGTCCACGGGCTGGCGCCGCTGCGAGGCCTCCATGCCGCGCAGCACGGTATCCACCGTGCCGACATAGGCATAGCCCTGGGCGATGATCTCCTCCGGCGTCGGCACCTTGCCGGTCGCGGGATCGATCAGGCCCTTGCGGAAGCCGAATGGCTCGAACCAGGCGCGGCCGGTGAACTGGCCGGAGTCCCGCCACAGCGCCATCGCCTCCTCGTCGGTGTCGGCGATGATCACGTCGCGCAGCACGCCCATGTCGCGCCCCTTCGGCTTGCCCGCCACCTCCGAATAGACGCTGTAGAGCTTGCTCTCATGGGCTGGGTGCATGGCCGGCAGGATCGGCGTGATATTCTCCTGGGCGCAGAAGCGGATCGTGTTCTCGCTGCTGGCGAAGGGCTGGAACAGCGGCGGATGCGGCTTCTGCAGCGGCTTCGGCACGATGCCGACGGATTTCAGGACGCCGTCCTCCACCCCCTTGCCGTAGAGGCGCGTCGTCTCCAGCGTCCAGGGCGTGGGGCCGGCGGGGATGCGCCAGTATTTGCCCTGGTATTCCAGCATCTCCTCCGTCCAGCACTTCTTGATGATACGGAGGTTCTCCTCGAAGGCGGCGCGGTTGGCGGCGTCGATCTCGTCGTGCTGGTGCGGCAGCGCGCCATGGATGCCGTGCGTCTGCTGGCCCATCACATCGACCCAGCGGCGCTGGTAGCCGCGCGCGAAGCCGGCGCAGGCGCGGCCGCCCGTCATGTGGTCCAGCATGGCGATGTCCTCGGCGACCCGCATCGGGTTCGCCGCCGGCAGCACGATGCCGAGTTGGCCGACGCGGATGCGCTTGGTCTGCATCGCGAAATACAGGTCGAGCAGCACCGGGTTGTTCGAGACCTCGAACCCCTCGATGTGGAAATGGTGCTCGGTGAAGGAGACGGAATCGTAGCCCAGCTCGTCCGCCAGGCGGATCTGCTCGGACAGCTCGCGCAGCATGCGCTGGTACAGGTCGCCGCGCATGCCGGCCATGCCGGCCTCGATCTCGGCGCGGCTGCCGATGCTGGGCAGATAGAACAGGCTTGCCTTCATGGGTGCGTCCTCCGATTGGGCACACCCACACCAGCCGGCCCGAACGGTCAAGCCCGGGGCGCACCTTCAGCGCATGGTCGGGATGCCCGCCTCGGCGATCACCCTGGCCCATTTCGGGATGTCGGCGGCGATGGAGGCCCGCATCGCCTCCGGCGTGCTGCCCACCGTGTCGAGGCCGAGCGCGGCGAACCGCTCCCGCATGCCGCCATCCGCCAGCACCCGCATCGCCTCCGCCCGCACCTTCTCCCCGATGGTCGGGGCGGTGCCGGCGGGCGCCATCAGGCCGAACCAGGACAGCGCCTCGAAGCCGGGGAATCCCTGCTCCGCCACCGTCGCCATGTTGGCGGTGTTCGGCGAGCGGGCGAGCGAGGTGACCCCGATGCCGCGCAGCCGGCCCTCGCGTACGAAGGGCATCGCCGCGCCGGCATTCTGGATGGCGATGGGGACCGATCCGTTCAGCGTGTCCGCCAGTGCGGCGCCGCGATAGGGGATGTGCTCCATCCGGATGCCGGCCTGGTGGCACAGCATCTCGCCGGTGATGTGCTGCGGCGTGCCCACCCCGGGCGTGCCATAGGAGAGCTTGCCGGGATTCGCCCGCGCATGGGCGATCAGCTCGGCGATGGATCGCACCGGCAGGTCGTTGTTCACCAGCACGACCGAGGGCATCGACAGCATGATGCCGATCGGCATCAGGTCCTTCAGCGGGTCGTAGGGCAGGCGCTGCAGGCTGGGCAGGATGGTCAGCGCCGCGTTGGCCGCCCACATCAGCGTGTAGCCGTCGGGCGGGGATTTCGCGACCCGGTCGAAGCCGATGGCACCTGCATTCCCTGCCACGTTCTCGACGACGACGGGCTGGCCCCAGGCCTCGCTGAAGCGCTGCGCGAAGAGCCGCGCGGTGATGTCCGTGGCGCTGCCGGCGGTGAAGCCGACGATGAGGCGCACGGTGCGGTTCGGCCAGTCGGCCTGCCCGGCGGCGGGCGCGTGCAGGGCGGTGGCACCCAGCGCGGCTGCGCCCCCGATCGCATGCCGCCGCGAAAGCGGAAGGGTCATGACGCGTCTCCCTGGTGGTCTTCTTGGCCGGAACGCCGCCGCGCGCGATCATTCCGAAGCAGCGGCCAGGAACCCTAATGCGTCGCGGCTCGCGACGTCCAGACCCGGCACGGACGCGGCGGACCAGGCCCGCGTGCTGGCCCCCCGCACGCCTCAGCCGGCCGGCCGCCGCATCAGGAAGGCCAGCGGCACCGCGACCGTCGCGGTCAGCGCCATCAGCGAGAAGGCGTTCACGTAGCCGATCATGGAAGCCTGCCGATGGATCTCCCCCGAGAGGCGCAGCAGGCCCGGCGTGGTGTCGAGCCCCCAGCTGCTCGGCAGGCCGGGGAAGGCAAGCGTCTTGTTGTAGGGCGTGATCATCTCGCTCAGCCGCGCGTAGTTCGCCGAGGTGGAGCGCAGCAGCACCAGCACGGCGATGGAGATGAACAGGCTGGATCCGAAATTGCGCATCAGCGTGAACACCGCCGAGCCCTCCGTCGCCTGCTCCCGCGGCAGGGTGGAGAAGGCCATGACCGTCATCGGCGTGAACGCGATCGACTGGCCGAAGCCCTGCAGCAGGTTGCTCCAGAACACGTCGCCGTCGGTCATGTTGATGTCGAGCGCGGCCATCCAGAAGGCCGCCCCCGCCTGCAGCGCCATGCCGGTGGCGATGGCCAGCCGCGGCGCCACCCGGGTGAACTGCACGATCACCAGGAAGGCGAGCCAATTGCCCATGCCGCGGGCCGCGATCAGCATGCCGATGCTGTCGTTCGGGTAGCCGCGCAGGTCGTGCAGCAGGGTCGGGAACAGGGTCAGGCTGGTGAAGCTCAGCATGCCCATGACGAAGGACAGCGCGATGCCGATGCTGAAATTGCGGTCGAGCAGCAGGCGCGGATCCAGGAAGGGATGCGGCGCCGTCAGGCAGTGCGCGGCGAAGATCCAGAAGGCCAGGCCGCCGACGATGAGGCAGAGGATGATCTCGGTGGATTCGAACCAGTCCATCCGATGGCCGCGGTCGAAGATCAGCTGGGCGGCGACGATGGCGGTGGACAGCGCGATGAAGCCGATCCAGTCGAAGCGGATGGCGCTGCGCCGGGTGTGGTCGGCAAGCGCGAACCAGATGCAGGCCAGCGTGGCGATGCCGGGCGGCACGATCATGATGAAGGCAGCGCGCCAGTTCCATACATCGGTGGCCATGCTGCCGAGGATCGGCCCGACCACCGGCCCGAACACCGCGCCGACGCCCCACATCACCAGCGCCGTGGGCTGCAGGTGCTTCGGGAAGGTGCCGAGCAGGATGGCCTGGCCGAGCGGCATGATCGGCGCCCCGAAGGCACCCTGCGCGACGCGGGCGAAGATCAGGAATTCCAGGCTGTTCGCCATGGCGCAGAGGAAGGAGGAAACCGTGAAGCCGAGCACGGTGCCGAACATCAGGGTCCGCCAGCCGAGCCGGCTGGCCAGCCAGCCCGTCATCGGCGTGGCGACCGCGGTGGCGACCAGGTTCAGCGTGATCACCCAGGAGATCTCGTCCTGGGTCGCGGACAGCGTGCCGCGCATCTCCGGCAGCACCAGGTTGGCCAGGGTGATGGTCATGCCGAACAGCATGTTGGCGAGCTGGACCATCAGCAGGATGAGCCACTGCCGGCCGCTGATGCTGAACAGGCCGCCCTCGGTGGCGGCTGTGGCGCTCATGGCGCTGGCGTTTCCCCGGTATGCCGGGTGATCTTGGGGCCGGACCCGCGGGCCGACAACCTGCCGCGGCGGCTTCCCTTGGCCCCCGGCGCAGGGCACCATGCCGCGCATGACCGTTCTCGAGACCGAACGCCACGGGCAGATCCTCGTGGTGCGCATGAACCGCCCCGAGCGGCTGAACGCGCTGAACCACGAACTCCGCTCGCGCCTGGCGGAGACCTGGACGGCGTTCCGCACCGACCCCGAGCTGGAGGTGGCGATCTTCACCGGCGCCGGCCGCGCCTTCTGCGCCGGCGAGGACATGAAGGAGTCCCTCGCCGACGGCGCCCCCGGCGGCCGTCGCCCGCCGATCGAGGATCCCTTCATGTCGGGCGCGCTGGAGAAGCCCGTGATCGCCGCGGTGAACGGCTTCGCCATGGGCGGCGGCTTCATGCTGGTGGAGCGCACGGACCTGCGCGTCGCCGTGCGCGGCGCGGTCTTCGAGGTCTCGGAGGCGAAGCGCTGGCTGCTCGGCGGCACCAACCACGGCCATATCGCCAACCTGCCCTACCCGGTGGCCATGGAGATGGCGCTCGGCTTCCGCTTCACCGCGGAGCGCTTCCACGAGGTCGGCTTCCTCAACCGCCTGGTGGAGCCCGAGGCGCTGCTGGAGACGGCGCTGGAGATGGGCCGGCACCTGCTGACCCTGCCGCCGGCCTCGCGGGTGAACACGGTACACATGATGCGGCAGATGCGTCCCCGCGTGGCGCCGCCCCTCGAGCGCCTTGCCGCCCGCCTGCACGACCACGGTGCGAAGAGCGATCTCATGGAATCCCGTGCCGCCTTCGCCGAGAAGCGCGCGCCGCGGTTCAAGGGCTGGGACGATCCCGCGGATCGCCATCGGCTGCCGCAGCTCGAAGACTGACGCCGTGATCCTCAATCACGTTGCCAACCGGCTGAACCCGGCGCATTTCGAGACGGTCGTCGGGATGCTGCGCGATTGCCTCGGCTTCGTGGAGCTGCGCCGCACCGAGCGCTCGATCTGGCTGCGTCAGCCCGGCACGAATGTCGATCTGCAATTCAGCCGCAGCGACACCGGCCATCGAGACGCCGACAAGCTTCGTTCGCAAGTCGCCTTCCTGAGCGAGACGCCGCGCGAGAGCCTGGATGCCCTGGCCGAATGGCTGCGCGCGCGGGGCCTGGAGGCCGCCGTCGGCGCCTATTCGGAGCGCGAATTCTACCTGGACGCCCCTGCGGCCTTCGTGGATTTCGTGATCGAGGCCATGCGGCCCGAGCTCGCCGATTATGGCGTGCAGGCCTGATCGGCGCTACGCCGCGCCGGTGGCAACCCCCATGGAGCCCCCTGCATGAAGTCCGGCTCGCCGCTGCGGCGCCTCGGCTTCTTCTCGCGGCTGCTCGATGAGGGCAGTGCGGCGGAGCGCTACCGCCTGGCCACCGCGCAGATCCTGCACGCCGAGGCCGAGGGCTTCGACTCCGCCTGGATCGCCCAGCACCACTTCCACGAGCATGAGGGCGGGCTGCCGGCGCCGCTGGTCTTCCTGGCGCAGATCGCCGCGCGCACCGGCCGCATCCGCCTCGGCACCGGCATCGTCACGCTGCCCATGGAGCTGCCGATCCGTGTCGCGGAGGATGCGGCGGTGCTGGACCTGATGTCGGGCGGGCGGCTGGAGCTGGGCGTCGGCTCGGGCGGCAACCCCGCCGCCTTCGCCGCCTTCGGCCTGGCGGACGAGGACCGGCGCGCGGTGTTCGAGCGCAACCTGGCCCTGCTGACGGACGCGCTGGCCGGCCGCGAACTGCCCGGCGGCGACCGGATCTATCCGGTGCGGCCCGAATTGCTGGGCCGGATCTGGCACGCGACCTTCTCGGTGAACGGCGCGCGCCATGCCGGCGTGTGCGGCGCGGGGCTGCTGCTCTCGCGCACCCAGCCGCGGCCGGACGGGCAACCCGATGCGCGGCTGTCCGACATCCAGGACCCGATGGTCGACGCCTACCTGGCGGCGCTGCCGCCCGGCGTCGCGCCGCGCATCCTCGCCTCGCGCTCCGTCTTCGTGGTGGACGACCGCGCCGACGGACTGCGCTTCGCCGAGATCGGGCTGCGCCGCTACCAGGCGCGGCTGGCCGAGCGCGGCCATGCCGGCGCGGCGCACCTGCCGGTGGAGGAGCTGATCCGACGCCAGGACGTGCATCTCGGCACGCCGGAGGAGGTGGCTGCGTCGCTGCGCACGGACCGCGTGCTGGACCGCGCGACCGACCTTGCGGTGCAGGTGCACTCCGTCGATCCGCCGCATCCCTTCGTGCTGCGCTCCATCGAGCTGATGGGCCGCGCCGTGGCGCCGGCGATCGGCCTGCCGCGGCCGGGCGTTTCGGTGCCGGCGCGCCGGGTGGCCTGACCGGGCTGCGCCGCCCCGTCAGGCTGCGGCGGGCACCAGAAGCGGCGGCCGCGACCGGGACCGGAACACCAGGAAGGCCAGGATCACGGCATTCACCACGTTGAGGCCGATGCCGGCGCCGAACGCCGCGCCGTAGAAGCCGACATGGTCGTAGATCACCGCCGCCAGCCAGCCGCCGAAGGCCATGCCCGAGCCGGTGAACAGCAGCACCACCGGAATCCGCCAGGAGGCCTCCGAGGCCGGGAAGATCTCCCGCACCGTCAGCACATAGGCCGGGATCAGCCCGCTGAAGCCGAGGCCGAACACGGCCGAGACGAGGAACAATCCCACCTCGTCCTGCGTGACCAGGAACCCCACCATCGCCACCGCCTGGCAGATCGAGCCCGCCAGCAGCGTGTTCAGCCCCCCGAAGCGGTCCGACACCCAGCCCCAGATCTGGCGGCTGATGAAGGCGCAGACGAGCAGCACGGAGAGCATCGCCGCGCCGCGCGAGCCCGGGATGCCGAGATCACCGCAGAAGGCGATCAGGTGCCCCTGCGGCATCGCCATCGGCACGCAGCAGAGGAAGCCGGCGATGGCCAGCGCCGCCATTGCCACGTTCGGCCTCAGCCCGAGCACCCGCGCGCCCGGCGCGGGACCCGCGGCCGGCGATCCCGGCAGGGCGCGCGGCGCCTCCGGCGGCGGCCGCAGCACCAGCATCGCCAATGCCACGATGGCAATCGCCGCGCCGACGGCGAAGACCAGCATCGTCGCGCGCCAACCCCAGGCGCCGATGGTACGCTCGAAGACCGAGGGCCAGACCGCGCCGGCGACGTACTGGCCGGAGGAGATCAGCGCCAGCGCCGTGCCGCGCCGCCGGTCGAACCAGCAGCTCACATAGACGTAGAGCGGCGCGTTGATGCCGGCATTGCCGAGCAGGCCCATGAACAGCCCGTGCCCGACCCAGAGCTGCCAGGGCTCGCCGCCGGCGGAGATCGCAAGGCCGATCCCGATCATGCAGGCGCCGAAGGCCACGGTCCACCGCACGCCGATGCGCTCCGCGATGCGCCCCATGGCGATGCCGCCGACGGCGGAACCGAGCCAGGCCAGCGAGAAGGCCAGCCCCGGCACGGACCGCGCGCCGCCCATCTCCTCGGCGATCTCGCGCAGCCCCACGACGGCGATCAGCGGCCCGCCATAGGCGATCGCGATGACGAAGAGCACGGTGACGGCGACGACCCAGGAGGCGCGCGATTCCACGCTGACGGGCATCGCCGTCCGGCCCGGCCCCGGCGCATCCGGCATCGGCGCACTCCTCCCCTGCGGCTCCGCCGGGATCGTGGTGCGGATCGGCGGCGAGGGGAAGCCCGCGCGTCGTGCTTGAAACGGGCACCCGACGTGGTTCACCCTGGCATGCAGAAGAACGAACCAAGGGAGGACCACGATGATTTCCCGCCGCCACCTCGGCGCCGGCGCGCTGGGGGCACTCGCCCTGCCGCGCATCGTCCGCGCCCAGACCGCCTGGCCCGGGGATCGTCCGGTCGAGGTCATCGTGCTCGCCAACGCGGGCGGGCCGGTCGATACCATGACGCGGATGATCATGCCGCATGTGGCGCGACGCGTTCCGGGCATGCAGGTGGTCGTGACGAACCGCGCCGGCGCCGGCGGGCAGATCGGCCTGGAAGCGGCCTTCAACGCCGCGCCCGACGGCTACACGCTGGGCGCCACCTCCATCCCCGCGCAGATGTCGATCCCCATCGAGCGCCCGGCGCGCTACCGCGCCCTGGACTTCACCTTCATCGCCAACATCGTCGATGACGCGAACGCCTTCTATGTGCCGGGCGACAGCCCGATCCGCAGCCTCGCGGACCTGATCGCCACGGCGAAGGCACGTCCGGGGCAGCTCAGCTGCGCGACCACCGGCATCGGCTCGGACGACCATATCTTCCTGCTGGCCTTCGAGGCGCTGAGCGGCATCCCGCCGCTGGTGCATGTGCCCTTCACGGGAAACGCTCCGCTGTTCGGCCAGCTGCTGGGCGGGCACCTCGATCTGGCGGCGATCAACATCCATGACGGCATCGCGCAGATGCGCGAAGGCAAGCTGCGCGCCCTGGCCACCGCCGCGCCGCAGCGCGCGCGCTGGGCGCCCGACGTGCCGACGATGCGCGAGCTCGGCTTCGACCTGGTCACCGGTGCCTCGCGCGGCATCCTCGGCCCGCCCGGCCTGCCGCGGCCGATCGCCGCGAAGCTGGAGACTGCGTTCGCCGGGGCGCTGGCGGACCCGGTCTTCCTGGCGGACGCGGAGCGCCAGTTCATGCCGTTGCGGCCGCTGATCGGCGCGGCCTATCTGCAGATGGCGCAGGAAACCGACGCCATGGTGCGCGACCTCTGGACGAAGCGGCCCTGGAAGGACCGCTGAGCCGGCGGGGGGTCTTGCGCGCCCGCGCCCCAGTGCGCAGGCTTGCGGTCGAGGATCCTCCCCGACCGGAAGCCTGATGGACATCACGGAACAGACGCGCATCGCGGCGCCGCTCGCGGAGGTATGGCCGCTGCTGCGCGACCCGCAGGCGGTGGTGGGCTGCATCCCCGGCGCGCAGCTCGCGCCCGACAGCGGTGACGGGCTTTGGCGCGGCTCCATCCGGGTGAAGTTCGGACCCACGGCGGCGGTGTTCCGCGGCGAGGCGAGGCTGGATTTCGACGATGCCGCCCACCGCTGCACCATGGAGGGCCGCGGCGTCGACGGGCGCGGTGCCTCCCGCGCGTTGTCCACCGGCTCCATGGAGGCCACGGTCGAGGGCGACGCCACGCGGCTGACGGTACAGGGCAGCTTCACCGTGACCGGACCGCTGGAGACCTTCGCGAATGCCGGCGGCGTGCACCTGGCGCGCGCGCTGCTGACGGAGTTCGCGGCGAATGTCGCGGCGCTGGTGGCCGAACGCCGCGCCGCCGCGCCGACACCCGAACCAACCGCCGCGAACCCCCAGGTGGCACCGCCGCCCCCTCCCCCGCCCCCGGCGCGCGCGCTGAGCGGCGCCGGCCTGATCTGGCGGGCCCTCCTCTCCTGGCTCCGCTCGCTTCTCGGAAGGACACGCTGACCATGGCCAAGACCCCGCAGGTCTCCGACGTGCTCGCCCAGGCCTTCGCGGCCGAGGGCTGCGACACGCTGTTCACCCTGATGGGCGACGCCAACATGTACTGGTCGGAGGCGATGTCGCGCCTGCCGGGAGTGCAGGTGGTCCACGCCCGGCACGAGCACTGCGCGGTCGCCATGGCGGACGGCTACGCCCGCGCCACCGGCAAGGTCGGCGTTGCCTCGACGACCTGCGGGCCGGGCTTCACGCAGATCATGACGGCGCTGTCCATCGCCTCGCGCGCCGCCGTGCCGGTGGTGGTCTTCGCGGGGGATGCGCCGCTTTCCGCCGCCTACTACATCCAGCAGATCGACATGGCGCCGCTCGCGCTCGCCACGGGCGCCGCCTACATCCCGGTGCGCACCGTGGATCGCGCGCTGGACTGCGTGCGGGAGGCCTTCCACACCGCGGCGCTGGAACGCCGGCCGGTGGTGCTGTCGATTCCGATGGATCTGCAGAAGCAGCCCTGGCCGCACTTCATGGACTACGCGCCCTCGGCCGAGTGGCTGCCGACGCCGCAGCGCCCCGCGGCCGATCCCGCCCTGGTGGACCGGCTCTGCGACATGATCGCGGAGGCGGAGCGGCCGATCATCATCGCCGGCCGCGGCGCCAAGCTTTCCCGCGCGCGGGACGCGATCGAAGCCCTGGCCGAGGCCTCCGGCGCGCTGCTGGCGACCTCGTTGCAGGCCAAGGGGCTGTTCACCGGCAACCCCTTCGCGCTCGACATCGCCGGTGCCTATTCCTCCGATTTCGGGCGCGAGCGCTTTGCCGAATCCGATCTCGTCATCGGCATCGGCGTCGGCCTCGGCACCTACACGACCGAGAGCGGCTACCTCTATCCTGGTGCGCGCACCGTGCAGATCGACACCGCGCCGCGCGGCCTCTGGCAGGGGCTGCGCACCGCCGACCTGCACATCCGCGCCGATGCGCTCGCGGCGGCTGAGGCGGTGGCAAACCGCCTGGCGCAGCGGGGCATCGGCGCCCGCACTGCCTTCCGTGGCGCCGAGCTGGCCGCGCAGATCGCCGCCGACCACCCTGACCGCAAGGAGTTCCCCATCGCCGCCGGCGTCGTCGATCCGCGCAAGGCGACGATGGAACTCGACGCCATCGTGCCGAAGGACTGGGACGTGGTGATCGGCGGCGGCCACTACTTCGGCATCGCCACGACCCACCTGAAGGGCCGCGCCGCGGAGAAGTACCATGTGGTCAGCGATTTCGGAGCCATCGGCAACGGGTTGCCCGCGGCGATCGGCGTCGCCGCCGCGCGCGGCGACGGCAAGGTGCTGCTGATCGAGGGCGACGGCTCCCTGCTCATGCACATCCAGGAGCTGGAGACGATCCGCCGCCAGGGGCTGCGCCTGCTGATGGCGGTGATCAACGATGGCGGCTATGGCGCCGAGATCCACAAATTCCGGGCGCATGGCATGAGCGCGGAGACCGTCACCCACGGTCGCGGCGATCTCGCCGGCGTCGCCAACGGCTTCGGCGTGCGCGGCACGACGGTGAACGCGCTGGGCCGCATGGCTGGCCTGTTCGCCGAGCATCAGGCGGCGAACAGCGCCGGGCTGTGGGACGTGCACACGGACGACACGGTGGTCAGCCGCCCCTACCGGCGCGTGCACTACGGCGAGGCGTGACCGCTACGCCGCCGTCCGTCTCGGCGCGATGCCGCCCTGCTCCAGGATGAAGGCGGCGATCTCGGCGACGCCGCGATCCTCCTTCAGGTTGGTGAAAATGAAGGGGCGGGCGCCCCGCATGCGCCGCGCGTCGCGGTCCATCACCGAGAGATCGGCGCCGACCAGCGGCGCGAGGTCGATCTTGTTGATCACCAGCATGTCGCTGCGGGTGATGCCGGGGCCGCCCTTGCGCGGGATCTTGTCGCCGGCCGAGACGTCGATGACGTAGATCGTCAGGTCCGCCAGCTCCGGGCTGAAGGTGGCGGCCAGGTTGTCGCCGCCGCTCTCGATGAACAGGATCTCCAGCAGCGGGAAGCGCTGCACCATGTCGTGCACGGCGGCGAGGTTGATCGAGGCATCCTCGCGAATTGCGGTATGCGGGCAACCGCCGGTCTCCACGCCGGCGATGCGCGCAGGGTCCAGCGCGCCGGCGCGGGTGAGGAATTCCGCGTCCTCCTTGGTGTAGATGTCGTTGGTGATGACGGCGATGTCGTGCGTGTCGCGCAGGCGGCGGCACAGCCTCTCCGTCAGCGCCGTCTTGCCGGAGCCGACGGGACCGCCGATGCCCACCCTGAATGGTCCATTGCTCATGAGCGGAACAGCCTCGTGTATTGCGTTTCGTGACGCATGGAGAGCAGGTCGAGCATCGGCGCGGCGCTGCCGATGCGGTCCAGCTCCGCGACCAGCGCCGCATCGGTGGCCATCTCCACCGCCGGGTGCAGGGTGGCGATGGCGATCTGGCCATCGGTCTGGCCGAGCGGCACCAGCCGCACGCCGGCACTGACCAGGTTGGCGGCGAAGCCGGCGAGCCAGCCCGCGAGTGCCGGGCGTAGGGGGATGCCGTGCCAGGCAGCCGCGGCGCCGAATGCGGCGGGATGCGCGATGCGCCGCGGATGCCGCGCAGCGAAGGCGGCGAAGCGCGGTTCCGGCCAGGCGGAGTGCGTCACGCCGGCGAAGGCCGTGCCCTGCTGCATGGTCTCCAGCGCGGTCTCCGCCGTGCCGCGCCAGGCGGCGGCGAGCAGCGCCACCTCGTCCAGCGCCGCGTCATCCTCCGCGTCTGCGGCACGGTAGGCGGCCGCCAGGAGCGCACCATCCACGCGCCCGGCGCCGGCGCGCAGCACGGTGGCGATATACGCGACCAGGCCGGCGCGGTCGCGCACCCGCCCCTCCTCCACCGCCATCTCCAGGCCGTGGCTGTAGCTGTAGGCGCCGATCGGATAGGCCGGCGAGAGCCAGGCCAGCAGCCGGTACAGCGCCTCCGGGCCGGGCTGGTCAGGGGTGGTGGTGATGGTCGTCATCGCCATGCGGATGGTGGTGATGGTGCCCGGGCTGCCGGTTGTGCTCGCCATAGGCGCCGCCCTCCGGGTCGAACGGTGCATCGACCCTGCGCAGCACGGCGCCGAGGCCCTTGAGCATCTCCACGATGACATGGTCGTCGCGGATCAGCAGCCGGTCGACCCCGATCTCGGTGGGCAGGTGGCGGTTGCCGAGATGCCAGGCCAGGCGCGCCAGCCGCTCCGGCGTCCCGGCCCGCACCTCGACCAGCGGCTCCGGCGCGGCGCGCACGAGGATGACGCCGCCGACCCCCTCCAGCAGCAGCCCGTCGCCGTCACGCAGCGCCACGGCGTCCTCCAGGTCGAGCAGGAAGGCCAGGCCCCGCTGGCCGACATAGCGCCTGCGGCGGCGGAAGCGGTCGTCGAAGTCAAGCACGACGACGTCCTTCGCCGTGCGCTCGATCCAGTGGCCGGCGGGCAGGACCCGGGCGGCGCGGGGAAGTTCGTCGGTCATCCGCGCCTCAGAACAGGAAGTAGCGCTGCGCCATCGGCAGCACCCGCGCCGGCTCGCAGACCAGCAGCGCGCCATCGGCGCGGACCTCGTAGGTCTCGGGATCGACCTCAATGCGCGGCAGCGCGCCGTTCAGCACCATGTCGCGCTTGCAGATGCCGCCGCGGGTGTTCTCCACCGCCAGCAATTGCCGTGCGAGGCCGAGCCGCTCGCCGACGCCGTGGCCGAGCGCCGCCTTGGAGACGAAGGTCACGGCGCTCGCCGCCATCGCCTTGCCGAAGCCGCCGAACATGGGGCGATAGTGCACCGGCTGCGGTGTCGGGATGGAGGCGTTGGGGTCGCCCATCATCGCCATGGCGATGGTGCCGCATTTCAGGATCATGTCCGGCTTCACGCCGAAGAAGGCCGGCGACCACAGCACCAGGTCGGCCAGCTTGCCCACCTCCACGCTGCCGACATGCGCCGAGATCCCTTGGGCGATCGCCGGGTTGATCGTGTACTTGGCGATGTAGCGGCGGACGCGCAGGTTGTCGTTGTCGCCGCTCTCCTCCGCCAGCCGGCCGCGCTGCCGCTTCATCTTGTGCGCGGTCTGCCAGGTGCGGATGATCACCTCGCCCACGCGGCCCATGGCCTGGCTGTCGGACGACATCATGCTGATCGCGCCCAGGTCGTGCAGGATGTCCTCCGCCGCGATGGTCTCGCGGCGGATGCGGCTCTCGGCGAAGGCCACGTCCTCCGGAATGCGCGGGTCGAGGTGGTGGCAGACCATCAGCATGTCGAGATGCTCGTCCACGGTGTTCACCGTGTAGGGCATGGTCGGGTTGGTGCTGCTGGGCAGGAAATTCGGCTCGCCCACCACGCGCAGGATGTCCGGCGCATGGCCGCCGCCGGCGCCTTCGGTGTGGAAGGCCTGGATGGTGCGGCCGGCGATCGCCCGGATCGTGCTCCCGACGAAGCCCGATTCGTTCAGCGTGTCGGTGTGGATCGCCACCTGCACGTCCAGCGCGTCGGCGACGCTGAGGCAGGTGTCGATCGCCTTCGGCGTGGTGCCCCAGTCCTCGTGCAGCTTCAGGCCGCAGGCGCCGGCGAGGATCTGTTCCTCCAGCGCCGCCGGCAGCGCCGCGTTGCCCTTGCCGAGGAAGCCGAGGTTCACCGGCAGCCCTTCCGCGGCCTGCAGCATGCGCGCCATGTGCCACGGGCCGGGCGTGGCGGTGGTGGCCAGCGTGCCATGCGCGGGCCCCGTGCCGCCGCCGATCATCGTCGTGATCCCCGAGGCGAGCGCCTCCTCCACCTGCTGCGGGCAGATGAAGTGGATGTGCACGTCGAGGCCGCCGGCGGTCAGGATGCGCCCCTCCCCGGCGATGATCTCCGTCCCCGGCCCGATGATGATCGTCACGTCCGGCTGCGTGTCCGGGTTGCCGGCCTTGCCGATGGCGGCGATGCGCCCGTCCCGCAGCCCCACATCCGCCTTCACGATGCCCCAGTGGTCGAGGATCAGCGCGTTGGTGATGACGGTGTCCATCGCGCCGCCCGCGCGCGTCACCTGGGACTGCCCCATGCCGTCGCGGATCACCTTGCCGCCGCCGAATTTCACCTCCTCGCCATAGGTGGTGAAGTCGCGCTCGACCTCGATGACCAGGTCGGTGTCGGCGAGCCGCACGCGGTCGCCGGTGGTCGGGCCGTACATGCCGGCATAGGCGGAACGCGACAGGCGCGTGGGCATCAGACCGCTCCTTCCGTCTCGCCGCGGAAGCCGTGCACGATGCGCGCGCCGGCGAGGCCGACCAGCCGCACGCCGCGCGTCTGCCCCGGCTCGAAGCGCACGGCGGTGCCGGCGGCGATGTCGAGGCGCCGCCCCATGGCCGCGGCGCGGTCGAAGCGCAGCGCCGGGTTGGTCTCGGCGAAGTGGTAGTGGCTGCCGACCTGGATGGGCCGGTCGCCGGTATTGGCCACCTCGATCTCGATGGCGTCGCGGCCGGCGTTCAGTTCGATATCGCCGGCGGCGGGGAGGATCTCGCCCGGGATCATGCGCGGCACCTCTCAGCGGATCGGATCGTGCACGGTGACGAGCTTCGTGCCGTCGGGGAAGGTCGCCTCCACCTGGATTTCGTGGATCATCCCGGCGATGCCGTCCATCACCTGGTCGCGCGTGATCACCGCCGCGCCGTCGCGCATCAGCTCCGCGACGCTGCGCCCGTCGCGCGCACCCTCCACCACGTAGTCGGTGATCAGGGCCACGGCTTCCGGGTGGTTCAGCTTCACGCCGCGCTCCAGCCGGCGGCGCGCCACCTGCGCGGCCATGGCGATCAGCAGCTTGTCCTTCTCGCGCGGCGTCAGGTTCATGCGCGGTCGGCTCCCTTGCGGATGCGGAGGATCATGCCCGGGGGTCCCTCACGTCGTCCACAGCCGCGGCAGGCGCGGCGGCAGGCCCAGGGCGGCGGCGCGCAGCGCGACCAGGGCGGCGCCGACGGCGCGGCGCACCGCG
>JAIEOP010000332.1 GCA_019750465.1 Acetobacteraceae bacterium | reverse complement strand
CCCGCCGCGTGGCCGACGCGCCGCAGCCGCGCCAGCCGGCCAAGCCACGCGGCATAATCCAGCACGCGGCATCATGCACCGCCTCGCTGTTCCAGCCCGTGGTGGGCATGCTGACGGACCGCCGCCCGCAGCCCTATTCCCTGGCGGCCGGCATGGGCTCGACGCTGCTCGGCCTGCTGCTGATGGCGAATGCGCACAGCTACCCGGTGATCCTCGGCGCCGCGGTGCTGATCGGGCTGGGCTCGGCGGTGTTCCACCCGGAGGCCTCGCGCGTCGCGCGCATGGCGGCCGGCGGGCGCTACGGCCTGGCGCAGTCGCTGTTCCAGGTCGGTGGCAATGTCGGCACCGCCTCCGGCCCGCTGCTCGCGGCCTTCATCGTCGTGCCGGCGGGGCAGCGCAGCATCGTCTGGTTCTCCGCCGTGGCGCTTCTGGGCATGGCGGTGCTGTTCCAGGTCGGGCGCTGGTACGCGGCGAAGCGCGCCGAGGGCGCGGTGGCGCGCGCGAAGGCCTGCGCCGCGGCGGCGGCGCATGGGCTGCCGCGACGCAAGGTGGGCATCGCCATCGCCGTGCTGGTGGTGCTGCTGTTCAGCAAGAACGTCTACAGCGCCAGCCTCGGCTCCTACTACACCTTCTACCTGATGAAGACCTTCGGCGTCTCGGTGCAGTCGGCGCAGCTGCTGCTGTTCCTGTATCTGGGGTCGGTGGTGCTGGGCACGCTGGCGGGCGGGATGGTGGGGGACCGGGTCGGGCGCATCCCGGTGATGTGGTTCTCCATCCTCGGCGCGCTGCCCTTCACGCTGGCGCTGCCGCATGCGGGGCTGGCCTGGACGGCGGTGTTCTCGGTGCTGATCGGCTTCACCATGGCCAGCGCCTTCTCCGCCATCCTGGTCTATGCGCAGGAGCTGCTGCCGGGGCGGGTCGGGCTGGTGGCGGGGATCTTCTTCGGCTTCTCCTTCGGCCTGGGCGGACTGGGCGCGGCGGCGCTGGGCCAGCTCGCGGACTGGACGAGCATCACCACGGTCTATCGGATCTGCGCCTTCCTGCCGCTGCTCGGGCTGGCGACGGCGCTCCTGCCGCGGGTGGGACGGGCGGCATAGGCGCCGGCCCGCCGCCGCCCCGCTTGTAGGGCCACCGAATAAGCGTCCCGAGCCATCTATCAAGTCACTGATTCCGCTAAAGCCGAACACCGAATTCTCGTCCGCAGGGCGCAGAATAGCCGTCCATCGCCTACCTCGGCCACCGAATAGACGTCCGTAGCCGATCCGGGGATTCCCAGCGCTAGGTTTCCTTGTGGTGCGGCGTCAGGCCGCCACGAAGGACACCTGCGCCCAGTTCAGGTGATCCGGCGTTGGCCAGCGTCACTATGAGCTCGGACGTGCCCGCACCGCTGCCGTCGGCATCCACCAGGATGCGGCCCTTCACCGTGTCGTAGATCGCGGTCGCGGTGGCAGGAGTCGGCGAGTAGCGTTCCTCGAACTGGATGGTGGGCGATTATCTGCCCAGCCCAGCAGTTGCGCTGACATGCCGGTTTCAGACCTCACCGGCTTCTGGCCATCTCGTCCAGTTCTCCCATACGGGTGAAGCCACTGCGGCCCAGGGGGCTTGAGGCGGTAACGGCAGGACGGGAACGATGTTGAAATCGTAATCGAGCACGTACATCCTAGTGCAATGGAACCCAGCCACGGGGGCAATTATCGCTGATCGTGACCTAGTACTCCGCAGTTTGCATGCCGGAATACGTTAGTGTTAATGCCCCGTGCGCTTGCTGTCAGGTCAATTTTTTACTGGAATCCCAATCAAGGCTCGACCCCATATCCATGAAGCGACGAGCGTCCATACTCGCCGGACTGACAGCTGCGCTGTTTACAGCGGCATGGATCAGCATCGACGGCGCAACGCCTGTTCTCGCCCTCAGCGAATGTGGCGTAGGCATCACCTTCCGAGCAGGCGACGCTACGCTAAGCCACCGCGACAAGCAGACGATTAAGCAGGCCATCCTACCTAACAGGAGGCCAAACCAGAGTGCCGTGGTTGTTGTCGCCTTTGTCGGACGCGGAGAGGATGGCGAAGGTATTTCGCTCACGCGCGTTCGAGCCGTGGAGGCTGAGCTGCGTCAGCAAGGCGTTCCGCAAGATGCCATCACCGTCGGCATGACCAGCTCATGGACAGGATCGTCGTCGAATACTGTGATGCTGGACCCATGTTGGGATGACCCCCGCTGGCGAATAGAACGGCCGCGAACTGCTGTGACAGACGAGATCATCACGACGCGATTGGGCGAGAACGTGATGCGCCTGCCGCGTCGCTGGCACTCCGACGCACTATTACAGGCCCAGCAAGACGCACGTGTCGAGCGAACTGTACTTCAACTATCGATGACTTGGCCACGTATGGAGGATAACGCGTCTGTAGCGATGGATGTCTGCCGTCGAGGCGGGACACGTTCTTGCCGAATTGACATAGTGGTCGCAGGCCACCTGCCGACACCTTCAGAGGTCACCACTACCCATCCAATGGCAACCCTCCAAGACCAGCGATATGGATTGAAATTCAGCCTGCCACCCATCGAATCCAGCGGAGTTTCGCAAAGCACCGCGCGTCCGCAGAAGGCATACCTGCTTTTCTCAGGCACACCTCAGGCGGCTGAGGGCATCAATGGGTGGTGTATATACAGACCCGAAACGATGCCTCGTGGATGGCAAATAGGCAGAGATCCAATCGACCCGTTAACCCGTTCGGCCTTCACAACGTGCGTAGCTAGGTTCCAATGGAGACACATGCACGTTCAAATCGATATGTCCCCGAGGTTACTTGGCGAGCTCTCTTCAATTAGAGCGAATGTAGAACAATTTCTTCTGTCCTCGCTACAAAACGGAGATCTGTGATGTCCGGATCCAATTCTAATACAACCCCTCCATCTTTCAGTCTGAGTCGGATCGGGCAAGGTGGTTATTATCAATGCACCAGGGGCAGTTGGACGCCGGGCGCGCCGGATCATGTCGGTCGCATGCATTACGGGCGAGTTCAAGACTCGGGTATGCGAGAGTCTGTCCAGAGGATGATCGAAAAATATGCTGAAGTCGCCAACAACAATCCTCGCGGCTTAACCTATGCCGAGATGTCAGCCTATTGCTCCTCGAACAGAAATGGAGCACCCAGGGACGTTTACTACTACGATGACTGGAACGCTTGGGCCAATGCCGCCGGTCTTTCGGCACTGGAGCGATTCAGGGGAAATCTGTTCAACTCAATAAATGAGAATTTGTTTGGCGTAACGACGGTCGGGAATCAGAGAGCTGATAGAGAGGGGAATTTTCATATTTATATTAGTAGAGAAGGTTGGAGATTGAATAATCAATACTCTCAGGAGCAAGGAGATAACTACATAATAGAGAAATCTACTCACGAGGGTCGCCATGTTATTGGCTCCGTAGGCGAGAGCGCGGGCGGCCATCCACCTCACCAGCCATATAGTTCCGATTGGCGGGCGCAGTCCGCTTGGGATGCATGGCTTGCGATGAGAGAAGCGCAAAGGCGCGAATGGAAGGGGCTTGCTCCGTTTTCTAGCGCGGAAGAAGTGCGCGAATGGCTGTATCCAAATGGAAATATCCAAGAACGTAAGCGCGATTGGACCTACTCGCCAAACGAAGAGATTCAACCTGCCGATCCCCACTTGGCACGTCTGACAACTCCTGATGGCCAAGTGATATCTGCCGTGCTCAACGAGGCGGGTGAGCCTGGACTGATAAGCCAGTATTTCCGTGACGGCACATTGGTATTTCGGCAAAAATCAGACACGGAAGAAAACTCATCTCACGAGGAAATTAACATATTTGGTTCTCTGGGGCCTAATCCTGAAAAATGGGTCATAAATTATGACAATAGTGTTCGATATACTCACGAAGATAAAGATTTCCAATTCGAGGACATCTACGATGTTAGCGTGAATCACATCGAGGAATTCAGTAACCGATCCGCTCCTGTTGTGTCTATGGATTTGAAGCTGGGAATCGAGTTCGCACAGGGCGCCCCCTCGGATGGGAGTGCGAATATTGACCCCCTTGTCATTGATATGGATGGCGATGGGATTGATCTGCTTTCTGTCTCCGATTCAGAGGTATTCCTTCAGGCTTCAAACGCGGCATTCGCAATGCGTGCTGGTTGGGCAGCTCCGAATGAGGCAATCTTGATCCGCGATTCCAACGCGAACGGAAAGGTTGAGACAAGCGAGATCATCGGATTTACCAGTGGCAATGCGTGGGCAGATTTGGCCGCCATGGCTGGAGACCTAACCTTCAACGCATCTGATGAGGCTTGGGCCGAAATCCGGCTGTGGCGCGATATTGACGAAGACGGTAGTTACGAGGCCGAAGAACTGATGACGATGCAGCAGTCCGGCATCTTGAAAATCAGCCTCTCATGGACGCCAGCGACCGACGTAGTCAATGGCAACAGGATTTATGGACAAACAACACTAGAAATGTCGGATGGAACCGAGCGCGATGTGTACAGTGTGTATTTCGCGGCAGATCCAACAGACACGCATTTCATCGGGAAGCTTAATCTTTATGACTGGATAAATGTTGCCGGATTGGCGGATATGCGTGGCTCCGGCTCGGTCGCCGACCTTCGCATATCAGCAGCCCTAAGGCCCGAGCTTCGCGCGCCAATCCATGACATAGTATGGGGATCGGATTCGAATAGGGATGCTGCTGATCAAATTATCTCCGGTGCACTTCGACATACAGAAGACCTGATTCTGAAATGGATGGATGCTGATGGAATCATGGCAACATCTAGGGGTGAATTTGCCGACGCGCGCCAGTTGACTGCTATGGAGCGGTACACAGCCTCGCCTTTCGTTCAAGTTGGCGGACTTGTAAACCCAACCGTCACTGCGGGTAGTAGCCTAGATGTTGCGTGGGCAGAGTTCGTAAAAGATGTCGCGATCCGGCTACTTGTACAGGGACGGATCGCTGACGCTCTTGGCGATACCCATTACGACCTGAAATATGACAGAATCGTCAGCACGCACTCGGTTGCCGACGCCATAGACGCATTCATTGTGATGGGCGCAGATCTCGTATCGATTTCTGATCGATTGTCCTTTTGGTCTGGCGCGCTTGCGGTCCTCGACGCCCTGCAGGCGGTCAGCACGAACCCGGCGCCGAACTACGCCGCCAGCGTCGAGGCGGCGCTGACTGCTTCGGGATTGGGCGGCTGGGCGCATGTCCTGCGGACGCCGGTGTTCCTGGCCGATGGCCTCTACTTCCATCGTGCATCGGGCGACACGTTCATCCTCGGCAGCGAGGCCGGGAACGTCATGTCGGTGAACGCCGGGGACCACATCGTCCTGGGCGGCGCCGGGGACGACCTGTTCCGCCCGGGCGAGGGCAAGAATCTTATCGACCTCGGCGGCGGCCGGAACCGGGTGGTCTATGACCTGGTCAACGGCGGCATGACCATCGACCTCGATGCGGGCATCGCAACCCGCGTCTCCGGCAGGACCGACAGCATCCGCAACGTCCAGGACGTCGTCGGCACCCTGGGCGACGATCTCATTCGGGGCGATGCCGCTGGGAACCTGCTCATCGGCAACCAGGGCATGGATACCGTCATCGGGGGTGCCGGGAACGACACCATCTACCTCTACGACAGCACCCAGCCGCACCTCATCTCCTTCGGCGCCTCGCGCGGCATCGGCCAGGCAGGCGACGACTGGATCGCCGGAAACGAGGGCGCCAACCTGCTCGACGGCGGCCTCGGCAACGACACGCTCCATGGCAACGGTCAGCACGACACGCTGCTCGGAGGGGCCGGAGATGACGTGCTGAACGGGGCCGGTGGTGACGACACCGCCGACTACATCACTTCGACCTCCGGCATCATTGTGGACGGCACCGACATCCGCTCCACCGAGGTCGGGAATGGCTTCACCGTCACCAATGATGGCGAGGGCGGTGCGGACATCCTGGTGGGCATCGAGCGCCTGCGTGGCTCCGTCCACGCAGACCTGATCCAGGGCGGCGCCTCGTCCATCCTGATGCGAGGCTGGGACGGCCAGGACACCCTGCGGGGTGGCTCCGGACACGAGACCCTGCTCGGCGACGACGGCGACGACCACCTCGCCGGAGGCGAAGGCAACGACTGGCTGGAGGGCGGCGCTGGCCTCGACACCGCGGACTTCTCCGCGGCGACCTCGGGCGTGAACGTCAACTTGGGCCAGCAGCGCGCCTGGGCCGACGGCCAGGGCGGCACGGACGTCCTGATCGGGATCGAGCGCGTCCTCGGGTCCGCCCATGGCGACCGGATTGCCGCGACGGTCACCACGGACGAGATCCGGGGCGGTGGCGGCAACGATACCATCTTCCTCTACGACGACGTCGCCTGGTGGGCCGTCATGACCGGCCCCGTCCGCGCCGACGGCGAGGCAGGCGACGACTGGATCGCCGGGAACGAGGGTGCCAACTCGATGTCCGGCGGCACGGGAGCCGATACGCTCTACGGCAACGGCGGGGACGATGTGCTCGCCGGAGGCACCGGAGATGACCTCGTGGATGGCGGCTGGGGCCGCGACGAGGCGGACTACCGGGGCGCGGCCGCTGGTATCGTGGCCGACCTGCGGCCGCAGGTCTGGACCTCGAACGGCTGGGCGGGCCTGGCACAGGATGGCTCCGGCGGAACCGACCGCTTGGTCTCCATCGAGGTGGTGCATGGCTCCCAGCACGGAGACCATGTCACGGCCCATGACAGCGCGATGGCTCTCAATGGCCATGGCGGGAACGACACCCTCGTGGGTGGCGCGGGAGCCGACTACCTGGAAGGCGGTGACGGCGACGACGTCCTCGATGTCATGGGCGGCACCTGGAACATGGCTGTCGGCGGTGCGGGGAACGACGTCTACGTCGTTCGGGACGGGGCATGCATCGTTGTCGAGCAGGCGGGCCAGGGCCATGACCGTGTCGAGGCATGGCGCGACTGGACCATCGACGCGAACATCGAGGCGCTGTTCCTGAAGGGGAGCGCGGTGAACGCCTTCGGCGGCGTCGCGGGCGACCTGCTCGTGGGCAACGCGATCGGCAATGGCCTCTACGGCAATGCCGGGAACGACACCCTGGACGGGGGCGCTGGTGCCGACTGGCTGCAGGGCGGCGCTGGCTCGGATGTCTTCCGCATCGCCAGCCTGGCTGACGCCGGGGACATCATCGCGGATTTCGAGGTGGCCAACGACCGGATCGAGCTCTCCTCGGCCGGATTCGGCGGCATCCTGCCGGTCGGGAACCTGGCTGATGCTGCGGCGGCCCCGAACGATGAAGTCAGGTTCGTGGCCAACGCCACGGGTGCGGCTACGGCAAACGGGTGGCAGTTCATCAAGGACACGGCGACACGGAAGCTCTGGTTCGACGCCGACGGCACGGGGTCTCAGCAGGCAACACTGGTGGCCGAGTTCACCAACAGCGTGACTCTCGAGGCTCATATGATTGCCATTGCTGCCTAAGACGAAAGCCGCAGCGAAACGCGCTTCACGTGTTCCGCCGCGGTCTCCAAGGTCGGTCAATCACTTCGGCATCGTCTCCGACGTGAACGGGGTGTCCACGAATATCCTTCCGTCGGGAAGCCGACGGAAGATCATGCTATGATCGGCGTAGACCGCCCGGAAGACGGCCTTTAGCGGGTCGAAGACGGAGAGTCCCGACCATTGCTCCCGCTCGGCCCACATCGACCGAACGGCCTCGATCGCCTCCACGATGCGAGAGGCAAGGCGCGAGTCGGCCTCAAGGTCGCCGCGCATCTCCTCCAAGGCGTCCCGGCCGCGGCCATCAAGGTGACCGGCGAGGTAGGCTGCCAAGCGTAGAGGCTCCGCGATCGGGTTGCCCGCCTCGAGCAAAACGCGGTCTACGTCGCCGTGGATACGATAGCTCCTGATGGCGTCATTCGCGGCCTCACGCGCGCGCCGCAGCACGCTGCCCAGTCCTTCACGATACGATTCCTCAGTGTCCTCGGAGGCGAAGGGCGCCGCATGGCGACAGGCCGCGTATTCCTCCCAGACGGCCTCGGCCGCCGGAAAGAGCAGAATGTCCTCTTGGTCAGAGAAGCGGTGGCGCAGGATATGGCCAGGGAGCAGCCGGTCCCGGTGCGCATGTTCGGCGACGTGACCGCATTCGTGAGCGATAAGCGAAATCGCCTGCCTTGTGGCTACGGCCTCATCCCCGAGAAGCCCCTCCACGAGCGGCGCCCAGACAACGAGATGCGTCTTGAGCACCCCGTCTCTCAGAACCACCGGTGCCATCGCGACGCCTACGATGGCATCGCTGTTGGTCCTAGAAAGCGGCCGAAGCCCCTGAACGCCACGATCGACCGAGGCGAGTGCTTCATCGTAGTCATGTCCAATGGTGACGCCGTCGAGACCAGAAAGGTCCAAATGTTCGCCGATGATCCGCATGACTTCGGCAACCGCGTGGGCTGTCGCCTCCGCATTCGACTGGTCGGAGAACCCTATCAATTTAAAGGGTACGTTGAGCGGGAAGGTGGTGGGCCGGGCTTCCATCGCAGAAACGGGACTCGATTCGGGATCTTCGGCCACAGGGTTCACGTGAGTCTCATACCACAACCGGGTGCTGGCCTGGACCGCGGATGCCGAGTCGCTCCTATCCGGCCGAACGAAAATGAAGTGAACGCGATGAGGGACCGGGTTCCCCCATCTACCCGGATTCCAGAATAGTGGCCCGCCGCCTACCCAGAATTCCGAATACCGATCCTCGGCCTACCCGAATCCCTGAATAGCGGTCCGTCGCCTACCCCTTTCCCCGAATACCCACCCTTGGCCTACGGCGGCGGCGAACGTGGCCGAAGGTGTTCCCCGAACGGGGCGACGGAGCCGTCCGGGGCAGCCCGGATGACGACCGCCCTGGTTCCACCGTCAGGGAGGCTCCCACCCGTCAGCAGGTGATCCCGGAAGGCAGCCCACGGCACCAGCAGGAAGTCCTCTCGTTCCGCCAGACCCAGGGCGACCCAGGCTTCCGCTGCGGCCTCCAGGTCCGCCGCGTAGTGGGCATGGAACGTGAAGCGATATGTCCCCACCACGCCGGTGTTCCCGGCAACCATGAGGCGCACCACGACCCGGCCCTCCACATCCTGGAGCACGGCGTTGCGCGCCCTCATGGGAAGGCCGAGGGCGCGCGTGACAGCGCCCGCGAGCCCATTCCGAAAGCCGGTACTCGTCCGCCGGTCGAACCGCTTCCGCGCAGAGACAACCCCGTGCCGATCTGTCGCGCCACTGACCAAGGCCGTCCTGGGGAGCGATAGCGCCTCGGCACGCCTGAAGAGGTATTGCCGGGCGCCATCCACACCCGGCCCGGACACCGGCCGAACCCCACGCTCCCGCAGATGCACCGACGCCCAGCGCACGGCCAGGCCAAGGCGCCGCGCTACCTCGGTCCCGGTCGCATACTCCTCGCGGAACCGCCGCAGCGCCTCCGCGGTCACCCGCCGCCCGGCCTCGGTCACTTTCGCACCGGCAACCGTGCCGAGGAGTTCAACCCTGACCCAGTGGTAGGCGACTTCCTGCTTCACCCCGAGTTCCGCAGCGGCCTCGACGACGGACATGGTCTCGCACTCCTGGGCGCGGATCTCCGCCGCGAGCCGATCCACGTCCGCCTCCCTGAACAGGAAGCGCCCGAGACCTTTCGCGCGCCTGGACAAGGCGACGGGGGCCAGCCGCCCCTCAAGAACAGCACGGATGACGTCGAACGTGTCGAAGCCCGGCAGGTAGACCCGGCGAGCCACACCCGCGATGGTCACCGCCGGACGTGGCGTGGCACGCTTCCCGTCTGGCACGCTTGCCTCGAGTTTCCGGATCAGCGCCTCGATGCCCTCCCGCGGATAGGCCAGGAAATCCGGCTCATCGGGATCAGGGACCGTCGGCAGGAATCCCGCCTCGCGCAGGCGCTCCACCGTCCGCTTCGCAATGCCGAGCTCCCGGCAGACGTCGCGCTTGCTCAGATGGGCTGATCGCTCCCGGTAGAGCTCGTGCAGGCCGTCCGCCCGCAGCAGCGCAGGAGCGCCCTTGCCCGTCGGCGGCACAATCCACAAGGCGCGCTCCTCGCCGAGTTCCCGCACGCGGTCGAATCCCACGCCCAGCAACTGCATCGCCTCCCGGACCGTGGCGTGCCGATGCTGCGGGTCGGCGGATGTCCGCGCACGCCGGATCTCGGGCGCCCGCGTCGCCAGCTCCGGGCAGCCCACGACGTAGTCGGCGATTGCCCGTGCCATCAGCCTCGCATGAGGGCTGTCCCCGAGAGCCTCAACGCGCCGATGCATGGACCCGAAGGCCCTCTGGACGCCGAACCGGCCGCCACGCCCCTCAGCCGCGGCGCGCCGTTCCTCGAGCAGCGCATGGAAGCCCCGGGGCCAATCGGCGCAGATCCGCCAACCCGCGTCGAGGACCCGATGGAACTGATCACCATGCTGCCTGGCGAAGACCGGAGGCCGGGTGCTCCGCTCGTAGCCCAGGGCGAACACGCCCAGCCGGAAGATCAGGAAAATGCGTTCCCCGACCGAGAGATCGGCGACCTGTCCGGCGTCGAGGCCATCGCAGTCGCCGTGCCGCAGAAGGGCGTCAACGGCACGGACGCCACCCATCTCCTTGTCGGGAACCGAGAAGGCCGGGATGTCCCTGACGTCGTCGGCACAACCCATATCCGAACACCGCAGGAGCGGCCTGCTGCCCCAGCCCAGCCGGGCGCCACAGGTGCAGCGGTCCACTAGCCGCACCGCGTGAACGGGACAGACGGAGATCGGCACCAAGTCCCAGGTCGCGCGGTGATACGGGGCCTCGTCCAGGCACAGGGGACACGCCTTCCGTTCCCCGATGGCGACCAGGTCGCGCGACAGCTCCCGGCCCAGAATCCGGCGCAGGGGACCGTCGCCGTAGCACAGCCTGTCGAGCTCCTCTGGCGTGAGCGCCAGGAAGGCAGCCAGGTCCAGGTCCCCTGCGGCGCGCAGGGCCGCCTGGGGGAAGGTCGTGAAGTCCGGCTGCAGCATGGCCAGGAAGCGCTTCAGGCCATCGAAGCCATTGGCCTCCGCCATCCGCTTCAGGAATCCCGGCAGGCTCTCGTCGGGGAACGGCTCCTCGGCGTTCGGAAGCCGGTCCGGCGCCCCGGCGCTAATCGAGGAGGTCATGGGGAAGTCCCAATTTCCGCTTCGGAGCGGGCCTGCTGGCGGCCTTCAGCGCATCGAACATCGGCGCGGGCTCGTATTTGTCGGGCGGCGTCTCGCGCAGCGCGTTCAGCCTTCTGACCGGCTCGCGCAGCAGCAGTCCGTCGGCCGCCATCTGCAAGAGCTTCAGGGTCAGACTGGGCAGCACATCCCCTTCCTCCTCGCGCAGGATCAGTGCCTCCGAGAGAAGGTCGACGGCGTAGCCCGGGAGACCGCGCGAGAAATGGTGGATGCGATGGGCCAGCGTGTCCTCGCCGAGTTTCGAGGGAGCAGGGAGCGCCATGGCCTGCTCCAACTTGTGCAGGAAAACCTTGAACTCGAGACGCTGCTTCTCGTCGCGCCAGTCGAGCGGCCGCATCGTGACCGTCGGCGTGGACCGGCCCTGAAGCTGCTCGTTCGTGTCAACAATGCGCTTGGCGTGCGTGACGCCGGTCAGCACGATGGGGCAGACGCCGTGGTTCAGGAGCGCCTTGATCAGGTTGGCCGCGCGATATCCGATCTTGTCGGAATCGCTGTCGATGAGGTGGTTCACCTCGTCCAGACACAGGAGTTCCACGCACTGTCGCCTGAGATGGTTCACCACCCGCATCTCGCGCTGCGTCGGCGACCCGGATGCGGGGTTCGGATCACCCAGCGCGGCCAGCATCGCGGTGAGAAGCGCGCTGTCGGCATTGTTCGGTGGCGCCCTGACGACGAGCACCCGACGGATGATCTGCCGCCCGCGGAGCGTCGTGGGGTAGCGGGCGGCGTAGCGACGGAGAACCGTGGACTTCCCAACACGGGAGGGCCCGATCACCATCAAGCAGCGCCCCTCGCCATTCCTGATGCCGTGGCGGTGCAGGCGTTCAATCGCCTTGAACGCCGACTTTGCAGGACTCGTGGCAACGAAGGTCTTCTCGAGCCTCAGTAGAGGGGATTCGACCTGATCCTCCAGGTCCATGGCTACAGATCCTCGTCCATGCCGAGCGCCTTCGCGGCCGCGTCCAGATCGACCTTCCCATCGCCGGAAATGAAGACAGCGCCCGGGAGCTGGGTGTCCTTCGGCGCCGATTGCGTCTGTCCCTCCGGCTGGGCGGGATCCGGATCCGGGGTCGGGATTGTCTCAGCCGATGCTTCCGCAGTCTGTGTCGTCGGGAAGGGTGGTGGTGGTGGTGAAGGTGATGCTTCGACCCAGGTCGGCATCCCGACCTCCGGAAGCTGGGCGGCGTCCCCGCTGAAAAGTTCGTCGGACGGCATCATGGCGCTGATCTCCTTGTCCTCGAGATCGGCCGCCGCGCGGGGCTTCCTGACGTCAGTCACCAGCCAGCGCGCCTTCTCCTTGCGTTCGCGCACTGTCTTCCCCTTGGGTGGGGCGGCAAACCAGCGCAGGACGTGGTCGTGGGCGCGCCGGAATCCCTTGCTGGTGTCATTCTCGAGCAGGAATCGCTCGGCCTGCTCCTTCAGGAGCCGCTTCGTCAGGCAGTAGGCGTCGTAGGTCAGCGCAGTGCCCGCCGCGAGAACGGGCTTGATCAGGTCGACCCTGAGCCAACGGCCTGCCGACGGCACGAAGAGCATGATCCCGGTCAGGTCGAGCGGGTTGACGGCGATGCGGTGCCTTTTCGGCGCTCCCGGCGCGATGGCGGCAGCGGCGACGACCGGGGAGTTGAAGATCAATCCCTCCCACTCGATGCCGTAGTGCCAGAGCGTCCGCTCGTCGATGACGGCGAGCGCGGTGTCGAGTGCTTCCTTTCCAAGTGGTGGGACGACACCGTGGATAGCGACATCGCGCCGCCAGGCGTGGGCCGGGCAGGTGTTCAGTCCACGATGAATCTCGTAGGCGTAATCGTCCACCACCCACTTGGCGAAGGCACTCTCGATCTGCTCCAGGGTGGCGACCGCGGCGTCTTCGGGCGGGTTTTCCTTGTCGCGGCGCAGGAGGTTCGACGGCACGCCGCCGGGCATCCGCTGAAAGGTGCGCTCCTTGGCCGTCCGGAAGAACCGCTCGATGATGGGCCGGAACCAGGGCTTCAGGACCGGCGTGTAGCGGAGTTCGATCCGCGCCGCGGTGCAGGCCCGCTTGAAGCCATCACCGCCGTACGCCAAGTGGTTGTCCACCGCGATTTCCTCGGGCATCCCCTGGGCCTCGAGGGCGTGCACGAGCTCGGGGAATCTCTCCTTCAGCGATGCCTTGGACTCGATGCCCATGCGAACGGCGATGAGCGCGGTGATCAGGCTCTCGTCGGCGAAGCCGATGTACCAGCCCACGATCATCCGGGTATGGCAGTCGATGGCGACCACGATGGTGGGGCGGCCGATGACTTCGCCGGTCTCCGGGCAGATGGCGAAGACGTCCGCCTGGCTTCCATCCAGTTCCCATCGCTGGTTCGGCCGCGAGGTGACCACACCCGCGTAGCGAGGGCCGAACTTCAGCAGCGCGGCACGCTGGCCCTCGCGGAGCGCCATCTTGGTGAAGGAATCAATGCGGTTGATGCGGGCTTCGAGCTGCCGCTTGCTCACCTCGCCCAGCTTCGGTGTGCCGGGCGCCTGCTTCTCCTCCTGCTTGCTGATCTCGCCCTTGATGACCTCCAGGGTCATGGCGACAGTCGGCTTCCTCGGCGTCAGGTAGTGGTTCCAGATCGCGTCCTCGACGATTTCGAGGAGCTCCGGGGACAACTCGGTCCGCCGCCCCCGGCGAGACGCACCGCTGATCAGGGCAGCAAGGCCGTGGGCGCGCCACAGAGGGATGAACTTCCGCAGGGTCCGCGGCGAGGGCTTCTCGGCGTAGCCTTCGTTGTTGGCGACCTCATCGATGATGGCCTGCAATGGCTCGTCCGACAGGGACGGCGAGCCTCGGGCCTTCCATCCCTCGCAGTAGCGGATGAGGCGGGTGACGCGCTCCCGCTCCCAATCCGACCGGATGTCCTCGATGTGCATGATGGGCGCGCCCGGCACGGCGGGTTCGCCCTTCAGGAAGGCATCCACCTCGGTCGGCCCAAGGAAGCGGGCTCCGTTCGGGGATTCGAGCAGCAGACCGAACTCGTCATCACGGAGATGCCTCTCGGCGTCCGTCTTCATGTTCTGCCAGCGGATGAGCCTGCGCTCGTCCCTGGTCCGCCCGGCGAAGCGGAAGATATCCGGGCCGATGGCCACGACATCGGTCTGGGTGAGGCGGAACGTCGTCATCGTGCGACCTCCCGCCTCGGCAGCAGACGCAAGACCGTCTGCGGCGACAGGGGCACCGACATGTCGGCGATGACGACCCCGGCCAGGGCGAGCGCGCAGAGGCGCGCGTGGGGATCCGGGCCACCGAGTGCCGCCTCGACCGCGCCCCATGGGGCAGCACCACCCGCTGCCACGATGGCGGCCTCGGCGCTGATCTCGTCTTCGGGCCGGGGATCCACGGAGATGAAGCGGACCAGGGCGCAGGCGTTGCCGAAGCGCGGCTGGAGCCTGATGCGCGCCCGGGTCCAGAGCTGATACCCGAATCCCCGCTCGCGCAGCCGTTCGCGGAGTTCTGCGGTGAGATCGGGACGGGGATCGCCGAGAGGCTGGGGACTGCCAGCGGCGTCCCGGGGAGTCTCGACGACGTCCAGCACCAGCTTCCGCGCCCCGTCGGAGACCAGGAAGGACGGCCGATGCTCGTGACGCTTGCCGTCCACGGTCACGAGGAGCCTGCCGGGCCGAGGGCGGTAGGAGACGATCCTCGGGTCGGCCTCGAGGAGCCGCATGCAGTCCCGCTCCACCTCGGCGAACCACATGTGGCCGCCCAGCCCGGTTCCGGCCTTGCGGCTCGGGAATGTGCCGTGGGCGCGTTCGCGCCTGACACGGCGAACGACCTCGTGGTCTGGCTCCGGCGCGCGGACCTCCAGACCCGAGGACCGCGCACGTCTGGCTTCCGCGCTCACGAGCGCAGTTCCCGCGCAGATGTCGCGGTCATGGGTAGGTCTCCGCGCCGGGACGACAGGCAGTCCCTGACCGCCGGGCGGCCGAGCTTGGAGCACGAACCACCGACATCGGTCAACAACAATTCGAAACAAGGAAAAGTATCTGACAAATCCTTGGGGAAGCGTCCGGAGAAATCCCCGAGTAATGTTGACAGGGAGAACTTTGTCGCAGGCCCGCTTCCGTCGAGCGAGGACTCTGGCCCAAGCATTGCGGGGATGTGCCGCTTCATGGCGCGTTGCCCTCCGGCCCGGCGAGCAGGGCCTCCACCTCACTGCCCGACAGGGTCGAGCGTTCCAGCAGGAGCGAGGCGATGCGTTCGAGGGCTGCCTGGTTGTCTTCCAGAACGGAGGCGGCCTCGGCATGTCCCTCGGCCATGAGGCGGGCGACCTGGTCCACGAGACCGGGATCGGCGGCGAGCAGGCTCGGCACCTCCTCGATGGTGGGAAGCCCGCGCCACAGGGGCGCATGATTCCCCGGCATGCCGAGGCCGAAACTGGCGACCGCGGCCGTGGCGATCCAGGTAGCCTCGGCGAGGTCGCTGGACTCCCGGCCGCCTGCCCCGGCGGAGACGTCGCCGAGCAGCAGCCATTCGGCGACGCGACCGGCGAGCCGCTCGGCGATGGCCGAGACGATGACGGACCGCGTGACGTGGCGATCGCCGTTCAGGCCGAGCGGGCTGTCCCTGGAGGCCACGACGCCCATCGGCCCCTGGGCATTCGACGAGCGCGGCACCGACACCGAGGCCAGGGCGCCGGGACGGTTCCTGCCGATGACGACGGCATGGCCTCCTTCATGGATGCAGATCCGGTGCCGGACGCCGGTGGACACTGGCAGGTGCCCGTCGGTCATCTCCGCCTCGAGATCCTTGGCGGTGGGGGGACGCCTGGCCTTGCGGGCGCGCCGTCGCATGCCGCGCACCCAGCGCTCGACGTGAGCGCCGCTGGCCCCTGACGCCGCATGGGCCAGCCATCGGGTGTCCACCTCGGCGAGGTCGCCGCCCAGGTGATGCCGCAGGATCCCCGCGAGCGCGTTGGCGTCGGGCAGCTGGATCTCGATGACCCGGTCGAGCCTGCCGGGACGCAGCAGGGCAGGGTCGATGGCCTCCAGCCTGTTGGTGGCGGCGACCACCACGACGCCCTCGCGCGACTGGATCCCGTCGAGGAGCTCCAGCAGCGCGTTCAGGACCTGAACGAAGTAGGCCCGGTGTTCCCGGCCGAAGGTCGCCCGGTTCCCGATGCCGTCCACCTCGTCCAGGAAGAGGATGCAGGGGGCAGCGCGGCGCGCCTCGTCGAAGGTCGTCCGCATGGCCTTCAGCATGTCGCCGAGATGCCCGGTGCCCGACGCCTGCCACGCGGCAAGGCTGCCGATGATGAGCGGGACGCCGCACGTCGCCGCCAGCGCGCGGGCGAAGGTCGTCTTGCCCGTGCCTGTCGGCCCGGCGAGCAGGGCGCCCCGGTCGACCTCGGACCAACCGATCTGTCCCGCCGCGAACGCGGCGAGGTCTTCCCTGAGGTCGAGACCCCAGCGCACGGCCTGGTCCATGCCGTGCAGATCCTCCAGCAGCACGGCGCTGCCGGTCGCCGCATTCCGGCCGGAGGCCAAGGCAAGAGCCCGCCGGAGGTGTTCGTCCGGATCGGCGTCCGGACGCCGGGCCAGCAGCAGGTCGCCCGGACGGACGAGACGTGCGTCCCCGTCGTCCGGGATCCGGGTGATCGGTGCGCCGTGGTGCAGCATCAGGGCCGCCACGAGGCTCGGTCCGTTCAGTGGTTGCAGGATCAACCGCCGGTCGGCGGCCCGAAGCAGGTCGTCCGGGAAGACCCTGTTGGGCGCGTCGCTGAACGCGAACACGGGCTTTCCGGCCGCCAGGGCCTCGGCCACGCGGCTGGTGTCCAGCTTCGAGGGCCGCGCCCCGCTCTCGCGCCGGAACTCCAGCCAGGGGCCGACGGCGGCGCCGGTGTCGTCTCCGCAGTCGGGGACGGCGTCGCTCGCCATGACCTCGGCGCGCCAAGCCTCGCCGACCGGGTCGATCAGGTCGGCGCTCGGCACCTCGATGATGGTGATCGAGGAGGGCGCCCGCGCCGCCGCCAGGAGGCCGGGATCACTGTCGAGCGCCGACCTCACCAGCATCCGGGCATAGGCGGAGACCGGACACCGCTTGGGGTCGGCCAGATCCGCCTCGGGGAACTCGCCCTGGTCGGGGTCGAGCAGGGCATGGAGGACCGTTGCCCCCGCGTCGAGCGCGGGCAGCCTGGAGGGATTCGCCATGTCCGCCCCTCAGTGCTGGATGTCGATGTCGGGGCGGACAGACAGGGGCGACGGGTGGGGGCGTCCCAGGGCGTAGGTTCGGGAGAGCGTCCTTGCCCAGCCCAGCGTCGGGGCGATGGCCCAGATGTCGCTGGTGCGGACGGTCGGCCCGGTCAGGGTGGGGTGGCCGACGACGCGGCCGACCAGGCAATGCACCGGCCTGGCAGCGACGGCCCAATGGTCCAGGAATGGCGCGTCACGCAGGTCTGCCTCGGTGGGCAGGTCGCCCGCGGCGATGCGGCGCAGGTCGGCGATGAGGGTGGAAAGGCGCTCAATTTCTCGGTTGGCGGCGCCAATGCGGGCGCCCGCCTCGGTAACGAGGATCACGTGAAAACTCCGCTCGATGGGTGTCCGGGGCCGTCAGGGACGGCGCGCCGCGGAACCCGACCAAGCGAAGGAGACCCCCGCGCCGGTCAGGCTGCGGCGGAGGCCCGTATTCGACGGAGCGCGATAGGGGTGAGCCGCGCGGCCGGTGACGCCGGGGCGGGGAAGCCCAGGGGAGGCGTCTGCCGGTTGGGGATGCCGCGCTGGCTCATGGTCTTGAACAAAACAGGAACACAGGGCAGAGTCAACTCGCCTTCCGTGATGCTCTCTTTTTTGTGAGATCATCTCCGGTGTCGCTTGCGGCGTGTAAGGCCAGCTTGGATCGGATTCGAATCTATGTTGTAAGCGCCGAGGTGCTCTTGTAGACTTGACGACAAGTCATCGCGAGTCGTCCGTCAAATGCTGGAGAGCCCCAAGCAACGAGCGCGGCCGGAGAAGCCAGTCCCGCACGAGCGGAGGTTGGCCCTTCTCGGCGTCCGCATGACCGAGCAACGGCTGATTGAGGTGAAGGTCGAGGCTGCTAGGCGCGGCATGTCCGTTGCTGACCTCTTCGATGATGTCTGGAACGGCTATCTTGCCGGGAGGGCCGAACGGTGACCGCCATCGCCCAGCTCGTCGAGAGCACCAATCTGTCGGCTCCCATCTATCTCGATCACAACGCGACGACGCGACCTCTGCCCGAAGTTGTGGAAGTTGTCGCTCGCACGATGGCGGAGACTTGGGCGAACCCATCCAGCGCGCACTGGCTCGGTGGGGAGGCGCGGGCTGTCCTGGAGCGCGCGCGGGACGGCGTCTGCGAGCTCGTCAGCGGCGCCGTGCCGGAGGGCGTCGTCTTCACCTCGGGCGGCACCGAGGCGAACAACATCGTCTTCCTTGGAGGCGATCCGGCACCCGCGTGGCGGTGCGTCGTCACGTCCGCGGTCGAACACGCCTCGGTCCTGCGACCGGCCGAGGCGCTGGCCCGTCGCGGCGCCAAACTGGTAGTCCTCGAAGTCTCGGCTCACGGTCTCCTCGACCCCGAGGCGGTCCGGCGCGCGGCGGCCGACGCGCCGCCCGGTCCATTGCTGGTCAGCCTGCAGTGGGCCAACAGTGAGACTGGCGTGGTCCAGCCCATCGCGGACCTCTTCGCCGCTGCGCGGGAGGCTCGGCCCGACGCGCTGATCCACAGCGACGCCGCCCAGGCGATCGGGCGCGTCCCGCTGGACCTCGCGGCCGTTGGCGCGGACGCGGTCTCCTTCTCGGGCCACAAGCTACATGGACCGCACGGAACCGGCGCTCTGGTTCTCGCGGACCCCGATGACGGCCGCGTCGTGCCGCTCGTCCGGGGCGGTGGGCAAGAGCGGGGGCTCCGCTCTGGCACCCATAACCTCCCCGGTGCCGCTGGTCTGGGCCTGGCGGCCTCCATGCGGGCGCGTTCATTCGGGGACGCGACCGGGAGAATGCGTGCCGCCCGGGATGCGTTCGAGGAAGAGCTCGCGGCGCGGGCGCCCGGCGTCGTGGTGAACGGCGCTGCGGCGCCGCGCCTGCCGAACACGTCAAGCATCCGCTTCCCGGGTCGAGACGGGATGGAGCTGGTGGCTCGCCTCGACGCCCTGGGGGTGGCCTGCTCGCAGGGATCAGCCTGCTCGAGCGGCAAGCCGGAAGCGTCGCACGTCCTCCGCGCCATGGGGCTGTCGGAGGCGGACGCCTTTTCCAGCGCCAGGTTCTCGTTCTCGACGCTCAACACGGCCGAAGAGGCGCGGCGCGCAGCGCGTGCTGTCGCACAGGCTTTGGGGAACTACGCATGACGGCCGCAGCCGCCACCCGGGAGCGCCGACGCTTCGAGTATGGACGCCACGAGACCTTCGCCGTCCGGCACGGCTGGCTCGGCAAGGGCATCGCCTACGTCCAGGACGACGCCCCGGGTTTCGCCGATGACGAAAGGGCCGTCACCGACCTCGGCCTCGGCAGCCGGATGGTGAAGTCCCTGCGTTACTGGATGGAGGCTAGCGGGCTCGCGGTAGCGGACACCGACGACGACGGGGAACGCCGGTCGCGGCGCCTAAGGCCCACTCGCCTAGCCGAGGTGATCCGGCAGCGCGACCCGTACCTGGAATACCCGGCAACCTGGTGGTTCGTGCACCTCCAACTGGCGCGCCGGGCTCGCAGCGTATGGGGATGGTTCTTCTCGGACTTCCGCGAGCGCGGATTCGACCGCGCAGCCTGTGTCGAGGCGTATGCCAGGCACGCCAGGCTGAACGCGGCGAACGAGCCGTCCCTCCAGGCAGCGCAGCGCGACGTCGCGTGCGTGCTGTCAGCCTACGCGGCGCCAGCCGCGTCCGAACCGCAGGATCCCGAGGACGGCACCTCGTCCCCGCTCCGCGACCTGGGTCTCGTTGTCCGGCACGCGGACACCGGGCGCTTCGAGAAGACGCGCCCGCTCGACGGCGTGCCGGTCGAGGCGTTCCTCGCCTGCGTCGCGGCCGCCGCTGCCGATGCTGAGCACGAGTCGATGTCGGTCGGAGAGATGCTCGGGCGCGCCGGTGGCCCGGGCACGGTCTTCGGCATGGACGCGGAAGCTATCGAAGACATGGCGATGCTCGCTGCGAGGGACTTCGCCGCGCGCGGCGTCGCCCTGGACCTGCTCGGCGCCGAACGGCGCCTGCGCGTGCCAACGGCGAACCCGGCGGACTGGCTGGATCGCCACTTCCTTCGGATCGGGGGCGCAGCATGAGCGGCATCGCCCGGTTCCGGTCCGTCAACCTCCGCGAGGACCTGCTCGACCCGCGCAGGCTGGCGCACTACCAGCCCACGCGGCGGTCGGCACCGGTCGTCCGCGCTGTTCTCGAGAGCGGCGCGCGGATGGTGATCGCCGCCTACGGCAGCGGGAAGTCCCTGGCGGCGGGTGTCGGCTGCCTACTCGTGGCGAACCGCGACAAGCCGATCCTCGGCGAACTCGTGGCCCGCATGGGCCCGGTGGATCCTGACCTGGCCATCGCGGCCGAGCGCCGGACACGGCAGCGAGGCAAGGGCCGAGTCGTCGTCCTCAGCGGGCACGTCCGCGACCTCCCGGCGGCGCTCTGCGAGGCGGTTGGGGCAAAGAAGGGTCGCGGAATCGAAGCCGCCCTGGACGCGCTGGAGGCCGTGAATGACGCGGACCATCTCGCCATTGTCTGGGATGAGTTCGGTCGGCACCTTGAGGGCATCGTCAACGAGGGCCGCTCGCGGGAGCTCGACGCATTGCAGCGGCTTGCCGAGTGGGCGGTCCGGGCACGTGGGCCATCGGCAAGCCTGACGCTGCTTCTCCACCAGAACCTGCTCGCCTACGCGACGGTCCTGAACCAGACCTCACGCAACGAATGGCGAAAGATCGAGGGCCGCTTCGAGCAGATTCGCTTCGTCGAGGACAGCCAGGAGCTCTACGAGCTCGCCGCCACCGTGATCGCGGAGCGCCGACCTGAAGGGATGGTCCCGCCGAAAGAGGCCGCGCTCCGGCGCGTCGCGAGGGGGGCAGTCGCGGCGGGCTGGTTCGACGGCATGGTCGACGAGGCGCGGGTCGCCGACTTGCTTGGCCGGGCGTACCCGCTTTCGGCGTCGGCACTGCATGTCCTGCCGCGGCTCGTGGCGCGCATCGGCCAGAACGAGCGGAGCCTGTTCGGCTTCATCGAGGGTGCCGACCTGTCACGTCCGGTCGGCATGGAGGAGATCTACCGGGGCTTCTCCGACGCGATGCGCTCCGACGTCGGCATCGGGGGTTCCCACCGACGCTGGGTTGAGGCCGAGACTGCCCGAAGCCGCGCCGACGACGAGGTCGAGCGCGAGGCGCTGGCGGCAGCCTGTCTGCTTCAGATGGGGGTGGATGGCGAGCGCCGGAGGCTCTCCCGCGCGGCACTCGAGACGGCCGTCGCCAGCCGGAGAAGCGTATCTGCCGAGGGCGCGGCGAAGGCGGTGGAAGCCCTCATCTCCCGAAAGCTGCTCCTGCACCGCCGACTGAACGACGACGTGTCCATCTGGCACGGCGCCGACGTGGACCTCGCGGGTCGCGTTCGCGACGAGCGGGCGCGGCGCATGGAGGGCTTTGAACTTCTTGCGTTCCTCGATGCTAACCATCCCGCACCCTTCGTCCGGCCGACCGGCCACAACCTGAAGTTCGGCACTGCGCGCTACCTCGCGGGGCAGTATGTCCGCGCCAGCGACGTGGCGGCAGACGCCGCGCTGCCCGCAGTGGACGCGGTGAAGGCTCCATGGGGACGAGTACTCTACGTCCTCGCGGACTCTGCCGAGGAGCTCGATAAGGCGCGGAAGCGCATCGAGGCGGGCTGGCCGGGTGAAGATCGCACGCTGGTCGCACTGCCATCAGAGCCGATCTCCGTGTTCGAGGCGGCGCTCGAGATTGACGCGCTTGTGGCGCTCCAGGCCGACGGCTCGCTTGAGGCCGAGGATCCCTTGGTCCGGCAGGAACTCGCTGAGCTGCTGGCGGTCGCGCGGCGGCAGCTCGCCGTCCTGCTGCACCGCCTGACAACTGACCGGCCGACCTCAGCGGAGTGGTGGTGCGCCGGACAGCGCTTGCGCGTTGACCGGGACCATCCGGCAGGTGTGGCGGCGAGCGGGATGCTCGACGACCTTTATCAGTGCACCCCGCGCATCCTGAACGACCAGCTGATGCGGAACCGCCTCTCCCGACAGATGGAGACGGCCCGCATCCGTGTCCTGACCCGCATCCTGGAGCGGGCAAATGACGCCCGGCTCGGCTACCGCGACGAGGAGCTGACGTCCGCCGAAGGGTCGGTCTACCGCACCGTCCTTGAGGCGACCGGGCTGCACCTCGCAGAGGGCACCGCAGGTCGATTTGTCCGACCCGACGAGATCCTCGATCCAGGGCTGCGAGCGGCTTGGGAAGCGATCGGCGAGTTCTTCAGGGTTCCCGGCACGAAGTCTCTGGGCGATCTCGTGGCCAAGCTCTCCACGGCGCCGATCGGTATGCCCGCCGGTGTGCTCCCGCTGCTGGTGGTGGCCGGATACAAGGCGTTCGGCCGGGCGGTGAGCCTCCGCGTCGACGGGGTCTACCCCAACGATGTTCTCGGATTCGACGCGAGCCGGATGTTCCTGGAGCCGGGGAACGTCGAGGTCGAGGTCCATCCATCCGACGCGGAGACGCTGCGGTACCTCGCGGAGTTGGCCTACGTCTTCTGCCATCGCAGGCCAGGTTCCAGCGACGAGGCTGTGCGCTTCGCGGTGGACGCGCTCGCGTCGTGGCGACTCACCGTCTCCGAGGGCGTCCGGCGGTCCCGCCGCCATACGGACGACGGACGGAAATTGCTCAACCTGCTCGCCGATGGCAGCGATCCGGCGAGATTGGTTCTCGACGTACTGCCCGAAGCGTTCGGTGCCCGGCATCCAAAGCTGGGTATCCACGAGTCCACGCTGCGCATGCTTGAGAAGGCTCGCAACGATGTAGACCGCCTAGTCGAGGGCTACGTCCGTGAGGCTGTCGATATCATCGGCGAGGCTCTGAACCTGGGACGAGGCGGAGATCCGCTTTCCGGCGTCCAGGACTGGATCGGGTGCTTTGACGTGCCGTCCCTCCTCCGCAGGGAGGATCTGACGATGACGGACAAGGCAGTTCTGCGAACCGCCCTGGACACGAAGAACGACCGCTACTCCGCGGAAAGCCCGGCTCGCGCCATCAGCTCGGTTCTCCTCCGACAGGGGATCGAGAAGTGGGAGGACGGCTCGGCGGCGCAGCTCCGCAAGGCACTACGCGAGTGCAGAGCGCGCGTTGAAGAGGCGGCCATGACCGACCCTGCGGCCGGGCGGGATCTGGAGCCACTCATCACGGCGCGCATCGAGGCGCTGGAGGCCCAGCTTCGAAGAATCAGGGACAGCGCGGCGCCGTTGAGGCTTGCCGCAGGGGGGACGAGATGACCACGGTTGCGAAGACGGAGGATGCCGTCCGCGACGTTGAGGCACGCCACATCGTGCCTCTGTCGGGAGGGAAGGACAGCACAGCGCTCGCCATCTATCTGGCACAGCGGTACCCGGAGGTCGCCTTCGAGTACGTGTTCTCCGACACGGGCGCGGAGCTCCCGGAGACCTATGACTACTTCGAGCGCCTGGAGCACGTGCTCGGACGGAAGGTGACCCGCATCACGGCGCTCGAGATGCTCGGCGTTGGCGAAAAGCCGGGGCGCAGCCCATTCGATGTGGTCCTCTACGACCATTTCTCTGGGTTTCTGCCCAGCCCGCGGTCGCGCTGGTGCACGCGCATGCTGAAGATCCATCCCTTTGAGCGGCACATCGGCTCCGACAGGGCGTATTCGTACATCGCAATCCGCGCCGACGAGAACCGCGCGGGATACCTCGGGAACGGCAAGCCGGTACTGCTCTCCGAGCAACCGAACATCACGCCGGTCTACCCGTTCAAGGACGAAGGCATCACCCTCGCCGACGTCCAGCGCCTGCTCGAGGAAAGCGGCCTTGGGGCGCCGGAGTACTACGAGTGGCGATCCCGGTCGGGCTGCTACTTCTGCTTCTACCAGCAGATCGGCGAGTGGCAGGGGCTGAAGGAGCGCCACCCCGAGCTCTTCGAGAAGGCGAAAGAATACGAGAGCGGCCGGAATGGGCGCCGCTACACCTGGGTGGACGGCCGGTCCCTCGACGATGTCGAGCGCATGCCAAGGCGCGCCATGAAGCCGAAGTCGGACGACGACGGCTGCGCGATCTGCCACCTATGAGCGCGACCATGATCGACAATCCGCTTGTCGCGTTCCTGGCCAGCTACGGGCCGTCCGCGGCCTCGGACGCGCTCGCCGATGAGCACGTGCAGGCTGCCGTGACGAAGCACGGGGTGCGCCCGATCGAGGCACCCGCCCCAAAGCTCGCGGCGATGGTCGACGCGCTGCTCGGAGACGACCCTACCAGTGTCATCCTCACTGGCACGGCCGGGGATGGGAAGACCTATCACATCCGCAAGTTCTTCCTCGATTCCGCTGGGGGCGACCCTGCGGATTGGCCCGGCAAGGGAGGCATCCTCCGAACCGAGGTCCACGGTAGGCCCCTCCGCGTCATCCGCGACCTCAGTCAGCTCACCGATGCGTCCAAGGCGCAGGAGATCGAGGGGGTCACCCGGTGTCTCCTCGGCGAGGACCGGGACACGCTCTATCTCGTAGCAGCGAACGACGGGCAGCTCCTCAAGTTCTGGCGCGACGCACGCGACCACGCCGAACCCGGCTCTGAGCGGGCCTCGCGCTATGAGGCTGTGCTGGACGCGCTGACCGATATGCTTCACCGGGATCTCGAAGTCGCCGACGATGGCGCGCTTCGGGTCCGTCTGTTGAACCTCAGCCGTACGGTGACAGGCGAGACCCTCGACGCGGTCTTCGACGGGATCCTGGAACACGAGGCGTGGGGGTCCGGCTGTGCCGGGTGCCCGCAGATGGCGCTAGACGCGAACCCCTGTCCCATCCGCCTGAACCGGGCGCTGCTGCAGGGCAAGGGCCCAGACGGCTCCGACGCCTTCCGGCGACGCCTGAAGGCAGCCATCCGCATCGCCGCCTTGAACGACCAGCACGTGCCCATCAGGCAAATCCTCATCCTGGCCGTGAACGTGCTGCTCGGTGACTCCAGGCGGAAGGACCGCCCACTCCTCGGCTGTGCCGATGCTCGCCGCCGCGCCAAGGACGAGGACTATCGGAACGTCAATCCGTTCAACAACGCCGTCGGGCTGAACGTGAGACCCGAGAAGCGGCGCGCACTGACGGTTTTCTCGGCGCTCGAGACCTTCGGTATCGGGCACGAGACCAACACCCCTATGGACAACCTGCTACTCGATGGGGTGCCCGCGCCGCTCGCTGCGGGGCTGGAGGCACGGGATCCCGTGTACGGGGCGCGTCTCTTCGAGAAGCGGCTCCGCGCCTACAAGACAGGCTCGGAAGCCGCGGCCAACGGCGAGAGCTTCATGGGGACGCTCGAGGCGCAGCGGCGACGCCTGTTCTTCCTGATGGACGAGCCGGAAGGGAGCGGGCCGCTATCCCCGTGGCGCCTCACCATCTTCCACCACGCCGGGGACTACCTCTCTTTTGCCGACGCGCTGGCGTCCACGATGCCGCCGGACCCCTCGATCGTCGAAGCAGTCATGAAGCGCCTCGTTAAGGGGATGAACCGGACGCTTACGGGCATGATGGTCGAGGAGACCGAACGGGTGTGGCTCGCCCGGTCCATTGGACGCGCGGAGGGCGCGAGTGGAAGGTTCACGACGCTGCCCGCCGTGGAGCGCCGCGGTGTAAGCCCCCAGCGGCTGTCGTCGTCCATCGATCGTGCGACGGGGCGCCCTCGTCTGCAGGTGGCCCTGCGCTCTCTCGGCCAACCGGACCTCGTCCTCGCTTCCCTAGAGCTTCGGCCACTCCTGTTCGAGTACCTGATGCGGGTCGCCGACGGCAGCCTGCCCTCCAGCTTCTCGCGCCAGTGCCAGCAGGAGGTCCGTCATTTTGCCCTGACCGCCTCGTCGTTCATCCAGGAGCGCTTCGCGTCCGACGACGGGGACGCGCAGCAGATCAGGATTCTCTCGGTGATGCGTGACGGGAGCATCGCGGGCCGGGACATCGGAGCCTAGATCATGGCGAGCAACCACTCGAACTCCGAGCTCTGGCTGGCACCGGGGGCGATGCCCGTCCCCGAGGGCCAGCGCATCCACGCGGTCACCGTCTGGTGCGACCCGGCCATCTGGGGCCTGGCTCTCTACGACGACCAGCCGCCTTGGTTCACTCTCATCGAGTGTCTCCACCTCCTCACATACCGACACCGCGAGGGGCTCCCGCTGTTCCCTGGTCCGGACGGCACGCCCGAGGCGCCGCAACACGAGCGCCAAGTCTACCGGATGAAGCTCAACACCAACCTCCGTCACCTGCTGTTCCGGGATAAGGAGGCCATCAAGATCGCCGCCCGCGAGGGGGCCAACGACGACGTGCTTTGGCAGCAGTGGCTGGACGCCACTCGGCTATCCTTCCCGGAGCTCGATTTCTCGTATCTCCCGCGGGCCTTCTCCAACGACTTCCTCCAATTCGCGGAGTCGCTTGAGCTGCTGCGGAGCGCCGCCGTCGAGCAGTTCGGCGACAAGCGGTGGACCTCCTGGCACCTTCAGCCCGTCGGCGAGGCCATGCTGTTCCCAGACGTGAAGCCGGTGGACGGCCGCTACCACCTCGACCGCCGCTTCTTCCAGCGCACTGGTGAACTTCTCTACCTGATGCTGAACCGCTCGCGGCACCGCGCAGAACTCGGCGACCTTGTTGCTAGGCGGCTGCTGGGCGTGGACGGGCCATGGAATCGGATCGCACGGCGCCTCCAAGGGCCCGAGGCAGACGCGACGGCGGACCAGCCGAAGTGGGTGGATGCGCCGAGCATCGGTTATCTGCCCGTCCCCCATCTCGATAGGTACGACGAGCTCGCGCGGGATTGGTTGGCGGTCCTCCGGCAGTCCGCGATTCCGCACGAGGACGCCCTTGAGTTCCTGATGCGTCTGAGCGGATTGCACCAGGTCATCTATGTCGTTGAGCGCGGGACGAGTGTCGCCGGGCGGGGGAGTCCACTGCCGTTTGTCATGGAGATGTCGGGATCAGCGCGGAATAACCCAGTCCAAGCCCTCTCGTCCGACAGGTACAAGGCCCACAAGGCGCTCCCGTCGCTCGCAGTGGACGCCTTCGTGACATCGTATGCCGAGACGGACGAATGGACGGCGCTCGGCACCGATCCGATGGACTGCTCGACTGCGACGCAGTTTCTGGCCAAGCGCTTCGCTTGGTCGGCCAAGCGGAAGTC
The DNA here is from genome assembly GCA_019750465.1 of Acetobacteraceae bacterium. Lineage (GTDB taxonomy): Bacteria > Pseudomonadota > Alphaproteobacteria > Acetobacterales > Acetobacteraceae > JAIEOP01. The sequence goes on along the minus strand of JAIEOP010000332.1, from coordinate 20,626 downwards.
GAGCGTGGCCTCACTGCCCGAACCGGCAGAGCAACTCGACGCGATGCTTCACGTAGCCAAGACTAGGAGCCACGACATCGGCTCGACGTTCACGGCCCATGCGAAGAAGGTCGGTCTGCTGACGGCGCGCCGTCGCGCAGGGACGTGGTACTCGCCATCGGACGGCCTGCTGGAGGCTCTGGTTCTTGCGAACGTCCGCTCCGCCATGGAGCTCGGTCAGTTCCTCGCCCTCCTGCAACGCCGCTACCACATCGTCGTCGGACCTGAGGAGGCGCGGACCGCGAGCGGCGAGCTGCCGGTACCCTTGGAGTCGCTCCGAGAGAACGAGCGGCGTCTGGAGGAACGTCTCCGGGTCCTCGGATTCATCAATCGGAAATCCGACGACTGCGCCTTCGTCGTGAATCCCTTCGCCTCGGGCCGCGCCGCCGCTGGGAGTTCGCAGCATGCAGCCGCATGACCTCATCGGGAAGGTCGCCGCCGAGCGGCTTTCTGGCCTTCTCGACCCTCCGCCGCCAGGGCGCCTGCTGTACGGCGTCATGGGGCTCGCGCCCCAAGTCGCCTGCTCTATCGCGCGCGAGGTGGCGGCATTGTCGGTCTCCGGCGGCCGGGTGGATGCGTGCGTGCATCCCGACCTCGCCTCCGATCCAGTCGGCGGTGCGCGCGTCTCGGATGACACCGCGACGCACCATCGAAATCACGCAGACCCCGACGTCCTGCTAACCCTATTCTCGGTGCCTGCCAGGGACGTGAAGTCCGTCGAGCAGAGCCTCTCCCACGTCGAACACATCGATGACGAATGGCTGCTCGAGGACGCAGCGCCTTGGGCAGCGCAGGCGATGCCGGGAGCCGACGACGAGAAGCGTAACGAGCTGACTACCATACTCCGTGGACTGATCCGATCGGGGGTCGGCTTCGACGCCCGCCGTGTCGCGGAGTTCGCTATCCGGCTGGTCTCGCACAACGAGAACGCAGCTGATGGCCTCACGCTAGCCAACGCAGCTAGGCGCGCACTGCCTGCGCTCAGATTGCCGCGCGACGCCGGAGATACGCGTGCAAAGTTGGCGGACGTAGCCGAGGCGGAGCAGTTCTTCAGGCGGCTCCAGGAGGAGGTGAAGCCTGCGCTCCATCTTCAGGGCAAGGACGGCGTGCCGCTACCCAGAGCCGACCTCCGCAAGCGGCTACAGGCTCTGAAGGCAGGCGGTCAGATCTCGGATGACGCACGGACGGCGCTGGAAGCACTAATCGCAGATCCGCATGTTGGGGACGGCGGTTGGACAGCGGCCCAGCAGCAAGCCGCGGAGATCCCTTGGGAGGTGACCTCTCGCCTGTTCGCGGACGATCGGCGTAAGGAGAAGCTCACCTTCGGCGAGGAGACGCGGCTCCTCTTCGCCAAGAAGTTCCCCAAGGCCCTCGGCTCCGCCGACAATGAGCTGCTAGACGACCTAAAGTCCGATGCGTCCCGCCCTAGGGAAGCTTACGACAAGTTCTTCGACGACCACCGGGAGCGGCTGCGCGCCGACCCGAAGCTCTACCGGCGTTGGGAGAAGCTCGTCTTCCGCAAGCCCATCGAGACCGCAGACCTCGCCGAGGGCATGTTGCGCCTTGTGGAGCGGGCGAGGTTGGACCCGGACGAGGCAAAGGACACTGTCTTGCTCGTCCGTCTGGAAGACAGCGACGACCTGGAGTTCTGGACCAAGGAAAAGAATACCAAGCTATGCCGGGTGCTCCGGGACCGGTGGCGCGGTCTCGCCGCTCTCGTCGGCCCCGACGTCCTGCTCGACTTCGGTCGCTGTTGGTCGGAGGACTGGGAGGCGCAGATCCCCGCAGACGCGGACGAGGTTGAGTCCACGGGCAAGGACGCAGTCCACTTTGCCTTCAAGGCGTTCGCAGTTCCGCGCGCCGCAGCCGCGTCCGGCGCGGCGGGTTCCGCGTCCGCGAAGGCACTCCGCGCGCAGATGATCTGGACCCCGCCGCCGGACTCCATGATCACGGCCTTCCCCCTGGACTTGGAAGTCCTCGCCCACGGCCAGGGTCCGGTTCCCCTGCTGACCGCACAGGTTTCGGCGAATCGCTACGATCGGCATGGGGCCATCCAGGCCGTCGACCTAACCAAGGCGGCCACCATCAGCGATGTCGCAGGTGAGAGCGACGGCCGCCTGGCCGATCCCCGTAAGCCCGAGCACCGGGTAGACGAGAACTGGCGGAGCAGCCTGGCTAGGGCGGTGTCGGACAGAATCGTCGAGGACGCCGACGCGAAAACGCTCAGCGCAGCCTTCGATTCCTTCCAGGAGGAGTACACGAAGGCCATCCGCGCGATGAAGACGGGCGGGGGCCTCGCTGATGATGCCCTTCTCCTCCAAGCCGCCAGATACGGCGAGTTGCTTCGGGCGCTGGCGTCGAGGGCGCGCGCAGGTGTCTGCGTCCGGGATCTCTGGGCGCCGCTGCTGGCCATTGGCGCAGCGTCCCTGGACGGGTTCAGGCCCGGGGTCATCGTCACCCCATGGCACCCGCTCCGCCTCGCCGAGATCGCCGTGAAGGCCAGGCAACTCGCGGAGGGGATCCGTCGCATCGTCGGCAGCCCAGCGAGCCAGGCCGCGGAGGTCCCGCAGTACGTGGAGAACCTCTGCAAGGCGCTTTCCAGGACGTACTACGCGGACGTCGGGGTTGCGCCTGGAACGCCTGGTGTGTTCGTCGCGGAGACTCGTCGTGTCGCCGAAGTCAGCCTCCTTGAGCCGCCTGTCCATGGTTCGGACGAGGCGCTCGCGGACGATCCTGCCGACGACACGGTCGCGGCATTTGAGCGCGTGGCGAAGGAATACCTCGACCTCCGCCCGCACGAGAAGGCGAGCTTCTCGACCGTGCTGATGGACGCAGAGTCAGAAGATCTTCCGGTTTCCATGGCCGAGAGCATGGCCCGGAGGATCGATGGCGATCCGACGCTCCGCTGCGACCTGGTTCTCACCCATGAGAATGTCGGGAGTCTGCGTCGCATCTACGAGCGCCAGAACCGCCGCATTGGCCACGAGGTGGACGCCTCGCTCACCAGCGAGGCCGCGCGTAACTTCCTCTCCCGGCTCCGCGTGGCCATCGTGAACCAGGATCTTCTGGATCAGGCGGGGCTGAAGGGGCACGACATCGTCGTCCTGCAGGACGTGATCGCGCGTCGCGCCGCGGTGAAGTGGACCCGCGCGTCGGGTGTCGGCGCGTCGGATCTGGCGACCCACGTACCGACGGATCGTTCGCGCCGGAAGCCCTTCCACAAGGGCGACACGGCCTCGGGCGTCTACCTGACCACGCCGGGGAACCCCGAGCCCGTGCAGGCATACATCGACGCACTCCACGACGTCCTCGAGGGGCGCGCATCCGAAGACGGTGACCCCTGGCTGCCGATGCAGGAGGTGCAGTTCCAGTCGGGGCGCGTGCAGCAAGTTCTGTCGAAGGCGCACCGGCTCGCCAACTGGGTGATGACGTTCGACCGACTGGCGGACAAGCGTCTGATCGGCTCCTCTGACCGACGGATCATCAGGCACTTCAGCCAGCCGCGCTCCGACCACAACGTCATCATTTCTGCGGAGATCGGCGAGGAGGCGCTGGGCGACCGGCTTATCGGCGACCTCAGGACGGCCCTGCCATCCGAGAGCAGCGACACTCTGCTCGGCATACTGCGCCGGATCCATCGTGCCTCGGCCACGCTGTCCGGCGCGATCGTCATGCGCGCGGCGCAGAGCGCGAACCATGCGCAAGAGCTTCTTGGACTCGTGCTGGCACAGCGCGAGATCGAGTTGCTCGTCGCGTCGGAAGCCGACGACTACAGGGTGGCCTGGTTCTTCCTTGACGACGTCTGGCCGTGGCTATCCCTGGAAAGCATCCGGGCAGACCTTCTGGGCGTCTGCTTCGCCACGACGGCGGCGGGACCCAGCATCCGGCTGGTGGTGGCGGAAGCGAAATTCGTTGGTCAGGCCAGCCTATCCGAGCAGCGTCACAGGTCGCTCGAGCAGCTCTCGGCTACCTACGCGACGCTGTACCAGCGTCTGGTCGCGCCGGGGGGCACCGTGGACCCGGCCACCTGGCGGAACCGCATCGCGGACCTTGTTCTCGAGAATATCGAGCCTTTCGATCAAATCGGGGGACAGCCTCTGTCGCGGTGGCTGGCTGACCTCAGGTCCAGGGACACCCGGCTGGAAATGTCCGGGCACTCCCTTGTGTTCGTGCACGACACTAGCGACCTCGGCGTCGACAACCCGATCGTCCCGGACGCCGACGAACCCAGGGCCCAGAGGCGACGGATCGCTCAGTGGATCCTCGGACGCGGCACCGTAGCCAACTCGCTGCGTGGCCTCCTCGCGCCGGACGCCAAGTCGCAGATCTGGACCCCGAAGGACTGGCCCGAGGACTCGGAGCGGCCCGCGCCGATCCAGCAGACTGAAGACACGGCCGCAGTGGTTCCACCGCCCCTAGTCGACGACGGTTCGGCTGAGCTCGCAGATGGCGAGGTCGGGCGGAACGGGAACGACGCGCCGCCCGCAGGGAGTGGGGGCGAGGCGGGACCAGGGCCAGTCTCGCCCGATGCATCGCCACCGGCCGCGACTGGCTGGCTCCCCGAGGTACATGCGGTCCTCGCCGGAATGGGGCGGGCATCAGCGACAGACGAGGGCGATGCCTGGCTGCAGGCTCAAGTGAAGCAGTTGCAGTCCGCGCTCCAGAAGGAGGGTATGGACGCCCCGGTGCTGGCTTCGCGCCTGACGCCCAATTCCGGGCTTGTGGACCTCGATGGTCGTTCGGTGACCGTGGCTTGGCTTGAGCGTAAGCAGACAGAGCTCCTCACGAAGTACAGCCTCGACATCATCCGCATCAGCCCGAAGGCCGGGCGGGTGGTAGTTGGCCTTAGGCGTCCGAAGCGGGTCGTGTTGCACCTTGCGGAAGCATGGCGCAGGCGGCGCCTGGAGCAGACGGCACCCAGGTCGAACATGGCGTTCGTTCTCGGCGAAAAGGAAGACGACGGCGAGCTGTTCTACCTTCCCCTCGGAGGTGCCTTCGGCGATCAGGAGAGGGCGGCACCCCACTCGATCGTGTCGGGCACCACCGGCAGCGGCAAGGGCATCCTGGCAACCAGCCTCATGCTGGACGTCTGCGCTTTCAATGACCCATCGCTGGTCGAGATCCGGCTGATCGACCCCAAGAAAGGGGTCGACTACGCCTGGGCGCGGAAGTTGCCGCACCTGAAGGACGACATCGTCGACGACAAGACTAAGGCCGTCGAGCTTTTCAAGAAGCTCGTCCAGGAGATGGAGGACCGCTACGAGACGTTGCGACTTGCAGGTGTCGCCAACATCGACCAGTTCAACCGACGTGTCGGGACCGCCGCTTCGGGCCTGATGCCCCGCATCCTCGTGTTCTTCGACGAGGTTGCGAATTGGATGCAGGACGATGATTTCAAGGAAGCAGTCGAGCCGCTCATCAACGAGATCGCCACAAAGTCGCGCGCGGCAGGCATCCATCTGTTCATGATCTACCAGCGCGCGGACAACCAGGTGATGACCATGCAGCTCCGGACGAACCTGGGCAACAAGCTGGTCCTCCGGCTCGGCGACGAGGGTTCCTCTCGCATCGCTCTCGGCGAGAAGGGAGCCGAGCGACTGCTTGGAAAGGGCCATCTTATCGCGAAGCTCGACAGCGACGAGAAGGTCTACTGCCAGGTGCCCTTCATCGACGAGGAGGAGGTCTTCCAGCTGGCGGAGGCCATTGCGGCCGGATGGGGCAACGTCGCTGGCGCGGCGCAGGCCGCGTCCAAGGCGGCCTGAGCATGCCGACGCCACGCCCTGCCCGCCCGGTGGGCGGCAAGCGCGTGGGCGGCGCCGTGTACCTGCACACGAGCGCGCTCGACGACGAGACGCGCCTGGTCGTCGAGCGAGCCGTCGCGCTGGCCGACGGCTTCGAGTGGAACGTGGCCAAGCTCGCGCCGGGCTCGGTGTCCTTGCTGCTGTACGAGGACTTCGACGCGGCCGCATTCCCGGCCTTGCTGGCCTCGCTGAAGGTAGACCTGGAGACCGGCAAGTCGGCGGCGACCGACTACCGGAAACGCGAGAACCCGCCGATCCTGCACCGGAAGGAGACCCTGCTCCCCGCGGATGACCCGCGGCGGCCCAGGTTCGCCGCCCTGACGCGGTCCGCCGAGGAGCACGGCCTGTTCGCGGAGCCGACGAAGATCGGCACGCGACGCCAGTGGACCGACCTACTCGCGTCGAAGGGCCTGCGCGTCGAGGGGCACTCCATCGTCCCGGTCGGCGCCGAGGCCATCGAGGTAGCCCGTCACAAGACGGCCATCCCCCGGCGCGACTTGTCGCAGCCGATGCAGCTCGCCGTCGCCCACGGCGTGCTGCCGCCGGGGACCACCGTCTTCGACTACGGGTGCGGCTTGGGCGACGACGTGGCGGCGCTGACGTCGGCAGGCTTCGAGGCGTTCGGTTGGGACCCCCACCACGCGCCGGACGGCCCTCGCCGCGCGGCAGACCTCGTGAACCTTGGCTTCGTGCTGAACGTGGTCGAGGATCGGCACGAGCGCGCGGAGACGCTGCGCGCGGCCTGGTCCTTCGCCCGGCGCGCCATGGTCGTAGCCGTCATGGTCATGGGAAAGGCCGACCTGACGGCGCTGCGCCCGTACCGCGACGGGCACCTGACCTCGCGCGGCACCTTCCAGAAGTACTTCGGGCAGCAGGAGCTGCGGGACTTCATTGAGGAGGCGCTGGGTGAGGCGCCGCTCGCCATCGGCCAGGGCGTCTTTGCCGTGTTCCGGGACAAGGACCTCGAACAGGAGGTCCTGTTCCGGCGCCAGGCCCGGGCCATCGTGCGTCCGGTCGGGATGCGCCCGCCGGAGCGGGACCGGTCCAAGGCCGCCGCCCCTCGACCGGGCCTCGCCGAACGCATAAGGCCGGAGCTGGAGGCCCTATGGGTGGCGATGGTTCAGCGGGGACGCGCCCTCGACGCCGAGGAGTTCCCTGTCGAACTCATCGAGCGCCTTCAGGCAGCCAAGGTGCCCCCCGCGCGTGCCACGTCACTCTGTCTGTCGGATCTATTCGACCAGCAGGAACTTGCCGCTGCGGCGGCCGGGCGGCGCGAGGACCTTCTGATCCGCTTCGCTATGCTGATGTTTCCAGGGGCACCGCGCTACGCGACCCTCGCGCGGTCCCTGCAGCGGGATGTCCGTACGCTGTTTGGCAGCCACGCCGCCGTCCTAGAGGAGGCGCGACGGCTCATGTTCTCGGCCGGTAAGCCCGAAGCGATCGCGGAAGGCGTCGAGTCTGCCGTCGCTGCTGGGCTGGGCGCGATGCGCGACGAGGAGACCTTCCGCTTCGCAGTGTCCACGCTCGAAAGGATGCCGCCTGCTGTCCGTCTCCGCGCTCTCTGCGGAGGCCTGCTGCGAGGAGGCGTCGAGGGCGCGGACTTCGTGGACATGAAGGTCGGCGCGCCGCGACTGACGTTCATCCAGTGCCTCGACGCCTCCGCACGCCTGCCGGTCATCTCGGAGACCACGCGCGTGGATCTCGGTCGGGCCCGGATCACCGTCGACCGGCCAGAGGGCTTGGTGCTCTACCTGAAGGGCCGCTTCCTTCCGGAGGACACCCCGGAGCGGGAGGAGCAGCTGGAGTTCGACCGCAGGCTGCTGGCCTCGGGCATCGTGACCCAGGACGGTCGGGGACCTCGCATGGCCGAGCTCCAGGAACTCATGCGCAAGCGCCGCGACGCGCGATCCGGCGCGCAGGCGAAGGTCGAGGCGACCGCGGAGCGGGCGGCAAAGATTCCGTCAGCCGCGAAGGCGGCCCCCTAGGTGCGACGGATCTCGATGATGCTGGCGGAGCCGGAGACAGGGATGGTGCCTGGAACCGAGGGCTACGCCGCGCAAGCGGAGGCGCTGGTCGCCCAGTACGAGAGCATCCGGTTCGCCGACCTGCACGGCTGGATGCTCGACCTCCTGCCGACCGCACCGGGGAGCATCCTCGACGTCGGGGCGGGCTCAGGCAGGGATGCGGCGGGCTTCGCCGCCATGGGCCATCGGGTGCTGGCCGTCGAGCCGACGGCCGAACTGCGCGGGCGGGCGCAGCAACTGCACCCCCTGGATGGGATCGAGTGGCTGGACGACGCGCTGCCGGACCTGGATCGCGTCGCGCGGCGCGGCGTCGCGTTCGACGTGGTTATGGTCACCGCGGTCTGGATGCACCTCGACGAGGCCGAGCGGCTCCGGGCCATGCGGCACGTGTCCGCGCTGGTGCGGCCGGGCGGCGTGCTAGCCATGGCGCTCCGGCATGGCCCGATCCCGGCGGGACGCCGGATGTTCGACGTGGGCGCCGAGGAGACGATCGGCTTGGCCACGGAGGGGGGGCTGACGCTGGCGCGCAGGTTGGACGAAGAGCCGAGCCTGCTCGGAGCAGCTGAGGTCAAATGGACACGACTGGCGTTCAGGAGTCGCGCCTAGGGACCGAGCGCGGCAGGGAGTAGAGGCGAGTTCGGTCCCGCTCCTGCAAGCGCAGGATCTGCTGCTCCGGTGCGAACGACAGCGTCACCGGAGAGTCCCAGTGCATATCGCTTTCCATCCATGACGTAGCCAGGTCCGTGTGGCAGGCATCTACCTCATCGAAGCCCTTGTCGCTGTAGCAGCCATCCGTGCCGCACAGGAAAAGGAAGTCGCCGTGCCGCCCGACACAGGGGTAGTGGTACGAAGCCCAACCAGCGAAGTGCTCGGTTGACGGGATGCGGATCAGCGCCTCGACGCAGAAGCCCTCATCCGAGTAGGTGAAGACCCACTTCCGCTGACTCGCTTCCCAAATACCAAGCGAGCCAGCCTGCCCCGACACCTTGTGAATGATGAGATACAGGAAGTTCTCGTCGTGGAAGACGAGGCATCCATCGCAGCGTAAGCGTCAGCCGGTCCCCACCTTGTGCTGACTACGCGGCGTCGTGGATTCCGCTGGGATGCCGGATGACGCGCCATCGCCCCCTCCACTCGCAAGCCGCTCATACGACGGTCGTAAGAGCGGTCCTGGCAAGAGCTCGGACCCAGCGGTCGAGGTTCACGTGCGCGCTGTTCGGCGGCGGAACTGGCCGCTGGAGGACCGGCTCCGGATCGTGCGAGAGACGCTCGAGCCCGGGGTGGTCGTCCAGACCGTGGCTGACCGGCACGGGGTGAGCACGGGCCAGCTCTACACCTGGCGCAAGCAGATGCTGGCGACGGCGATGGCGGGGTTTGCTCCGGTGGAGGTGGTGCCGGAGCCGCCACCTGCCTTGCCTCCTCCATCCACGGCGGCGGCTGTCGTTGAGACGACGGGCAGCCTGGAGATCGTACTGCCATCGGGCGCCAGCATCCGGGTGACGGGTGCGATCGACCCGGCCATGCTGCGCCTGGTGCTGGCCGAGCTCGGTGGTCGTTGATGCTGGGCCCGCCGCCTGGCACGCGGGTATTCCTGGCCTGCGGCGTGACGGACATGCGCAAGGGCTTCGACGGGCTCGCGGCGCTGGTCCAGACCGTACTGGCGCAGGATCCCTACAGCGGCGCGATGTTCTGCTTTCGCGGGCGCCGTGGTGATCTGCTGAAGATCCTCGTCTGGGATGGGCAGGGCCTCGTCCTCGTGGCGAAGCGCCTGGAGAAGGGCCGTTTCGTATGGCCGCAGGCGCAGAGCGGCGCGGTGACGCTGACCGCGGCGCAGCTCTCGATGCTGGTGGAGGGCATCGACTGGCGTATGCCTGCCTGGACGGTGCGTCCGACGGCGACGGTGTAGTCGATCGGGAATTGCCGTGCCGATCACGTCGCGTAGAATCGCGGCGTGGATGCAACGTCCTTCGCAACGCCTGAAGCCGAGATCGCCGCCCTGCGGTCGCAACTCGCGGCGCGCGATGCACAGCTGGCTGCCCGCGAGGCCGAGCTGCGTAATGCGGGCTTCGAGATCGAGAAGCTGAAGGTCCAGCTCGCGGCGCTGCGGCGGGATCGCTACGGCAAATCATCGGAGAAGCTGGCGGCCGAGATCGGCCAGCTCGAGATGCTGATTGGCGATGCCGAGGAGGACCAGGCACAGGCTGCCGCCGCGGCGGAGGCCAAGACCAAGGCGAAGGGTCAGCCGGGCACGTCGCGCCGCCCCGCGCTGCGCAAGCCGCTGCCCGAGCACCTGCCGCGCGAGACCATCCTGCACGAGCCGGTATTCGCCTGCCGCTGCGGCTGCACCGATCCCAATCGCCTGACGAAGCTTGGGGACGACGTCACCGAGGTTCTGGAGAAGATCCCGGCCCGGCTCAAGGTCATCTGCCATGTCCGCCCGCGCTATGCCTGCCGGGCCTGCGAGGCCGTGCTGCAGGCGCCTGCGCCGGACCTGCCGGTCGAGAGGGGACGGCCCGGTCCCGGCCTGCTCGCGCATGTGCTGGTGTCGAAGTACCTCGACGGCCTGCCGCTGTACCGGCTTTCGGCGATCCTGGCGCGCGAGGGTGTCGAGATCGAGCGCCAGACCCTGGCCGACTGGGTCGGCCGCGGTGCCTGGTGGCTGAGCCGCCTGGCCGAGGCGATCGGCACCTACGCGCTGTCGCATGGCATCATCTGGACCGACGACACGCCGATCGCAGTGCTGGCGCCGGGGCGCGGCCGGACACGACAGGGCCGGTTCTGGGTCTATGCCTTCGATCCGCGACCCTGGCGGGGGGACGGTGCGCCCGCGGCATTCTACCAGTACTCGCCTGACCGCAAGGGCGAGCGACCCCGTGGGCACCTCGAGGATTTCGAGGGCTGGCTGCATGCCGATGGCTACACCGGCTACGACGCGCTGACCCAACCGCGCGGCAACCGCGCGGCGCAGATCACCCATGTCGCCTGCATGGCGCATGTCAGGCGCAAGCTGTTCGAGGTGTTCGAGGCGACGAAGTCGGACCTCGCCGAGGAAGCGTTGCGGCGCATCGCCGCCCTCTACGCCATCGAGGCCGAGATCAACGGCCAGCCCGCCGAGGTCCGCCGCGCAGTGCGCCAGGCCCGCAGCAAGCCGGTGCTCGACGATCTGCACGACTGGCTGGTGACGCAACGGCGCCGCCTGTCCGGCAAGTCGACCCTCGGCAAGGCGATGCAGTACGCGCTGAACCGCTGGGACGCGCTCGCGCGCTACCTCGAGGATGGCAGGCTCTCGATCGACAACAACCTCTCCGAGCGGCTGCTGCGCGGGATCGCTCTGACGCGCAAGAATTTCCTGTTCCTGGGCTCCGACGAGGGCGGCAGGCGCGCGGCCATCATCTACACCGTCGCAGAGACCGCCAAGCTGAATGGGCTGGATCCGGAGGCCTACATCGCCACCGTGCTCGACCGTTTGGCGCGCGGGCACACCATCGACCGCCTCGATGAACTCCTGCCCTGGAAGATCCGCCTGGAGGGCAGAGCGTGATCGACCATCCCGATCAGGTCGACCGCCTGCTGACCCGCCTGCGGGAGGCCCTGCCGATGCCTGCCCGGCTGACACCACGCCTGCTCACCTCGCTCCGGGAGCAGAACCCAGCCTTGTCGCTCGCCGCGACGTGCCAGATCACCCGCGTCGACCACGCCGGGGACGAGGGCGGCATCGTCTGCCACCTCGCCCGAGAAGGCGACGATCAGAGCGGAAACCTCGTCGTCACCTCGATCACACATCTCGACTTCGACCCCAGGCACCCGCTCACCCGCGAGATCGCCGCCTATCAGAAACACCGCATCAAGCGGCTCAAACGCGCTCAGCACACCCCACCACCCGTGGAGTTCGGCTGACGCTTACATCGCAGCAGCTTCCGTTCCAGTCGATGATGTCCGACGTGCGTAGCGTCGTGGCGCTTCCGTCGTCGAGGTTTACCTCAGCGAAAGCGTCCTCGAGAAGGTAATGGCGCCAAGTTTCCCCAACTGCCTCTCGCAGTTCGTCGGCATCGAGGGGGCCGTCGTCGAACCGCTCCAGTACATCCGGGTAATCCCTACGAAGGCGCTCCTCATCGAAGGCCGTGGCGAGCGGTTCACCTTCATTCAGAAGCCGAACCGACGAGATCTGGACCACCTCCTCCCGTTCCCGAGCAACCGTGTCGTCCATGTCCGTCTCGCCCCTGATGAGTTCGCCCCCGCGCGTTGCTGTCAGGGTCCCCTGAGCGGAGAACCGGGAAGCGCATCCGTGTCAGGGTGCATGACGCCTTCAGGTTCGTACGGCTCCGGGCGGCTCGCGCTCCAGGCAAAACGGACCTCGCGCGCACCTGCGCCATTCGGGTGAATGAAGCCCGAGCCGGACCGCACGGGCCGAGAGGCGTTGTTGATCTCGTTCGCCACGTGCTCGAGCGCCTCGTAGAGCTCGTGGCTGACAGAGGGGTCGCCGAAGTAGCCGAACGGCAGGACGGTCGAGACGTCGCCGGTCCGGGCGTCCCGGAGGCGCAGCAGGTGGGCATGGTGCCTGCGTCCGTCGTCACGCACGAGCGTCACCGGAACCTTCGCCAGCACTTGGTCCTCCGACTCTTCCGCCATCACCCGTCTCCGTCAGTCCGCGTTGCCGAGAATGGATCGGACCGCCCCGCGACCGCAGCTGTTTTGTGGTCAGCCGGGGGTCACGGCCTGACGCCAGACGTGACCTCCCAGTCGGCCGGGGGGTCGAAGCCCCGCTCCCGAAGCAGAGGGACGGCTTCGGCGCTAGGGTTGTCGAGATAGGTGGTCCAGCACTGCCGGTCTCGGTCGTAGGAGGTCATCTCCTCTTTCTCGAGGACATGGAGCAGGCCGCCGTGGAGGTAGTCGGCGCCCGTCTTCTCGGGGTCGAAGGAGCCGCCGATCCGGTCGATCCAGTGCGCCATCTTGCGGCGGCACTCGTCGGCCTCATTGCCCAGGAGCTTCCACGTGAAGCCCATCCACTCCGGCTTTCCGGTGTCCGGGTCCACGTCGCCCGGCTCGGGGCGGACAACGCCCTCCCGCTCGTGTCCCTCGTTGAGCGCGCACCCGAAGTAATCGGACTTGAAGTAGCAGCGCTCCGGCTCGGCCGTGAGGATGCCCGGTACCCACCTCTGGCCGACGGACACCACATCACCCTCAAGCCGCGCGTCAACAACTTCGCCGCTGCCATCGTCGTAGGTGATCATGATCTGCATCGTCGCCTCCGTACCGCTCCATACCCTGTCACGGCGAGCGGCAAATCACGGAAGTGCGGGCGCGAAAAATTTCTTTCCAAGCGTCTGGGGCCAGACTTCTTCAATGACCAAGCGGACATTGAGCCGTGGACGAGACCAGGACATCGATGCACGTTCCGGCATGAGCGCGGCTTGCGACCAGGAGCGGCAAAGTGGTCTTCAGGATATCTGCCGGTCTAGGCCGCTTGATCCAATGGAGGCTGGGATGACCCATCGCTTTTTCGTCGCTGAACACGACGGGCGCATGTTCTTCGGCAACTCGCGGGACGAGGAGTTCCATTTCGTGGCGCTTCGCGACGGCGGCTCGACGCGAACCCTCCAAGGGACGATGCACCGCACCCGCGAGGATGCTGAAAAGGACGCCGCTCGGGAGCCCGGACTCTTCGAAGGACCCTTCGTGGCGATCGAGGAACTCCGGGAGGTAACCCGTGAAGAGGTAGAGGAACTGGGGGCGCAAGCATCTTCCTCGCCGGACACCTATCGCGAGGCATTTCGGCGCTCGTTCCGCTAGCTCCCTTCGGCCTCACGAGAAACGGCTTGAGGACCGACGCCAACGTGTCGCTGCCGCGAGAATAGTTCCTGCTGAGTGGCAGGTTGCGCGCAGCCGATGGTGGGACGCATGCCGTATTGGGCTGCTCTACCCTCGCATCTGGCATTGGGTGATGGCACTTCGAGCTTTCCGCGACGTGAGCGCGTGGTCAGAGGCGAAAGCCGAACGCCCCTGCGAGACTCCAAAGAGCGCCTGCGACCGACAACGCCATGGCCAAGCCGAGCAATCGAATGACGTACCGTGCAATCGACGTCCCGGCGGGACGCGGCATTTCATGCGGCTTCTCGAACCGGGCGATGCTGTCCAGGTAGGCAGTGATGAAGACGCGAAGGCGGTTGAACACGTTGATGCCAGCGTGCCCGACCAGCGCAGCCACGATGAAGACCAGGGCGGCGAGTACTGGGCGCTGGTCCATTTGCTGGAACGCGAAGTACCAAAGCCCGCCGATCAGCGCAGAGAAGGTCGGCGGCGTCCGGTGAAGGATATCGTTGAGGCGCGTGAAGCGCATGTTCTGTTGACGATAGACTTCAGCGACATCGACTAGGGGCTGTGTCTGAGCGTTCATGGTCCGATCCAAGCTGCTAGTCCGAGGTGACGCACTCGTCCCAGCGTGACGGACCGGAAGGTCGGATCGCAACTAATTCGGCTGAGTTTCCCGTTCTACACTGCCCTGCTTGTGCCTTCCGAAGGTCGGTCGAACTCTAGGAAGGGTTGGTCTGCACAGTTATGCCGGAGCTCCTAGGCAAAGGCTATCGCGCATGGGCTGCTCCGGGATCGTGGAGAGTGTCGAGCCTGACCTGGTCCCGGTATCCTGACGTGCCGGTGGATACATCGAGCCGGTCGGCCATCGGTCAGCAGCTGCACGTTGCCACGTATCCGTCCGAACCGCGCTCGTGGCAGGTGACCGGCGCCGTCGCGTTCAGCCGATGGCCTAGGAACAGGGCGAAGTGGGCGGGGACGGCAAGGAACAGCGCGAGACGGCGCGCACCCGCACGCTGGAGCCCGCGCTGGATCGCCGTCTTGGCGAGGCTAACCGCCCCGTTCGCGTGGGCGTCGGACGCGAGAGGGATCGCGGAGTAGAGGAACAGCCGGGCAGTTCCCTTACGGTAGCGATCGAGGTGGGAAATCACCTCGGGGCGGACGTCATTGATGATGCCGATGCCGACCGCGAGTTCGCCCCCCGGCACCTCGCCTGGGTGATATTCCTCATGCCAGGGATAGGGCCTCTCCCTCTCGGGCGGGTAGCTATCCGTCCGCCAGGCCTCGCCCCGGTAATCCATCGTGACGCGGAACCCGGCCACCGCCGACAACGACCGGCCAACCGCGACCGAGGCGGAAAGACGCCGATGGCCCGAGAGCACCACCGACCGCGGTCGACCGGAGGCGACCATCCAGTCCCTGAGGGCCGCCATCTCACCCACGACCTGTCGGTCCCATTCGGCCGAGGGCGGATACCGCCGGGCCTCTCCGCCGAAGAGGTTGTCCCATTCCATTCGGATCGGGCCGGGCGTCCGTGCCTCCGACGGATCGATTGACGTGTGCAGGCGGACCGGGGCGGCGCGTAGCTCGTCTGCGAGTTCGGGCAGCCCGCTCGCCAGGGCGTCCAGGATGGCGCCTCGCGCGATCGGAAGTGCCTTGCTCGAGACGATGAGCGCCGCCAGCGCCTCGCGCGCGGCGGTCATCTGGCGCCCGCTCGCGTCGGCTGATGCGGGGAACGCGCGCCGCATCGCCTCGTCGAAAAGGACGGCCGCGAGGGTCTCGGCGGCCGGAGCATCGGGCTCCAGGACAACCCGGTCGAATACGAAGCGGGCCGCCACCGCGTCGAGGCCGACCTTCGCGGCGGCTGCCTCGTAGTCGGCATAGGAGGCGTCCGCGATAGCAGGGACGTCAGCGTAGAAGGGCAACGCGCCCCTGACCCGATCGAGGGCCGCGTGCACGGGGCGAAGGGTCGGCGAAAGGCCGCGGGTCGACAGCACGAAGCGGCGGTAGGCAACGCCGGTCCCCTCCGCCATCCGTTGGAAACGCGCGATCTCGTCCCGCAGCCCGGCAGGCTGAATCTCGTAGTCCTTGTACTCGACGAACTCGCGGGTGATCCCCGTCCCCGGGACGTGGAACGCCGCCTCGGCGTCCCCGTGGGCCTCGCGGATCATGCTGTCGAAGCCGTCCTGCGCGAGCCATCCGGGGATCCGGGCGAGGGTGAGGTGGTCCTGGGCGCGGAAGCCGCCTTCCGCGATGTCGCCGCCCCGCGCCTCCGGGTTCATGACCGACAGGGGATCGTCCTTCGACATCAACGCTCCACTTCACGCCACGCCTTCGAGGACAAGGTCCACCGGCAGCGCCTCCGGGCGGGATGGCAGGTGATGGGTCGCCCGCGCTTCGAGAATACCATGTGGCGAGAGGCGGACGATAAGGAGGACGGCAAAGTTCGCGCCGACATGCGGGTCGTCCACGATGCCCCGCATCGTGGCGAGGTCCGTGCCGCTGGGGTCGAGACCGAATGACGGATGAGAGTGCCACTCGCCGAGGTAGTTGAACCGCTGGAACTGGCGGCCCGTCCTCCGAAAGAAGTCGAAGAGGCCGCGGCCGTGGCGGCGGAAATTGCGAAGGAACCGGGCGAAGGAACCCCCACCCTGGTCGACGGTGAGGTCGAGAACCCGGAAGGTGTCCGGGCCGACGTGTTCTCCCATGAGCAGCCCCCCGGTCTCGCGTGAACCGGCGACGCGGAGCTGTTCGACGACGCGCTGCCCGATCTCAGGCGGAAGGATCAGTTGCATCGGTCTGATCCGGCAGAAGGCTGACAAGGAAGGCGACGTTCTCCCGAACCACCTCATCCGGCGTCTCAGCCCGCCCGGGCTCTTCCGACGGACCCCCGACCTCCACTGGGTGAGTGTCGAACGGTTCGCGGAAGATCCACGACCGCCTCAGTCCGACGAAGTAGGCCGCGTGGGGGAATTCGGACGGGGTGCGACCGAGCAGGGTGTCAATCGCTAGCCGGGCGAGGTGGGCCGCGATCACGCCAACGTCCGCATCGTCGGCAACGAGGGGAGTTCCGTCATCGCCGGTGCTGGCGTAGCCGGACCCAGTCCGGTCCCAGGGCTCCCCCATCCCTGAACACCAGTCGAGAATGCGGGACCGCATGGTCAGCGGCGTCGGCTCCTGGCCCGGACGCGAGCGCGCCACCAAACCGCCGATCCCGCCTTCGAGCACCTCTGCCCACGCCATTGGCTTCGCGCGCGCGGCGGCATGGCTCCCGACGAGGCCGAAGATCCTCCCGTCAGCCGTGGCCTCGACGATGAGGTCGCAGGAGGCGAGATCGTCCAAGGCGGCCGCAACGCTCGCGCTCGCCTCTTGCCCCGTCAGGATCGCCCGCCTGATGCTGATGTCCGCACCCGGGCGCACGACGGCTAGGCGCCACGCCAGCTCGTCCACTTTGTGCCCACCTACCGAAGCCCAGTCGAGGTCGTGGCGGACGAGATTGCCCGGGAGGAGGACGTCGCCGTCTAGCAGCAGGAACCGTCCCACGCCCGTACGGGCCAAAGAGGTAGCGACCTTGGAGCCGACCGACCCTGCGCCAACCACGCCGACCCGCCGCGCGGATAGGTTTTCGTGTCCCGGATCAAGTCGACTAGCCCCGGGAGTTTCAGCGGGGACCGGGTCGTGCGTGACTACGCGGCCTCCTGACGACAGCGGCCAAACCAGCGTTGGCTCGATCCCCGGTCCGAAGAAGAGGAAGAACTCGTGGCCACGGGTCGACAGGCTGTCCTCCGGCACAGGAGTGCCGAGCGAGGCAAGGAGACCGCTCAAGTCCGCAGTCGAACCCACCGATGGCCGGGGCGCTCCATCGGGAACCCGGACCGCCAGACCAGACCAAACGTATTGGTGTCGCGCTAGCGCCTGCCAAGGAACCTCAGGATCTCTCCAGTCGGCCTCGCCCGCCTGGCGCAGCCCAACGATGACGGCGGTGCGGGCAAGGCCGCGCCCCACCAAGAGAACATCCATCCGAAGCACGGTCCCAGGACCGCACTTCGAGAGGCGATCCAAGAGCCCGGAAGTTAGAAGGAAGCGGTCGTAGATACCGCGCAGCTCTTGGCCTGGCGTAAGGCGATGGCGCGACGGTACCTCCCGCGCCGGAGCGGCTACCGATCCCGGACGTTCGGCCTCGAGGAGGCGGTGGGCACTCTCGATCATCTGCGCCCCGGCGGTTTCTGGCCTCCAGTTGTCCGGCCCGATCTCCAAGCAGAGTTCGCCCCCCACTCCGTACTGGTGGGTACTCCAGCGAACCTCTAGATCCCGTGGGAAGACGGAGGGCGGGCATGCCGGGAATGCGCTGGGGTACCGCAACCTCAGAGGGTAGACCTGCTCCCCGGCCTTGACGTCCAGGTCGACCTCCAGGGCGCCGTTCTCAAAACGCCAGACGGGTGGACTCATCCAGGGCGCCCGCACCTGCAGAGCCTCAAACTCCTGGCGCTCGCGGTTGAGGCGGCCGATATCTTGGAGGAACCAGATCACGCGAACCCGGCGGGCTTCACGGGGGTGATCGGCCGATCAGGAAATGACAACCCTCCACCGGAGCCGAGGAGCCCGGCGGTGGGTGCCCGAGGCGCAGGGGCCGTTGCGGCGCGTAGCAGGCCGCTGGCCGCCCGCGCTTCGGTTGCCGGGAAACGCGGCCCGAAGATGGTCTTCCAATGCTGCGTAGCCTTCTCCATGTCCTTCTCGGCCAGCGCTCGGCGCCCCAACGCAGCGTGGTCCTTCACCTTGGCCATGAAGCCTTGGAACGCCTCGACCGTCATGCCGCTCAGGACGGAGTTGCCCGGCACGCCGGGGTCCTCGACGTGCGGGAGCATTCCGGCCGCAGAGTAAAAGCCATACTTCGCGTCGATCTGCTCAAGCGTGCCGACGAAAAGCTCGCCGAAATGAGCCTCCTTCCGGTCCATACACTCGGCGGCGAAGCACTCGAGCACGAAGCCCTTCGGCCGCTTCGCCACCGTCGGGTTGTGCCGCCGCCACCACTTCATCAGCTTCACCAGCGGCTTGAAGCGGCCGCCCGAATCGGCGTTGACGTCCGTCGTCCAAGTCGTGTGTTTAGGCGGGTTCGTACTGAGCCACTTCTCCTGCTTCCGGTCTGGGATGTAGTAGTCGCCGTTCCCGAAGGGATCGATGATCGGCACAACGTCCATGTCGGCCAGCGGCGTCACGATGCCGACCGACCGAGCCTGTCTGCGGATGTCCGAGTAGCCACGCCGCACGGCCCAGAACAGCGCGTCAACCACCTCCTTCGGATCGTCGGTGAGCTGGTGGTTCGTGACCACGATCGTGTCCACGTCGGGCCGGGTCACGACGCCGTCGACCTTCCGCGGACGGATCGCCGTGTCCCGCTTGTAGGAACCCGAGAGGAAGTCCGTGACCATCAGCGGCTTGAACTTGCTGTCGGCCCAGAGATGATCGCGCAGCGCACGGTGGGCGGAGGCCGCATTGGCCTTCGTGGTGGCGCTTGGCTCGATATCCTGCAGCAGTTCCAAGAAGCGCGCATGGGGGACCATTTGGGGGGAACCTCAGGCTAAAATGGTGTTCTGGGCGTTGGCTGCGCCTTGGTCCTCGCCACATGTCAGGCGTCACCGTCCTGTCCGGTGGCGCCAGCCGTGGCAGTGCCGTGATTATTCTACCATAGGGCGCGGAGTCGGTGAGAAATGTCATCCGCGGCGAAAGCGCCGTCTGCCCCTCGACAGTACAGTCAGCGGCGAGACTCTACGTGGTATTCAGGCGCATGCGCGCCGAACCCGCCCGGATCACCAACCTATACCTGAAGCGCCACCCCAATGGATGCGATGGTCCTCGACTCGAATCGAGGTTGATGCACGCCATCGATGTGACCACCATCAACCCTATGGCAGATGAAGTTCAGGGGTTCGGCGCCGTCTCTAAGGACCTGCTTCACCGCGCAGGCGGGGCCATGACGCTGGACGCGGCGGCGAAGCGCCTGGGGACTACACCTGAGCAGGTTCGCCTATGCATCCGCTGCGGCACCCTCCTCGGCATGACGGGTCTGGACGGAGACGTAGTCGTGCCAGCGTTCCAGATCGAGGAGGCGTCAGACCGCCCGAGGGTCATCTGCGGCATCGACAGCGCGATCCAGCCCTTCCTGGAAACTGGGGAGGGCGGCTGGGCGGCCTTGCAGTGGCTGCTCGACGATGATCCGAACCTAGGCCCGTGCACGCCGCTGCAGGCGCTTAGGGATGGACGCCTCGACGACGTCGCTCGGGCTGCCCGGGCCTACGTTCGGTAACTCTCGCCCGCTTCCCTAGGCCGCTCGAATGAGTGGTGCTGGCGCTCGCGACCAGGAAGCGAGCCGACACTGGCTGGGCACTGCCGGACCGCGCAAGGCGACGGCTCGCAACATCCAACCATCCACAGTGTTGACAAGGACATCCACGACGGCTGCCGCAATCAGAGCCGTCGCGGACGCTTATTCGGCGAAACGGAAGACTACAGAGTGTCCCTACACCGCTACACGTCGAGGTTCGCCACTTTCAGCGCATTGTCCGTGATGAAGGCGCGGCGCGGCTCCACCACGTCGCCCATCAGGGTGGAGAAGATCTGCTCCGCATCCTCCACGTCCTCGACGCGCACCTGCAGCAGGGTGCGCACCGCCGGATCGAGGGTGGTCTTCCAGAGCTGCTCCGGGTTCATCTCGCCGAGACCCTTGAAGCGCTGGATGGTCAGCCCCTTGCGGCCCTGCGCCAGGATGCGGTCCAGCGCCGCCATCGGGCCGCGCACCGCATGCTCCGCCCCGTCCAGCACCAGCACCGCCCCGGCCTCGCCGCCGAACTCGGCGCCCAGCATCGCGCGCCGCTCGTCCAGCCAGCGGGCATCGGCGCTGCGCAGCGCCGCCCCGGTGATGGCGTGCCGCTCCATCACGCCGCGCACCTGGCGCCA
>JAIEOP010000052.1 GCA_019750465.1 Acetobacteraceae bacterium | reverse complement strand
CGGCGCCGGCAGGGCGCGGAGCATCGCCAGCCGCGCGCCGGCCTCCGGCGCGGCCAGCAGCACCGTGCCCAGCGCCTCCGCGCCGTCGAAGCCGAAGGGCGCGTCCAGCGCGGCTTCGATGTCGCCGCCGAGTTCCAGCGCATCGGCCCAGAGCAGCGCGCCGGCCGCATCCCGCAGATGCCAGCGGTCCAGCACGAAGCCGCGCCGGAGCCGCTCGCCCCGCGCGGCACGGCCGAAGACCAGGGTCTCCGCCGCCAGCAGCGTCGCCGCCTCGCCCAGTTCCACCGTGGTGCTGCGGCAGAAGCGCGCGGCATCGAACAGGATGGTCTCCTGCGGGATCCATTCCAGCACCGCCCCGGCGCCGAGCGCGAGGCGCGTGGCGACGCGCGTCTCGGGCCCAAGGCTGCGATAGACCTTCTCGGCCGCGGCGCTGCTGAGCGTGACGCGTGTGCCCGGGCCCAGCCGCGCCGCCTGGTCCAGCGCGTCGCCGCCGGCCAGGCCGCCGGCGCAGTTCAGGATGGCGCCGAGGATCGGGTCGCCCGGTTCGGGATCGGGGAAGAGCACGCGCAGCGGCGCCTGCTGGTCCAGGTGGCGCAGCACCGTGCCGCGGCCATCACGCCCCACGGCGAAGCCCAGGACGAAGCGGCCACTGGCGCGCTGGTGCGATGGCAGGACAGCGTCGGTGGCATCGCGCGGCATCGCCTGCAGGATTGCACGCGGGCAGGTTTGCGCAAAGCCCTGCCAGGCTGCCGCGCCGATGGGCAGCATCCTGGTGCCGTGCCTGTTTCCTGGGCGCATCGACGGCATCGATGCGAGGGCTTGTGTCCGGACCACGGATGGCACGATGGTTGCCACCAGGCGGCGATCCCGACCGCGCGCGACCCGACCGGAGTCCGCCTTGCTGTTCCGTCCTGCCAACCTGACCCCGGCGCCCGAGGCCGCTTCCGCCCTGCGGGGCCACACGCTCGACGTGCTCGGCCTGACGGTGCGCTACGGCGCCTTCACCGCGCTGGACGGCGTGGATCTCGCCGTGCGTGCGGGGGAGGTGCTGGCGCTGCTCGGCCCCTCCGGCTGCGGCAAGACCACGCTGCTGCGCACCGTCGCCGGCTTCGTCCGCCAGCACGCCGGCCAGGTGCTGCTCGATGGCCGCGGCATCGACGACCTGCCGCCGAACCGCCGCAGCGTCGGCATCGTGTTCCAGAACTACGCGCTGTTCCCGCACATGAGCGTCGCCGAGAACGTCGCCTACGGGCTGCGCGCCCGCCGCGCGCCGCGCGAGCGCATCGCCACCCGCGTCGCCGAGCTGCTGGAGATGGTGCAGATGGGCGGCTTCCGCGACCGGCGGCCGGCGCAGCTCTCGGGCGGGCAGCAGCAGCGCGTGGCGCTGGCCCGTGCCCTGGCCATCGAGCCCGAGGTGCTGCTGCTGGACGAGCCCTTCGCCGCGCTCGACCGTTCGCTCCGGCTCGACATGCAGATCGAGATCAAGCGGCTGCAGAGACAGTTGGGCCTTACCGCCATCCTGGTCACGCACGACCAGGACGAGGCGATGAGCGTCGCCGACCGCATCGCGGTGATGCGCCGCGGCCGCATCGAGCAGCTCGGCGCGCCGGTCGAGCTGTATGACTCGCCCGCCAACCTCTTCGTCGCCGGCTTCATCGGCACGACGAACCGCCTGCCCTGCACCGTCGCCGGCTGGGCCAACGACCGGGTGCGCCTGCGCCTGGACGGCGGCGCCGAGATCGGCATGCCGATGCAGGAGCGCCCGCCGCCTGCCGGCACGCCGATGCTGCTGACCATCCGCCCGGAGCAGCTGCTGCTGCACGCCGCACCGGCGGAGGACCGCATCCCGGTGGAGGTGGGCCTCTCGGTTCCGCTCGGCGGCCAGACCATCCGCGAGGTGGTGGCCGCCGGCGGCACCCGCCTGCGCCTGACGGAACCGCGCCGCGGCGCCATCCCGGACCTCGGCGCCACGGCCTGGATCGGGCTGGCGCCGGATGTCCGCCCCGCCCTGTTCCGCCGCACCGACGACGACCGCCCGGAGGAGTGACCGCCATGATCCCCCGCATCCCGCGCCGCGCCGCGCTGCTTGGCGCAACCGCCGCCCTCGCCGCACCACGGCTGGCACGCGCCCAGCGTCGCGGCGGCAGCGTCACCAGCGCCATCTATCCCGGCGCCTGGGAGGAGGCCTACCGCGAGCACGTCGCGCCGCCCCTGAAGCGCATGCACAACATCGACCTGGAGATGCAGCCGCTCTTCGCGGTCGACCAGATCGCGAAATCCGCCGCCAGCCGCGGCGCCCCGCCCTTCGACTGCTTCGTGCTCGATCCCGGGCCGCGCGTGACGGGCATCGAGCGCGGCATGTTCGAGCGCTTCGACGCCGCGAAGCTGAGCAACCGTGCCGCCCTGCCAGACATCCTGGTGGATGACTGGGGCGTCGGCTGCGCCGCACAGGTGGTGGGCATCGCCTACAATCCGAAGAAGGTGCCGAAGCCGGGCGGCTATGCCGACCTGTTCCGCGACCCCTGGGTCTCGCGCTTGGGGATCACCGGCTTCCAGACCACCTTCGGCACCATCAGCCTCATCGAGATCGCCAAGGTCTTCGGCGGCAGCGAGACGGACATCGAGCCCGCCCTGGCGGAGCTGAAGAAGGTGCTGCCGAAGCTGGCCGCGGTGGGCGCGCCGGCCGCCATGCCGGGCCTGTTCCAGCAGGGCCAGTGCGACGTGATGTACACCAACACGCAGACGGTGACGACGCTGAAGGACCGCGGCGTCGATATCGAATTCGCCGTGCCGTCGACCGGCGCCTCCGCCTTCTTCACCACGCTGCACATCGCCAGGGGCAGCGAGAACATCGACAATGCCTACAAGTATATCGACGTGGTGGTCAGCCGCGGCGCGCAGGACGCGCTGCAGAAGGCGCCATACAACTTCGTGCCGGTGAACAGCGGCGTCACGCTCGGCGCCGGGTTGCCGATGCGCAGCCTGGACGAGATGGCGCGCTTCAACACGCATGACTGGACCAGGATCAACCCGCTGCGCGGTCCCTGGATCGAGCGGTTCAACCGCGAGATGGCGAAGTGAACCTGGCGGACTCCCTCCCCCGCGCGCGGGGGAGGGGTGGGGTGGGGGTGGATCGTTCCACCACATCGGCGCCACCCCCACCCCGGCCCTCCACCGCAAGCGGGGGAGGGAGATTGGCGCTCTGGGCACCGGCGCTGCCGCTGGCGCTCGCCTACGCGGCCTTCTTCGTCGCGCCGCTGCTCATGCTCTTCGTCGTCAGCTTCTACACGGACGAGAAGCTGGAGGGCTTCGGGCTGAACCAGTGGCGGCGCTTCCTGTTCGATGCCTTCCACTGGAAGGTGGTGGGCGACACGCTGCTGCTCGGCCTGAAGACCGTGGCGGCGACCTTGGTGCTGGGGCTGCCGCTGGCGCTTGTCTATCGCGGCGCCTCGCCGTTCTGGCAGCGCGTGCTGCTGTTCATCGTGGTGATGCCGCTGCTGACCAGCGTGGTGGTGCGCACCTTCGCCTGGATCGTCATCCTGGGCCGGGAGGGGCTGGTGAACCAGCTCGTGCTGGGCCTCGGGCTCGCCGCCGACCCGCTCCGGCTGCTGCAGACGGAGCACGGGCTGGTGCTGTCGCTGACGCAGATCGAGATGCCGCTGCTGCTGCTGCCGCTGCTGGCGGTGATGTCGCGCATCGACCCGAACCTGATGGATGCCTCCGCCTCGCTCGGCGCCTCGCCCTGGCGCACGCTGGTGCGGGTGACCCTGCCGCTGGCGGCGCCTGGGCTGGCGGCGGGCTGCCTGCTGGTCTTCGCCTCCTCGACGACGGCCTTCATCAGCCAGTCCGTCATCGGCGGCGGGCGGCTGGTCTACCTGCCGGCGATGATCTGGCAGCAGGCGATGGTGGTGGCGAATTGGCCCTTCGCCGCGACGGCGGCGGTGGCGCTGCTGCTCTCGGTCTCCGCCGTCATCGCGGTGATCGCCTATGCGGGCCGGGTGGCGGGGGGACGCATCCATGGCTAGGCGCCCCACCGCGGGGGAGCTTTCCTATGTTCTCGTGATCGGCGTGCTGGCCGCGGTCGCGCTGCTGATCCTGGTCGGGCCGGTGATCGTGGTGCTGGCGACCTCCTTCACCGACAGCCGCTCCATCCGCTTCCCGCCGCAGGGCTTCTCCTTCCGCTGGTACGAGCTGCTGCTGGACGAGGTGCGGTCCCGCGCCATCCATCGCGCGGCGGGCAACACGCTGCAGGTCGCGGCGCTCTCGGCGGGGTTGGCGACCGT
This sequence comes from Acetobacteraceae bacterium, assembly GCA_019750465.1. Classification (GTDB taxonomy): domain Bacteria; phylum Pseudomonadota; class Alphaproteobacteria; order Acetobacterales; family Acetobacteraceae; genus JAIEOP01. The sequence continues at coordinate 42,112 of JAIEOP010000052.1, read as the reverse complement.
GATGGGCACGGCGGCCGCAGTGGCGCTGGCGCGGGCCGGGGGCCGTGCGGGGCGGGCGCTGGATGCCTTCTTCATGGCGCCGCTGGTGCTGCCGGGCCTCGCCTTCGGCCTGGCGGCGCTGATGTACTTCACCATCCTCGGCTTCCGCCCCTCGCTGGAGCTGCTGGTGGTGGGGCACCTGGTGGTGGTGACCCCCTTCCTGCTGCGCACCGTCGGCGCCTCGCTGTCGCAGCTCGACCCTGCCTTGCTGGATGCCTCGCGCTCGCTCGGCGCGGGCCGCGCCATGACCTTCCGGCGCATCACGCTGCCGCTGATCGCGCCCGGCATCGCCGCCGGCGCCTTCCTGGCCTTCATGGCGAGCGTGGACAACGTGCCCGTCAGCCTCTTCCTCTCCTCGGCGCGCACGGACATGCTGCCGATCCGCATGTGGGGCATGATGGAGAGCACGCTGGACGTGCGCGTCGCCGCCGTCTCCGGCACGCTGATCCTGGCTGCCTTCGTGCTGATGCTGGTGATGGAGCGCCTGACGGGGCTGACGAGGAGGATGCGCGGATGATGCGCCTGACCGCCGAACCCCTGACCTCCGCCGCCTTCCTGCCCCATGGCGAGGTTCTGGAAGCACCCGCCATCCCCGGCCGCACGTATTTCGAGGACGCGCTGGCGAACCGCCGCCCCGCGGCGCGGCCGAGCCTGTCGCTGGTGGTGAAGCAGCCGCTCGCCACGCTGCCGTTGCGCTCCAGGGTGATGGAGCGGCACCTGTTCTCGTCACAAAGCTTCATCCCGCAGGAGGCCGGCCGCTGGCTGGTGATCGTGGCGCCGCACCTGGCGCAGGGGACGGGGCCGGACATGGCGCGGGCGCGCTGCTTCCTCGCCCGCGGCGACGAGGGCGTGACCTACGGCGCCGATGTCTGGCACCATCCCTTCACCGTGCTGGACCGCACCGCCCGTTTCGCGGTGATGATGTGGAAGGACGGCTCGGCGCAGGACGACGAGTTCGTGGATGTGCCGGAGTTCGAGGTCGCATTGAGTTAGGGAGTGTCACCGATGCCGTACGAGGTGAAGCGCGACTTCATCGGCTACGCCAACCGCCCGCCCAACCCGCAATGGCCGGACGGCGCGCGCGTGGCGGTGAATTTCGTCATGAACTACGAGGAGGGCTCGGAGCCCTCCATGCAGGATGGCGAGGGCTATACCGAGAACGGCCTGACCGAATCGCACGGGCTGAACCAGCTCAAGTCCGGCCGCGACCTCGCCGCCGAGGGTATGTTCGAATACGGCAGCCGCGTCGGCTTCTGGCGGCTGATGCGCCTGTTCCAGGAACGCAACCTGCCGATGACGCTCTTCGCCTGCGCCCTGGCGCTGGAGCGCAATCCGAAGGCCGCGGCCGCGGTGCGCGATTCGGGCTTCGACATCTGCTGCCACGGCTGGCGCTGGGTGAAGCATTTCGAGCTGACGGAGGCCGAGGAGCGCGAGCACATCGCCCGCGCGGTCACCAGCCTCGAGCGGACGGTCGGCCAGAAGCCCGCGGGCTGGTACTGCCGCTACGGCCCCAGCGTGAACACCCGCCGCCTGGTCGTCGAGCACGGCGGCTTCCTCTACGACAGCGACTACTACGGCGACGAGCTGCCCTTCTGGGTGACGGTGGACGGCAAGCCGCAGCTCGTCGTGCCCTATTCGCTGGTGACCAACGACGGCAAGTATGCCGGCTGGGTCGGCACCAGCGACGACTGGTTCAGCTTCGTCCGCGACGCCTTCGACATGCTCTACGCCGAGGGCGTGGAGACGCCGAAGATGATGTCGGTCGGGCTGCACATGCGGCTGATCGGCCATCCGGCGCGCGCAGCGGGGCTGCAGCGGCTGCTCGACTACATGATGGCGCGCAGGGGCGTCTGGATCACCCGGCGGCTCGACATCGCCCGGCACTGGGCCGGGGTGCATCCCTATCCGGGCAAGGGGCTGAACGAGTGAGCGCCCTGCCCCGCGAACACCTGTTCGTCGCGCTGGGGCCGCAGCGCTACCGCGTGGAGCGGCCGTGGGGCGACATTCCGCCCGGTGCGGGGCAGGTCACCGACGTGTCCTGCGATGCGGCAGGGCGGGTGTACGTGCAGCTCCGCATCGACGCCTACGTGGATGCGGAGGGCCCGGCGATCGTCGTGCTGGAACCCGATGGCCGCCGGTGCGCCGCCTGGGGCGGCGCCGAGGTGCTGGATGGGCACATGGCGAGCGTGCATCCCGATGGCCGCGTCTTCGCCGTCGACCGCGACGCGCATGAGATCATCATCTTCGACGCGGCAGGCCGCCGGCTGGGTGGCCTTGGCAAGCGGCACGTCCAGGGGCAGCCATTCAACGCCCCGTCCGATGTCGCCTTCGCGCCCGACGGCACGATCTACGTCGCCGATGGCTATGGCAACGCGCAGGTGCACCGCTTCTCGGCCGCAGGCGAGCATCTCGGTGCATGGGGGAGGCCCGGCGCGGGGCCGGGCGAATTCTCCGTCCCGCACGCCGTCTGGGTCCTCCCGGATGGCCGCGTCGCGGTGACCGACCGCGAGAATCACCGCGTGCAGATCTTCACCGCGGAAGGCACGCACCTGCTCGACATCCGCGACCTGTTCCGGCCCATGGACGTGCACGGCGCGCCGGGCGGCGCGCTCTACGTGACCGACCAGGTGCCCCGCCTCTCGCTGTTCGATCCCACGAGCGGCGCGCTGCTGGGGCGGTGCCGCCCCGTGCTGAACGGTGCGCACGGCATGTGGCGGGCCGAAGGATCGGGCGTCCTCTACCTCGCCGAGTTGACCCCGAACCGGCTGACACGGCTGGTTCCGTCCGACTGAGTCCAGCGTCGGCTGCAGGACCATGACAAATCCAGTTCGTGATCGCGCGCTCTTCCTGCATGACGGTTTTCATTAAACCTTAGCAATTCGTCCCTGGATCGCATCGGCAGGCCCGCGGTAAGGCCCGTCACCTTTCACGCGGCTGCCGGCGGTGGCCTGGGTTGCGGCACGAGGCTGGCGGAAACGGCCATCCTGTCCGCCTGATCCAAGGTCATCCCGGCGCCGCTGCAAGACATGCGCGAGCATCGAGCGCGCCAGGGAGACCGGGATGACTCTTTCCACCACCGCCAGCGGTGCCATCAGCTTCGACCTCAAAGGTGCCCTCGGCCTTGCCGGCGCCGAAATTTCGGCTTTCGACCCTGGCAGCGGCCGCCTCTATGTCACCTCCAGCGTCGGGCTGCAGGTGGTCAGCCTTGCCGATCCGTCGGCTCCGGCGCTGATTGCCACCATCGACTTCACTGCCCCTGCCTATGGCTACGCCACGACCGACGTGACGAGCGTGGCAATCCGCAACGGAGTCGTCGCCGTTGCACTGCCGGCTTCGCCGAAGTCGGCCGCCGGCACGGTGATCTTCCTGGACGCCGCAACCGGCACGAAGCTCGCCGATGCGGCCGTCGGCGCGCTGCCGGACATGGTCGCCTTCACACCGGACGGGCTGAAGGTGCTGGTCGCGAATGAGGGCGAGTACCTCGATTCCAACGGTGGCCCCGGCACGGCCGAGGGATCCGTCTCCATCATCGACATCTCGGGCGGCTTCGGCGCGGCGCTGCCGGTGACGACCGCCGGCTTTGGCGCCTTCGACGCCGATGCGCTGCGTGCCGAAGGCGTCCGCGTCTTCGCCGGCCAGACCGCGGCAGCCGACCTGGAGCCGGAATACATCGCCGTCTCGCCCGATGGCACGAAGGCGATGGTCACCCTGCAGGAGGCCAATGCGGTCGCCCTGCTCGACATCGCCACCGGCACCTTCACCGATATCGTGGCCCTCGGCATCAAGGACTTCTCCTCCCTGCTCGCCGACTTCAGCGACAGGGACGGCCCGGGCGGCACCTTCGCCGTCAACCTCGAGACGGGCAACCCGGTCTTCGGCCTCTATATGCCCGACGCGATCGACAGCTATGTCTCCGGCGGCAGCACCTACTACGTGATCGCCAACGAGGGCGACGACCGCAACGACTTCCTGACGCCGGACGAGGTGGTGCGCCTGAACAGCACGGGCTACGTGCTCGATCCCACCGTCTTCCCGGACGCCGCGACGCTGAAGCTCGACTCCGAGCTCGGCCGCCTCAACGTGGTGAACCAGACCGGCCTGCGCGGCGACACCGACGGCGACGGCGACATCGACCGGATCCTCACCCTCGGCGGACGCTCCTTCTCCATCCTCGACGGGACCGGTGCGATCGTGTTCGACAGCGCCGACATCATCGAGCGCATCGCCGCGACCGTCGTGCCGGCCGCCGTGTTCGATGACCGCAGCGACAACAAGGGCCCCGAGCCGGAAGGCATCGAGATCGCCGAGATCGGTGGCCGCACCTATGCGCTGGTCGGGCTCGAACGGTCGCACATGACGCTTGCCTTCGACGTCACCGATCCGGCCGCCGTGAGCTATGCCGGCCTGGCGCAGCGCCCGGGCGACCTGAATCCCGAGGGCGGGCTGTTCATCGGCGCCGCCGACTCGCCGATCGGCCGGCCGCTCTACGTCGCGACCAACGAGGCCAGCAACAACATCTCGGTCTTCGAGGTGCGGCAGGCCCCGGCCTTCACCCTGCAGATCCTGCATGCCTCCGATTTCGAGGCCGGCATCGAGGCAACGCAGCGGGCCAGGAATTTCGCCGCCATCGTCGATGTCCTGGAAGACGAGGTTGCGAACTCCATCACGCTTTCCTCCGGCGACAACTTCATCCCTGGTGCCTTCACTGCCGGCGGCACCGATCCGTCCGTGCGCGATGAGATCGCCGGCTTCTACGAGCAGTATTTCGGCCTGGCGCCCGGCAGCCTCGCCGGCATCCGAAGCGGCACGACGCCGTTCAACGCCGCCGATATCGCCATCCTGAACGCCATCGGGGTTCAGGCCAGCGTGCTCGGCAACCACGAGTTCGACCTTGGCCCGAGTGCACTGGCCGGCGCCTTCGACTTCGTGGCCTCGCTGCCGAGCCTGCCGGCGCAGCCCACCCTGGCAAGCATCACCAACATCGGTGCGCTGTTTCCCTACCTCTCGGCCAATCTTGAATTCGCCGCTGAGGGCACGCTGTCCGGCCTGTTCAGCGATGCGCTGCAGGACGCCAACGCCTACGCCACAACCGCGGCCGAGCTTTCCACGGGCGCCGGCATCCGCGCCGAGGCGACAGGGCGCGAGTTGGCGCCCTGGACCACCATCCAGGAGGGCGGCGAGACCATTGGCGTACTTGGCCTGACCACGCAGGTCCTGGCCTCGATCTCGGCGGTCGGGAACGCCACGGTGCAGGACCCGTTCGGCGACGGCGGCGTCGACAACATGGCCGAGCTGGCGGCGATCGTTCAGCCGCTGGTTGATCAGATGATCGCCTCCGGCATAAACAAGATCATCCTGCTGACCCACTTGCAGCAGTTCATCAACGAACAGGCTTTGGCGCCGCTGCTGCGCGGCGTGGACATCATCGTCGGCGGCGGCAGCAATACGCTGCTGGCCGACGCAACCGACCCGCTGGCGCCGGGCGATACCGCCGACGGCATCTACCCGCTGTTCCTGACCGGCACCGACGGCGCGGCCATCGCGGTGGTCAACACCGACGGCAACTACAACTATGTCGGCCGCCTGGTGCTCGATTTCGACAGCAACGGCGAGATCATCCCGGCGAGCGTCGATCCCGGCGTCTCCGGCGCCTACGTGACCACCGATGCGGGCGTGGACGCGGTCGCCGGCGACGGCGACGGCACGCTCAGCCAAGCCGAGCGGGACGTGATCTTCGCCGATGGCACGCGCGGCGGCGAGGTGCAGCAGATCACCGACGCGATCGCGGCCGTGATCCAGGCGAAGGACGGCAACGTCGTCGGCTTCACGGATGTCTTCCTCGAGGGCCGCCGCAACGAGGTGCGCTCGGAGGAGACCAACCTCGGCAGCCTGACCGCCGACGCGAACCTGGCTTTCGCCAAGGCCGTGGACCAGTCCGTCGTGATCAGCCTGAAGAATGGCGGCGGCATCCGCGCCGAGATCGGCGCGGTTGTCGGCCAGCCGGTACCGGAGGAGCTGCCGCCGCAGGCCAATCCCGGCGCCGGCAAGCCGGAAGGCGGCGTCAGCCAGCTCGACATCGAGAATTCCCTGCGCTTCAACAACACGATCTCGCTGGTCACGCTCTCCGCCCAGGGCGTTCTCAACATGATCGAGAACGGCCTTCGCGGTGCCAACCCCGGTGCGACGCCGGGCGCCTTTCCGCAGGTCGCCGGGCTCGAGTTCAGCTGGGACAAGGACCGCCCGAGCCTCGACCGCGTGGTGGACCTCGTCGTCACCAACCAGCAGGGCGAGATCGTCGATGTCATCGCCGATGCTGGCGTCCTTGTCGGCGATCCGACGCGGCTGTTCCGCATCTCGACGCTGAGCTTCCTCGCGCCGGCCGATGCGGCGGCCATCGGCGGCGGCGACAGCATCATCGTGCGCGGCGCGACGGTGTCCGACACCGCCGCCGGCCTGGTCAGCGGCACCCTGGCGGTCTACTCGGACTTCACCGCGCTCGACCGGGTGAACCTGGCCGGCGCCGGCACCGGCTTCGACCAGATCGGCGGCGAGCAGGCGGTGCTGGCGGACTACCTGCGCGCGCTGCACGGCACGCCCGAGGCCGCCTTCGACGCGCCCGACACTGCCCGCACGCTGGACGAGCGGATCCAGAACCTCGACTTCCGTGCCGATACGGTCAACCCGGACGGCGCCGGCGCCGTCCTGGCCGACATCGATGACGCGGTGCTCATCGGCTCGTCCGCCGACAATGCGATCAATGCCGGCAACGGCGACGATGCCGTCTTCGGCGTCGGCGGCGACGATACGGTGAGGGGCGGCACTGGCGGCGACCTGGTGTCGGGCGGCGCCGGCGATGACCGGGTTGTCGGCAACGGCGGCAACGACGCGCTGCTCGGCGGCGAGGGCGCCGATCGCCTGAAGGGCGGCGCGGGCGACGATGTCCTCACCGGCGGCATGGGCGCCGATACCTTCGTCATCGGGGCCGGGGACGGCGCAGACATCGTCACCGACTTCGAGGCTGGTCTCGACCGGATCAACCTGCGTGCCTTCGGCTTCGCCGAGTTCGCGGCGGTTCAGGCCGCGGCGACCGATACGGCGGATGGCCTGCTGGTCGCGCTTGCCGGCGGCAGCGTGACCGTTGCGGGACTGACCCTTGCCGGCTTTGTGGCGGACGACGTGCTGATCTAGAGCGGGATGCGTTGAGGCCGAATCGCCGCAAACGCTGAATCCCGCGACCCGGCAAAGTCTGGAGCGTGTTGCGTGAGCGCATGCGAACGCAATACGCTCTAGCCCCGCGGGGCGCGCTTCCGCGCCCCAAGGCTTCCTGCTACGGGTCGGCGGATGATGTCCGACCGGCCCACCCCCGCGCCGGCCCGTCTCTGGCGGGACCGGCGCTTTCTGTTGCTGCTGGCCCTCGGCTTCTCCTGCGGTGCGCCACTGCCGCTGGCGGCGGGACAGGTGCTGCGGCAGTGGTTCACCGAGTCGGGGCTGTCGCTGGCGGCCATCGGGCTGACGGCGCTGATCGGCCTGGCCTATGCCAACAAGTTCCTCTGGTCGCCGGCGCTGGATGCGCTGCCTGCGCCGCTGCGCCTTGGCCAGCGGCGCGGCTGGCTGCTGCCGATCCAGGCCCTGCTCGCCTGCGCCATCCTCGGCATCGCCGCCACCGACCCGACGACGGGCGCGACCGCCACCGTGACGCTTGCGGTGCTGGTGGCCTTCCTCTCGGCCAGCCAGGACATCGTCGTCGATGCCTGGCGCATCGAAATGCTGGGCGAGGACGAGGAGGCGCAGGCCTATGGCCTTGCAGCCTATGTCTGGGGCTACCGGCTGGCGCTGCTGGCGGCCGGCGCGGGGACGCTGCTGGCGGTGCAGTTCATCGGCTGGTCCGGCGCCTATGCGGCGGCCGCGGCGCTGATGCTGCCGGGCCTGGTGGCGACGCTGCTCGGGCGCGACGGCCGGCGGGTGGCGGGCGACGTGATCGGCTGGCGGGCGCGGTTGCGCGGCTCGGTGCTGGAGCCCTTCCTGGAGTTCACCCGGCGGCCGGCGTGGATTGCGATCCTGCTGTTCATCGCGCTGTTCAAGCTCGGCGAGGCCCTGGCCGGCGTGATGACCACGCCCTTCTACCGCGCGCTCGGCTTCACGCGGGAGGATGTGGCGACCGTCGCCACGATCTTCGGCATGGTGGCCGTGCTGGCGGGCGCGCTGGCCGGCGGGTGGCTGGTGGGGCGCATCGGCGTGGCGCGCGCGCTGGTGCTGACCGGCCTCGGGCAGATGCTGTCGAACCTGATGTACGTCGCGCTCGACCGGGCGGGCCATTCCATGCCGATGCTCTGGGCACAGGTCGGGGTGGAGAATTTCACGGATGGCCTGGCCGACGCGGCCTTCCTCACCTACCTCGCCGGGCTGACCAACCGCAGCTTCACCGCGACGCAGTATGCGCTGCTGTCCTCGCTCGCCGCCGTGCCGCTGCGGACGCTCGGCGCCTCCGCCGGCGTGCTGGCTCAGGCGCTGAGCTGGACGCCGTTCTTCCTGCTGACCACCGCGGCGGCGCTGCCGGCCATGGCGATCATGCTCTGGCTGCTGCGCCGCCATCCGCCGGAGCCTCGAGGGGCGAACACGTGACCACCGCGCATATCCTGCCGCCGCTGCTGCTGATCGGCAGCAACGTGCTGATGACCTTTGCGTGGTACGGGCACCTGAAGGTGCCCTCCTGGCCGCTCTGGCTGGCGGTGCTGATGTCCTGGGGCATCGCCTTCTTCGAGTACTGCCTGGCAGTGCCGGCGAACCGCATCGGCTATGCCTCCGGCGCCTATACCGGCCAGCAGTTGAAGATCATGCAGGAGGTGATCACGCTGTCGGTCTTCGCAGGCTTCAGCGTGCTCTGGCTGGGCGAACCGATCCGCTGGACCTACCTGGCGGCCATGGCCTGCCTGGTGGCCGCCGTGGTCTTCATCTTCCTGCCGGTGGATTGAGACACCACATCCGCACTGCGGCGGATCAGGAGCGCGCGGGATGATCGTGGGCGTTCCCAGGGAAGTGAAGGTGCATGAGTACCGCGTCGGCCTGACGCCCGCCTCGGTGCGCGAATTGACGTCGCTCGGCCATCATGTGCTGGTGGAAACCGGTGCCGGCGCGGCCATCGGCTTCCCGGACGATGTCTATCGCGCCGCCGGCGCTGCGATCGCGTCGGATGCCACGGCCGTCTTCGCGCAGGCCGCGCTGATCGTGAAGGTGAAGGAGCCGCAGCCGGAGGAATGGCGACGGCTGCGTGCGGGACAGGTGCTGTTCACCTACCTGCACCTCGCCCCCGATCCGGCGCAGGCGCAGGGCCTGATGGAGAGCGGCTGCACCGCCATCGCCTACGAGACCGTGACGGATGGGCAGGGCGGCCTGCCCCTGCTCGCGCCGATGAGCGAGGTCGCCGGCCGCATGGCCGTGCAGGTGGGCGCGCGCTGCCTGGAGAAGGAGGCGGGCGGCGCCGGCGTGCTGCTCTCCGGCGTGCCCGGCGTGCCGGCGGGGCGCGTCGCCATCATCGGCGGCGGCGTGGTGGGCTCGAACGCGGCGCGCATCGCGCACGGCATGCGCGCCCGCGTCACGGTGCTGGATCGCAGCCTGCGCGTCCTGGACACGCTGGACCGCGAGTTCAACGGCGGCATCACCACCCAATTCGCCACCGCCGAGTCCATCGAGGCCTGGGTCACCCAGGCCGATCTCGTCATCGGCGCCGTGCTGGTGCCGGGCGCGGCGGCGCCGCGGCTGGTGACGCGCGCCATGGTCGCGCGCATGCGTCCCGGCAGCGTCATGGTCGATGTCGCCATCGACCAGGGTGGCTGCTTCGAGACATCGCGCCCCACCACCCATGCCGCGCCCACCTATGTCGAGGAGGGCGTCGTGCACTACTGCGTCACCAACATGCCGGGCGCGGTGGCCCGAACCAGCGCGGTGGCGCTGAACAACGCCACCCTGCCCTTCACCCTGCAACTGGCCGGGAAGGGATGGCGCCGCGCCTGCGCGGAGAATCCGCATCTCGCGCGCGGGCTCAACGTGCATGCCGGGCGCATCGCTCATCCGGCGGTGGCGGAGGCGCTGGGCCAGCCGCTGCTGGCGATGGAGCAGGCGCTGGGCGAGTAGCGCCTACCAGATCCGCTCGACGCCGAAGGCATCGAGGGCGTTGTCGGCCGAAACCAGCGGCAAGCCCTCGACCAGCGCCTGCGCGACGAGCATGCGGTCGAAGGGATCGCGGTGATGGCGCGGCAGCCGCCCGGCGGCCTCGGCATGCGCAAGGGCGATCGGGAGTTCGCGGAAGCCGGCCCTGCGGACGGCGCCAGCCACGTCGCTGGCGAGCGCGGCGGCCTCGGGCAAGCGGCCGGTCGCGTGCTTCAGCGCAATCTCGTAGCCCGAGATGGCACTGACGAGGACCAGTTCCGCCGAGTCGATCGCCGCGCGCGTCTCGGCACCAATGGAGAGGTCGCCGGCAACCCACCAGATCAGGGCGTGCGTATCGAGCAGAAGGCGGCGGGTCACGTCCGGCGCAACGGATCGCCGGGGTGTCCCTCCTCCCATTCGGCCAGTTCGTCCTCCGTCCAGTCGTCCAATGCTTCCTCGCCCGCGCGAACGAGGCCGCGCATGCAGCCGAAGGTGCTGCGCTTCACAGGCGTCCCGGCCGGCGCGGATGGGCTGAGCGGCACCAGCTTCGCCACCGGCTTGTCGCCGCGGGCAATGATGATCTCCTCCCCCGCCTCGGCGCGTGCGACGAGGGCGGAGAGGTGGGTCTTCGCGACGTGGATGGTGACGGGTGCGCCCATGGCTGGTTAGCTAACCCTTGACCAAGCGCCGTTCAAGCCCCGCGCCTCGCCTCGATGGCGTCCCAGATCGCCCGCTCCAGATGGACGCCGTCGAACCGCGCCACCTCCTGCAGCCCGGTCGGCGAGGTGACGTTGATCTCCGTCAGATACCCGCCGATCACGTCGATGCCGACGAAGATCATGCCGCGCCGCTTCAGTTCCGGCCCGATGGCGGCGCAGATCGCGCGCTCGCGCTCGGTCAGCGTGGTCTTCTCGGGCCTGCCGCCGACATGCATGTTGCTGCGCGCCTCGCCCGCCGCCGGCACGCGGTTGATCGCGCCCAGCGCCACGCCTTCCACCAGGATGATGCGCTTGTCGCCCTGACGCACCTCGGGGACGTATTTCTGCACCACCAGCGGCTCGCGCGAGCGTTCGGTGAACATCTCGACCAGCGCGTTGAGATTCGGGTCGTCGGGGCGCAAATGGAAGACGCCGGCGCCGCCATTGCCGAACAGCGGCTTGATGATGATGTCGCCATGCGTCTCGCGGAAGCGCATGATCTGCCGGCGGTCGGCGGTCACCAGCGTCACCGGCATCAGGTCGGGGAAATGGGTGACGAACAGCTTCTCCGGCGCGTTGCGCACGCTGGCGGGGTCGTTCACCACCAGCGTCTTCGGGTGGATGTGCTCCAGGATATGGGTGGCAGTGATGTAGGCCATGTCGAAGGGCGGATCCTGGCGCATCAGCACCACGTCCACCGCCGCGAGGTCGAGCTCCTCCTCCGCGCCGAAGGTCCAGTGCGCCCCCTTCACCCGCTGCACCGTCACCGGCTGGGCGCGGGCCGTCACCCGGCCGCCGTGCAGCGCCAGGTCGCGCACGTGGTAGTGCCACTGCGCGTGGCCGCGCGCCTGCGCCTCCAGCATCAGGGCGAAGGTGCTGTCGGCGTCGATGTTGATGCTCTCGATCGGGTCCATCTGGACCGCAACCTTCAGGGTCTTCGCCATGGCGCGTCTCTTCCGTCCGGGTGGGCGCCTTCCTGCCCCGGCGCGGCGCCTAGTTCAACCGGTGCCGCAGTTCCTCGGCCACGGTGCGGGTGCGCTGCGCGGCCTCCCCCTCCGGCTCCAGCTCCAGCGAGCGGTCCAGGCAGTTCAGCGCCGCCCCGATGCGGTCGAGGCGCCGGTTCATCAGCCCGGCCTCGCGCCACAGCACGGCATGGTCGGGGCAGAGCAGCAGCATGTCCTCGGTGCAGGCCAGCGCCGCCTCGATGGCCCCGGCGCGGAGCCGCCGCAGCTTGATGTTGTTCTGCAGCCTGAGCAGGACGGCGCGCCGGCTCATCGGCCGCAGCAGCCCCGGGCGCAGCTCGGCCTTCTCGCCTTCCATCCGCTTGATGAGGGCGCGCAGATCGGGCGCCGCCAGGCCGGTGCCGCCGCCGAACACGTCCACCAGCGCCTGGCCGCGCGTGCCCTCCACCGCCACCAGGAAATGCCCGGGGAAATCCACGCCGTGCGCGCCCCAGCCCGCCGCCTCAGCGGCGTGCAGCCACAGGATGCCGAGCGCCACCGGCAGGCCCTGGCGGCGCTCCAGCACGCGGATCAGGTTGGCGTTGGCCAGGTCGTCGTAGGTGCGTGCGTCGCCCGAATAGCCCAGCCGCCCGTGCAGCACGGCGGCGAGCACGGCGCGGCGGCGGTCCGGATCGCCGTCGTCGGCGTCCTTGTCCGCGACCGCGGCCTCGACGGCCACCTTCGCCAGGACGCTGAGCTGGGCGGATGCGGCGCGCCAGTCCGCCTCCGGCGCGTCGATGCGGGCGAACTGGATGGCGACCGCGGCGAGCTCGATCTCGGCATCAGGAAGCTGGCCGGCGGCGGCCAGCGCAGCGCGGGCCTCGGCCTGGGGGGTGTCTGCCATCGGGTCAATTTCCCCCGCGCGCCGCCCCGCCGCAAGGGCCGGGACGCGGATCAACGCCGGGCCAGCCATGCCCCGATCGCACCGCGCAGCCGGTTCCAGCCCGCGCGCAGCGGCGGGACGTTCAGTGCCAGGGTCAGCGCCACGACAACGGCCAGCAGCGCGCAGATCGGCCGGGTGAAGAAGGGCTCGATCTCGCCGCCCGAGAGCACCAGGCCGCGCCGCAGGCTCTTGTCCAGCAGGTCGCCCAGCACCAGCCCCAGCACGAAGGGCGCCATCGGGTAGCCGAAGCGGCGCAGCCCGAAGCCCGCCACGCCGACCGCCAGCATCACCCAGACATCGAACAGCCGGGAGGCGATCGCGAAGGCGCCGACCGCGCAGAGCACGAGCACGATCGGCATGATCACGCTGCGCGGCACCGCCAGCACGACCAGCATCGGCCGCACGAGGGTCAGGCCGAAGATCAGCATCGCCAGCGTGGCGATCAGGTTCATCGCCACCACGTCGTAGATGAATTGCGGCTGCTGGATGATCAGCATCGGCCCCGGATTGGCGCCGTGGATGATCATCGCCGCCAGCAGCACCGCGGCCGGCGCGCTGCCGGGGATGCCCAGCGCCAGGGCGGGGATCATCGCCCCGGGGATGGCGGCGTTGTCGCCGGTCTCGGCCGCGATCAGCCCCTCCACGCTGCCCTGGCCGAACCCCTCGGGCTCGCGGCTGAGGCGCTTCGCCGCGGCGTAGCTGGACCAGGCCGCCATGTCCTCACCGACGCCGGGCAGGATGCCCATGGTCACGCCGATGGCGCCGCTGCGCAGGATCGTCTTCCAGTACCGCAGGACGTCCCGGATGCGCGGCAGGATGGAGTCCACCGGATGCAGCCGCGGGCGCGCCGCGCGCTCGGCCATCACCGTCAGCACCTCGGCGCAGCCGAAGGCGCCGACCAGCACGGGAATCAGCGAGAGCCCGCCGGCGAGGTCGGGGTCGCCGAAGGCGAAGCGCTCATGCGCATGGATGCCGTCCTGGCCGATCTGCGCGGCGAACAGGCCGAGCGCGCCCATGATCCACCCCTTCAACGGATCGCCGCCCACCACGGTGCCCGACATCAGCACGCCGAACAGCGCCAGCCAGAAGATCTCGTAGGACTGGAAGGACAGCGCCTGCTCGGCCAGCCAGGGCGTGATGCTGGCAAGGCAGAGGATGCCGAGCACGGAGCCGGCGACCGAGCCGGTGGTGGCGATGCCCATGGCCCGCCCCGCCCGGCCCTGGAGCGCGAGCTGGTACCCGTCGATGCAGGCGGCGGCGTTGGCGGCGGTGCCGGGGATGTTCAGCAGGATCGCCGTGCGGCTGCCGCCGTAGATCGCGCCGACATAGGCGCAGACCAGGATCAGGATGGCGTCGTTCGGCGGCAGCTTGATGGTGAGCGTGGTCAGCAGCGAGATCGCCAGGGTCGCCGAGAGCCCCGGCAGCACGCCGACCATGATGCCGAGCAGGGTCGCGCCCACCGCATAGGCCAGCGAGACGGGATCGAGGAACCCGCCCAGGGCGCGTCCGAGGGCCAGGAGCCCGTCGGGCATCACGCCCTCCCCTCGCCCGCCCTCACGGCAGCCGCACCAGGAAGACCTCCTGGAATACGAGCGTGATGATGGCGCTCGCCGCCGCGGCGATGAGCACCGCCTGCACGGCGCCGCGTGCCAGCGTGCCCGCGCGCCGCCGGTCCGGCCATTCAAAGAGCAGGATGGCGAGGAACATGAAGATGAAGGCGGCCAGCCAGAAGGGCGGCCCCCGTCCCAGCAGCCCGAGCACGAAGCCGGCCACCAGCACCAGCGCCAGCGCCGCGCGCCAAGGCTCGGCGCGCGCGGCCTCGGTCCCCGCCGCCGGCCCGCGCCGGGCACGCAGCGCCATGGCCAGGCCGAGCAGCGCCAGCAGGATGCCGAGCAGCCCCGGCACCAGGCCGGGCACGGCGTAGGGCTCGACCCCCTGGCCCTCGAGCCGGTCCATGCGCCAGGACCCGGCCGCGATCGCCGCCCCCAGCACGATCCAGCCAAGGCCGAACAGCAGGTCCGCGCGCTGCCGCAGCGGCGGCGCGGCAGCCGAGGTCAAAGCCGCGGGATCCCCACCGTGTCCGGCGCCGCCTTGCTCTGTCCGGCATCATGGTAGAGCCAGGCGGTCTGGCGCACCGCGACCCAGGCCTTGTCGCGCGCCTCCTGCAGCAGCAGCGGCGTGAACACCGCCGCGCGCTGCTGCGCGTAGTCCTTCAGCCGCTGGCTGGCCGCGATCCGCTCGCGCCAGACCTGCGCCACGGTCTGCACCACCGGGTCGGGCGTTCCCTTGGCGCACCAGATGCCGAAGTAGTTCAGCGGCGCCGGGATGTCCGGCAGCCATTGCCGCAGCGAGGGGATCTCGCCATGGCCCTGCAGCATCACCGGCTGCTCGGCCTGCACCGCCAGCGGGATCAGCCGCTTGCCGCGGATCATCTCGGCCATTTCCACCAGCAGCTGCGCCACCACCGGCGTCTCGCCGGCGACGGCCGCCAGCACCGCCGGGTTGCCGCCGTCATAGGGCGCCATGCGGTAATTCGCGCCGGGGGCGGCGGCGCGCACCGCCTCCATCACGTTGCGCCCCGCGCTGGACTGCCCGGCAGTGGCGACGGCGATGTTCGACCGCTGCCGCATCGCCTCCAGCAGCTGGCCGAAATCCTTGAACGGAGCGTTCGGGTTGGCCGCGATGGTGTTCACGTTCGCCACGGCGAAGAACAGGTTCCAGTCGTCGAGCCCGCTGTCGAGCAGACCCAGCACGCGGTAGCAGCCGATGTCGATCGCCGCGCCCGCGGCCCAGGTCATGCCGTCCTTCGGCGCCTGCATGGCATTGCGCGTGCCGATGGAGCCGGAGGCGCCGGGCTGGTTCACCACGACGAATTTCTGACCGAGCGCCTCCTCCAACTCGACGGCGACGATGCGCGCCATCTGGTCGGTGGAACCGCCGGCGGCCCAGGGCACGATGATGGTCACCGGCCGGTCCGGCCGCCAGGCGGCCTCTGCGCGCGCGGAGACGGCGGGAAGCGCCAGCGCCGCGGCGCCTGCGGCCAGGATTGCGCGACGTTGCATGGATTGCGTCCCTCCGCCTCGGGTAACCCGATGGTTACCGAACATCGTGTCGCGCGACGCGCCAACGCGTCAAGCAGCGCGATGCAGGCGGCAGGATCGTACCCTCTGGTCGCGCCATGCCCGCGCCGGCAGACTGGCGACCAGGGGGCAGCACCATGCCGAACGGCCGACCGGGCGACAGCCGCACGCACGATATCCTGCATCATGGCCTCGAGGTCTTCGGCCCTCCGATCGATGCGCTGGTGCGCGAGATCGATGCGCGCATCGAGCCGGCCGAGCGCGACGCGTTCATCCTGCTGCTCGAGACCTGGCCCTTCGAGCCCGAGGGCACGCCACGCGACCCGGACGCGCTGCTGCAGCGCCTGCGCGCATTGCGGCGGCAGCTTGACCCGCCGCGGCCGAAACCCCGGCTGGAGCCGGTCGGTGCGACGCCGCCGCACCGGTCGCCGCTGCCGCCACGCCGTGCCGGCTCGCCGCTGGCGGCACTGGCCGGGCTGCTGGTCGGTGCCTTCGTCGGCCTTGCCCTCGGGTGCCTCGCCTGGCTGGTGCTGCGCTTCGGCGTGATCCCGCCCTACCTCTGGTGGGACAGGGGAGTGATGGCGACGGTGGTGGCCGCGGTGGCGATCCCGTCGGCGCTGGTCGCCGCGCTGCAGGGCGGCCGCCCGACCCGGCTTGGCCATACGCTGGTGATCGCGCTGCTCGGGTTCTTCGTCGGCAGCCTGGTGTTCGGCCTCGCGGCGGGGCTGCTGGCGCTGGTCGCCGCCGCGGTCGCGGGGCGGCCGGCCTTCGGGGATGGGTTGTTCCTGCTCATCGGCTACGGGGTCATGCCGGTGGCGGCGACGATCGGGGGCGCACTGCTGGCGGGATGGACCGCACGCCGCGCCTGGCGCGACTGGCTCGGGTAGATGGGGCGCGCATGCGCGCCATCGGCACGGCGACCTGCCTGCACGGCGCCCCGCATGTCCACGCGGACGTCGGGCACGCTACCCGAATTCGGGTCCCGCGACGGCCAGCATGCGCGCCGGATCGCCAGGCGGATCGGCACCGAGCGCCATGCGCGTGAAGGGCCGCTGCACCCGGCCGCCATGCCGCGCCAGCCAAGGGCCGAGGCCGCAGGCATCGCCCTCCCGCAGATCGAGCACGGCGCCCGGTCGGGCCGCCAGCCCGGCCGCCAGCAGCGCGCGCGCCACCGCGGCATCGGTGGCGTGGAGCGGACCAAGCTGCGGCCCGCGCACACCCTCCCGCGCCAAGAGCGCGCCGGCGATGCCGCCGCCATCCGGCGCGTCCACCACCAGCGCCGCATCCGGGCAGCGCCCGGCGAAGCCGCGCAGCAGCGCCTCGCGCGGCGCGCCGAAGCCGGTGCTATCGAGGGCCAGCAGGGCGAGCCAGTCGGCGGCCGCGACGCGACGCACGGCGACGCCCGGCTCCGCCGGCAACGCGGACGGCAGCGCCCAGCGCGCGAAGCTCCAGAGGTCGCGGAAGCCGAGCCGGCGATACACCGCGCGCCCCGCCGGCGTCGCATCCAGGGCGATGCAGGGCACGGCGGCCGCCTGCAGGCTCTCCACCGCCCAGCGCATCAGCGCCGTTGCCAGCCCTTCCCGCCGCCGGTCCGGGCGCACCAGCACCATCGAGATCCACGCGACGCCCGCGCCATGGGGCAGCGTCGCGGCGGTGGCGGCCAGCGCCCGCGGATCGCCGTCATCGACTGCGCGCACCGCGCCATGGCGCGCGAAGACCCGCCAATCCGCCGCCGTCTGGTTCCAGCCGATCAGCGCCGAGAGGGCCGCGGCGCGCGGCAGGTCGGCTTCGGGCAGCGGCGTGACGTCCGGCATGGCCCGGCAACGCTCCCCGTGCCGCCGCGCCGAGTCAACCCGCGCTGCCGGTGCGGCCGAACCACACGCCGGGCGGCGCGCCGAGCGCCACCAGCAGCTGCTGGCCCTCGGAGGCCGTTTGTCCGTTCCGGACCCGCGCGCGAAACCCATCCGGGCCAGCGGCCGCCGTGCCGCGCCACAAGGCCGGACACACGACCGCAAACGCACCGAACGCCAGAAACCTCCCAAACACCCCCTTGCACCAAAGGGGCCGTCCACACACGGGACCCCTGCCCCGGCGCATGGCGGGCATACCGCGTACCCAGGCTTGCAGCCGCCGCGCTGCCGGTCCAACTGTAACGCCGCCGCACGTGAGCCGCGGCACCGATATGCCATCACCCAATCGCGTCTTCGTCGGGGCGCCGCACGCAGAGGATCCGGCAGGTGACCTACATCGTCAACGAGAACTGCATCAAGTGCAAGTACATGGACTGCGTCGAGGTGTGTCCGGTTGACTGCTTCTACGTCGGCGAGAACATGCTGGTGATCCATCCGGACGAGTGCATCGACTGCGGCGTGTGCGAGCCGGAATGCCCGGCCGAGGCGATCCTGCCGGACAGCGATGACCGCGCGGCGGCCTGGGTGGAGATGAACCGCACCTACGCGATGCAGTGGCCGAACATCACCCGCAAGGGCGAGCCGCCAGCGGACGCCGACGAATGGAAGGGCAAGCCGGACAAGTTCGCCCTGTTCGATCCTGCTCCGGGAAAGCCCTGAGAGGGGCGCCACGCCGTACCCCGGTGGCTCGCTGCGGCGCCAGGTGCCGCCCGGCAGCCGCGCGCACGGCGCAATGCGGCGCTGCGCCCGTGGGACTGCCCCCGGTGGCCGAGACTGCGCGTGGAATTGCGCCGGGGTGCGGACATGGTCGGCACCTGATGACACGGTGCTGAAAGAATGGTATTGATTCAGGGAGATGGCATGAGGCTGAACTGGCAAGTGGGTGTCCGCATCCCCATCTGCCACGGGCTTCCGATGCTCGGTCCCGTCCTGGGCCATGCTCCGGAAGCCGCGTGGCCAGGCCAGGCCGGGCAGGAGGGTCCCGGCTCTCGATCCAGGCGATGCGCGCTGCAATAGGGTTGTTGCACCATGAAGCCACCTGTTCGCGCCAAGGCTGGATCCAATCGGGCCGGATCTGCGGCCAAGGCGCCAAAGGCGTCGCCGAAGAAGGCCGCCACCGCCCGCCGAGCCGGCCCGCCCGCCAAGCCCGCGAAGCCGACCATGCCGCCGAAAGCCGCATCGGCTCGGAAGCCCGCCCGCGGTGCCGCCGCGAAGGCGGCGCCGGTCCGCATCGCGGCCAAGGCCGCCGCGTCGGCCAAGCCGCCGCGGATGGAGGCCGGCAAGGCTGCGAAGGCAACCGTGGCGGTGGCGAAGCGGGCTGAATCAGCAATCAAGCCCGCCGCGCCCAAGCCGGCCAGCCGCGCTGCGGCTCCGTCGGCCCCGGCAAAGTCCGCATCCAGGCCAGCCGCGGCGGCCCAGCCATTGCCCAAGGCCGCCAAGCCGGACGCTCAGCCCGCAAGGCCTTCGGCGAAGGCAGCGACAGTGCCGCGCCCCGCCCCACAGCCGGCGGAGACGCCGCTGCCGCCCTCGGTGCGGCCGGAAGCGGCATCGGCGGGCGCCACGGCGAAGGGGTCCGCACCGCCCGCGGCGGCGAAGCCCCCCACGCGGCCCGAGCCCAAGGCGAAAACGGCCGCTGCGAGCACCGCGGCCGTGGTGACGGAACCGACGCCGCCGCGCCTCAATCCGGCACCGGTCGCCATGGCCCAGCCACCCCGCCCGCCTGCCGGCCTCTCCGAGGTCCAGGCGCCGGCGCCCGTCCCGCCCCCGGGACTTTCCTCCATCCGCCCGGCCATGCCGGGCGTCATGATGAAGCGTGATGGGACACCGCCTCCGCGCATGCCATCCAAGCCCATGGAATTCAAGGCAGGCGACCATGTCGTCTATCCCACCCACGGCGTCGGCACGGTGCAGGGCATCGAGACGATGACCGCCGCCGGCATGGCGCTGCAGATGATCGTCGTCACCTTCGACGAGAACCGCATGACGCTGAAGGTGCCGGTGAACAAGGCGGCCTCCTCCGGCCTGCGCAAGCTCACCTCCTCCGATGCCATGCAGGAGGCGCTCGATGTCCTCAAGGGCAAGGCGCGGGTGAAGCGCACCATGTGGTCGCGCCGCGCCCAGGAATACGAGCAGAAGATCAACTCGGGCGATCCCGTGCAGATCGCCGAGGTGGTGCGCGACCTGCACCGCAACGCCGGCCAGCCCGACCAATCCTTCTCGGAACGGCAGATCTACGAGCAGGCGATGGAACGCCTCGCCTCGGAGCTCGCCGCCATCGACAGCACGGACAAGGGCACGGCGACCGAGAAGCTGCTCACGCACCTGAAGGTGGGCTGACCCGCGCCCAGCAGGACCGCCGTTCCATCGCCGGGCCGGGCGTTCCGGGCTCCGGCGGGCGCACCGTGGAAACCTTGCCTTCGCCGGCTCCAGCTGCGAACGAGGCGGCAACCACGCCCAGGACGCATCGCCATGTCTGGAAACACCACCCCGTCCCCTCCGGGCGCGGGCGCGCCGCCCCCGCCGGGGACCGGCACGCCGTCCACGCCGGGGACCGGCACGCCGTCCAAGCCGGCCGCGAGCGCGCCACACGGCCTTGCCGGGTTCCCCATGGTGCGCATGGTGGCCGGCGGCTGGTGGGTCTTCATGCTGCGCGGCGCCACCGCCATCCTGTTCGGCGTGCTCGCATTCCTGTTCCCGGGCCTTGGGCTGGTGTTCATCCTGGCCTTCCTTGCCGCCTGGATGGTGGTGGATGGCGTGGGCTCGATCTACCAGGCGACGCGGCCAGGCGCGACGCCGGGTGAGCGCAGCCGCACCTGGCTGTGGATCGACGGGATCATCGCGCTGCTCGCCGCCGCGGCCGTGCTGTTCGCCCCTGGGCTCTCGGCGCTTGGCCTGGTGATCGTGACCGGCGTCTGGCTTCTGATGGCGGGCGTGACCCGGCTGCTTCTGGCCTTCCGGCTCTCCTCCGTGCTGCTCGGTCTGCTCGGGGCGTTGAACATCCTGATCGGCGCCTGGCTGATCGCCCGGCCCGGGCCCGGTCTGCTGGCGGTGATCTGGCTGATCGCGCTGGAGGCGATCGCAATGGGCGTGATCATGATCGGCCTTGGCTGGCGTTTGCGGCGCATCCACGACGATCCGCACCACCAGCCCGGGCAGACGAAGATCTGACGAGGGCCGTGCGTCAGCCGAACTGCCGTCCCTCGGTGAAGCCGCGGCGATAGCGGCAATAGCCGAGTCGTGGAATCGCCAGATCGGATTTCCTGCTCCGGAAGGCGCACGGGTTCGAACAGCGCGGCGGCGCGGCGGCTGGTTCGAACGCCGGCGTCGGCGCAGCGCGCGGTCGCCTGACGGCATGCGGCAGCCCCTGGCAGCGGTCCGCCGTCTTCAACGCCGCAATGCCGCTCGAGAAGGCCCGCGGCGCGTCGCACCCTGCGCGAGGGCACGTCCCGCACGATGGACCTCCCCCTGATTTGCGGCGAGCATGGCGGCATGCATGCACCGTCGCCCGGGCCATGGCTCGGCCGATCGGGCCGCCAGTCCGGAGTCGTCCCTTGCCGCCAACGCCATTCGACAGCCCGGCCACGGTTGCCCCAGGCCGGGCCGACCTCTTCCTCGGCTTCCTGCGCATCGGCCTGCTCGGCTTCGGCGGCGTCGCCGCCTGGGCGCGGCGCGTCATCGTCGAGGAGCGGCGCTGGCTGACGGAACGCGAGTACGCCGAGATCCTCGGCATGGGGCAGATCCTGCCCGGGCCGAACGTGGGAAATTCGGCGGTGATGATCGGCCGACGCTTCCACGGCCTGCCGGGCGCGCTGCTGGCGACGGGGGGGATATACCTGGCGCCGCTCTGCATCCTGATCGTGCTGTCGCTGCTCTACGAGAATTTCGGACAGAAGCCTGGCGTGGTGCCGGTGATGCAGGGCATCGCGGCGGGTGCCGCGGGCATGGTGATCGGCACCGCGCTGAAGATGGCCGAGCGGTTGAAACTCACGGTGGAGGCGGTGGCGGTCCTCGTCGTGGCGGCCGTTGCCGCGGCCTGGCTGCGCATCTCCCTGCCGCTGATCGTGGTGGTGCTGGCGCCGGTCTCGATCGCCCTGTCGTTGTGGCGGGCGGGGCTGATCGGCGGCGATGGCGCGGGGGGGACGGCGCGGTGACCCTGCTGCTGCAACTGCTCTGGACCTTCTCGATCCTGTCGCTGGTGGCGATCGGCGGGGCCAATTCTGCGCTGCCGGAGATGCACCGGCGGCTGGTGGAGATGCATGGCTGGCTGGACGATGCGACCTTCAGCCAGCTCTATGCCCTGGCGCAGGCCGCGCCGGGACCGAACATCCTGGTTGCCTCGGTGATGGGCTGGGCGATCGCCGGCCCGGCGGGCATGGCGGTGGCGACGGTGGGGATGCTGCTGCCGGCGGCGACGCTCGCCTGGATCGTCGCGGGCTTCGCCCTCCGGATGCGCGGCGCGCCCTGGCTGAAGCCGGCGCAGGGTGGGCTGGTACCGATTGCGGTGGGGCTGCTGCTGGCGGCGGGGGTGATCATGGCGGAGGCCTCCACCGCGCAGGCCGGCTGGCCGGCCCTGGCGATCGTCGCGGTGGCCGGCGCCATCGTGTGGCGGACGGACTACAGCCCGCTTTGGGTGCTGGCAGGCGGCGGCGTGCTTGGGCTGCTGTTGCTGTAGGGTCCCAAGGGCTGCAGCCTTGCCGCCTCGGCGGGGTCGCATGGCGGTTCGGACGCCGGGGTTGGCGGCGGCCGGACGCGATGTGTATCGGAGCAAAGACTTCGACACATCGGGGCGGCCCTGCGGACGACGTTCGACATCGACGCTGCGCTGACCGCCGACGCCATGCGCGCGAGCGGCATGACGGCCAGGAAGGAAGGCGTGGAGCGGGGCCTGCGTGCACTTTGTCCGGTTCAGGGACCAGCACGAGGCGCGGGACGAGCTGAAGGGGATCCGCCGTATCATCGGCCTGCTCATCGGCACCTTCTGCATCGAGCGGGGCTGGCCCCTGTTGCGCCAGGACCACGGTTTCGACTGCATGGAGCGGGTCCTCGGCCTGCCGGCGCCACGCGCCGCCGATTGACCACCAGGCGCCCTGGCGACACTGTCCCGCCATGCCCGACGACCTCGCACCGCCCGCCGCGCTGCTGGACCGGCTCGCTGCCCTGCTCGGCCCGCGCGGCCTGCTGACCGACCCTGCCGACCTGGAACCTCACCTCGCGGATTGGCGCGGGCTCTATCGCGGCCGCGCCCCCTGCGTGATCCGGCCCGCATCGACGGCGGAACTCGCGGTGGCGGTGCGGCTCTGCGCCAGCGCGGGCGTGCCGCTGGTCCCCCAGGGCGGGAACACCTCGATGGTCGGCGGCGCGACGCCGGACGAGGGCGGGCGGCAGGTGGTGCTGTCGGTTGCGCGCATGAACCGCATCCGCGACATCGACCCGCTGGACATGACCATGACCGCGGAGGCGGGCGTGGTGGTGAAGGCGGCGCAGGACGCGGCGGAGGCGGCCGGCTGCCTGTTTCCCCTCTCCTTCGGCGGGGAGGGCACGGCGATGGTGGGCGGCGTGCTCTCCACCAACGCAGGCGGCAACACCACCGTGCGCTACGGCAACGCGCGCGAACTCATGCTGGGGCTTGAGGTCGTGCTGCCCGACGGGCAGGTGTGGAACGGGCTGCGCCGGCTGCGCAAGGACAACACCGGCTACGCGCTGCGCCACCTGTTCGTGGGTGCGGAAGGCACGCTCGGCATCATCACCGCTGCCGTGCTGCGCCTCTTCGCCCGCCCGCGCGACACGGCCGTGGCCTTCTGCGCCGTGCGCGACGAGGACGCGGCGCTGGCACTGTTCCGCCGCTTCCGCGACCGTGACGAGACGGCGGTTCGCGCCTTCGAGTACATGTCCGGCCTCGGCGTGGACTTCGCCGTGACGCATATCGGGGGGGTCTCCTGGCCGCTGGCGAGCCGGGCCGACCACGTGGTGCTGGTCGATCTCGCCTCCTCCCGCCCCGATGCGGGGCTGCGCGCCCTGATCGAGGCGGTGCTGGAGGAGGCGCTGGAAGCCGGCGAGGTGCTCGACGCCGTGGTGCCGGAGAGCGAGGCGCAGCGCGCGGCGCTGTGGCGTATCCGCGAGGAGCACCCGGAGGCGCAGAAGCGCGAGGGTGCCTCGGTGAAGAACGACGTCTCGGTGCCCGTCTCGCGCGTGCCGGAGCTGATCCGCCGCGCCTCCGAAGCCTGCCGCGTGCTGATGCCCGGCATCCGGCCCGTGCCCTTCGGCCACATGGGCGACGGGAACATCCACATGAACCTGCAGCAGCCGGCTGGCATGGATGGCGCGGCATTCCTCGCCCGCAGCCACGAGATCATGGAGACGGTGAACGCCGTGGTGCGCGACCTGGGCGGCAGCTTCTCGGCCGAACACGGCATCGGCCGGCTGAAGACCGACATGATGGAGAACTGGCGCGGCGGCGCGGAGCTCGATGTGATGCGGCGCATCAAGGCGGCCCTCGACCCGATGGGGCTGATGAACCCGGGGAAGGTGCTGCCGTAGCCATCCCGCGCGCGCTATGCTGCGGGGCAGGAGGTCATGGCCGTGCACGCCTTTCCACAGCCGCACCCGCCGCGCATGACCGCGGACGCGTTCATCGCCTGGGCGGTCGAGGCGGATGTCCGGGCGGAGCTTGCGCAGGGCGATGTCGTTCCATGACAGCCAAGCGTCACGTCCATGCGCGGGTTGAGGGGGCAGCGTTCCGTGCTCCGGGCAGCGCAGTCGCTCGCGCGGGCGGACCCTGCGACGTCATTGTCGATGGAATGACGGTGCGAGTGGACAACGCGACCGTCTGCCAGCCTGACGTCATCCTGCGCTGTGGTCCGGTGATCGACGGCGATGCGCTCGAGGTGCCGGACCCGCTGATTCTCGTGGAGGTCGTGTCGCCCTCCTCGGCCGGGCTCGACACCGGCGGCAAGCTGGGACAGCCCGCCATCAGGGGCGGCTGAGCGCGCCGCGTCAGGCGCGCTGCGGCCCGGGCTGCGTCGCCGGGCCGGGCTTCCCGTCGTCCGCCGCACCGATTGCCGACTTCGCCTCGCCGGCGATGTCGCGCGCCGCATCGCGCACGGCGTGCCGCACCTCCCGCGCCGCCTCGCCCAGCGCCTCGCCGGCACGCGACAGGCCAACGGCGCTGCCCACCTCGCCCACCGTTTCGCCACTCGCTTCGCGGGCGCGATCGAGATGCTCGCCCGCGGTGTCCTTCAGCCGCTCGTAGCCGCGCTGGGCGACCTCGCCGGCCCGATCCACCACGCTGTCGCGCGCCTCGCCCATCAGCCGGTCCTCGGTCTCCGTGCCGGGCAGCAGCGCCCCCACCGCGGCGCCGAGCGCCACGCCGATAGCGCCCAGGATCAGCGGCTGCTCCTGGGCCAGCCAGCGCGCGCCCTCGCCGGCGCCGGCAGCGTGCTGCCCCGCACGGTCCCGCAGAGCGCGGGCCGTATCCGAGACTGTGCCCGCCGCGGCAGCGGCGGTGTCGCGCGCGCCTTCGATGGCGGAGGTCGCAGCGTCCTTCACGCCCTCCCAGGCCGAACCGGCGGCCTCGGCCGCGCTGCCCGCAGCGCTGCCGATGCTGTCGGCCAGGCTGCGCGCGGCGCTGGTGATCGAATCACCGACTGGCGGCCCGCCGTGCTGCGGCATGGCGTCCGCAGGATAGGCGCGCACCCGCGTGCTGCCATGCACGGGTGCCGGCGGCGGCAGCGCCGGCACGCGCGCCGCCTGCCGGCCGTCATCGCGCCGCTCATTGCCGCCGGAGAGCATCAGCCAACCGATGCCGGCGCCGACAAGCAACAGCGGCAGCGGATTGTCCCGCACCTGCGCGCCGAGGTTGCGCATCATGTCCGAACCGCCGGAACTGCGCGCCCAGTCCACCGCCTGCTCCAGGAGCTGGCCGGGCGAGGCCTTGTCGCGCAGCTCCTCCAGCGTGTTGGTCAGGCCGGCGCGCGTGCGCTCCACGTCGCGTTCGATCTCCGCTGCGGAGCGGCTGCCGGGATCCGTCGTCGTTGTCGTGCTCATTGCACCTGCTCCTTCGCCACCTGGGCGTCGCGCGACAGCTGTTCCATCGTGCGGCTGGGCACCAGGCTGGCGCTGCCCAGCTTCGAGATCCCGGTGCGGATCAGTACGTAACCGCCGATCGCGGCGAGGATCCCGACGATCAGCTCCGCCCAGCCGCGGATCACACCCAGATGCACGAGCAGCGAGGCCAGCGCGAGCAGGAGCAGGACCAGGGCGCCGAGCAGCAGGCCGCCGCCCGCCGCCATCGGCACCACGGCGCCGGCCATGCTGCCCAGCTTCTCGCCCATCTCGGCCCGGGCAAGCTGGACCTCCTTGCGGAACAGCGTGGAAATCTGGCCGACCAGGCTGCTTGCCAGCTCCGGCAACGACCGATCGGGCGGCACGGGGCGCATGTTGTCGGATGGCATGCCCGGCAACTCCTACACGCGGTCGGAGCCGGTCGGCCCCGGCATCGGGATCGGCGCAGCAGTGTCCGCGCCCGCGGGGCGTGCTGCCGCACCGCCGAGGGTGGCGCCGGCCATGGTCGCCGGCCGCGCCGATGCGCCGGCGGCGCCATCGTCGGAGGGAACCCAGCCCGGCGCCCCGAGGCTGGCCGGCGGCGGCGTGGCGATGCCGGCGCCGCTTGCCGCGCGCGGCCCCTCGTCCCGTACGTGGCCTGCTGCAGCATGGTCCGCGGCGGAGCTGCGCGCAAAGCGGGCGAGGGCGAAGCCCGCCAGCACCGCGGCGCCGAAGAAGGCCACGGGCTGGCGCCGCGCCATGTCCTGCACCCGGCCCATCAGCTCGCCAGGGCTGCGGTCGCGCAGGCTGCGCGCCAAGACGTCCACCGACCCCGCGGCGTCATGGACGAAATGCGCCAGCTGCGGCGTGTCGCGTTCCAGCGACTCGGCAGCGCGGTGCAGCGCGCGCGCGAAGCCCTCGGCCTGCGTGGCGCCGGCGCGCTTTCCCTCCTCGGCCAGACCCAGCGCGCGTTCCTGCGCCGCAGCGGCAACGCCTTCCCCCTCAGCCCGCAAATCTTCGAGAGCGCCCGATGCCTCGTCACCCATCCGGGCTGTCGCGACGCTGGCCTTATCCTTGGCCTGCTGCGCGACATGGCCGACCGCCTCGCGCGCCTGGTCACCGGCACCGACCCTGCCGGCGGTACCTTCAGACGGCCCGCCTGGTGCTCGAAGCCCCTGGGCCTGCATACCGGATCGTGTGGCGTCGCTCATCCGGCGCTCCTTTCGTGGGTGCGGCGTAGCGATGGTCTGCCGGAGATCCGGCACGCCGCCTTGGCTCGTGCTGCCGAGACAAACGCGCCGGGCGCCGCCCGTTCCGCGTCGTTGCGCTCGGCTTCGCCGCGACGTTTTGGCGCATCACGCGTGGCCGTAGGGCAACAACCATGCGTCCCGACCCACCCGAGCTTTCCCGAGGCCCCCTCGTTCGATAGGGTGCGGGGCACTCAGCCGGGGACCTGATGACCCGCCTCGATCGTTACGTGTTTCGCCAGCTTGCGATCGCCCTGCTTGCCGTTTCGGTGGGGCTGGCCGCGCTCGTCTGGCTGACTCAGTCGTTGCGCTTCATCGAGCTGGTGCTCGACCGGGGCCTGTCCTTCGCGGTTTTCCTGGAGCTCACCGGCCTGCTGCTGCCGAGCTTCTTTGCTGTCATCCTGCCGATCACCACCTTCGTCGTGACGCTCTTCACCTATGTCCGCCTGGCGACCGACCGCGAGCTGGTGGTGATGCGCACCGCTGGCCTGTCCAACTGGCAGCTCGCGCGCCCGGCGCTGGGGCTGGGCCTGATAGTCGTCGGCCTCTGCTACTGGCTGAACCTTGCCCTGGTGCCCGCCTCGCAGGCCGCCTTCCGTGCCTGGCAGTTCGAGATCCGGAACCAGCTCGCGGCGATCCTGCTGCAGGAAGGCGTGTTCAGCTCGGTCGGCGACGACCTGACGGTCTATGCCCGCTACCGCGACCGCGACGGCACGCTGCGCGGCATCCTCGTGCATGATGCGCGCGAGAGGGGCGCGCCGGTGACCATCCTCGCCGAGGCCGGGCGCATCACGCCGACGCCGACCGGCCCGCGCGTCACGCTGGAGAATGGCGTGCGCCAGCAGGTGGAACGCGTGCCGCCGCCGGCCAGCGCGCCGCCGGGCACGCCGCCCACCACGCGCCTTTCCGTGCTCAGCTTCAGCGAGAACAGCGTGGAGCTCGCGCGCACCGGCCGCGGCGGCAGCGGCGACGAGAGCCGCTACCGCAACGCCCAGGAACGCACGCTCGACGAGCTGCTGAACCCCGATCCTGCCGACCGCATCCCGGACCGCGACCTGCGCCGCTTCCGCGCCGAGGCGCACCAGCGCCTGGCCGGCCCGCTGAACGCGCTCGGCTTCGGGATCATCGCGCTGGCCACCGCGCTGACAGGGGAGTTCCGCCGCCATGGGGGCGGCCTGCGCCTCTTCATCGGCATCGGCGTCGTCGTCGGGCTGCTGGCGGTCGGCTTGATGACCAACAACCTCGCGGCGCGGCAGAATGCCATGATCCCGCTGATCTGGCTGAATGCCCTCGCGCCGCTGGTGGTCGGGGCCTGGGTGCTGTCCGGGATGGCCGGCGTGCCGCGGCGGCGCCCCGTCATGCCGGCCGGGAGCCGGGCATGACGCTGGCCGCGACGCTCTCGCGCTACGTCGCCCGCCGCTTCGCCGGTGCGGTGGTGGCAATGCTGGCGAGCCTGACGCTGCTGGTCTCGCTGTTCGACTTCATCGAGCTGCTGCGCCGCGCCGCCACCCGCCAGGATGCCGGATTCGCCCTGGTCGCGCAGATCGCCGGCCTGCGCATCCCCTTCGTCATGCTGCAGATCCTGCCCTTCGCCATCCTGCTCGGCGGCATCCTTGCCTTCTGGCGGCTGACACGATCGTCGGAGCTCGTGGTCGCGCGCGCCGCCGGCGTCTCGGCCTGGGGCTTCCTGTCGGCCCCGGTGCTGGTGGCGCTGATGGCGGGCGGCGTCGGCATCCTTGCCATCTCGCCGCTCTCCTCGGCGATGCTCGCCAAGGCCGAGCGGCTGGACTACGCCTATCTGCGCGCCACGGCGGGCCTGACCGCGCTGGCCGGCGGGCGGCTCTGGCTGCGCCAGGCGGACCGCGACCTGGAACCGATGGGCGTTGCGATCCTCTCCGGCCGCCCGGTCGTGCCGGAGCGCAACGCCGCCCCGGCGGGCTTCACGCTCGGCGATGTCAGCGTCTGGCGGCTTTCGGCCGATGACCGGCCACTGGCGCGCATCGAGGCGCCGCGCGCGCGCCTTCTGCCCGGCCGCTGGGTGCTTGAGGATGCCGTCTCCTTCGCCGCCGACCGGGGTGAAGCGACGCCACCGCGAAGCATCACCCTGCCCACCGAGCTCACCCCGGGCCGAATCGAGACCAGCTTCGCCTCGCCCGACACGCTGAGCCTCTGGGCCCTGCCCGGCTTCATCGAGGTGCTGGAGGAGGCCGGATTCTCCGCCGTGCGCCACCGGCTGCACTTCCAGACCCTGCTCGCGTTGCCGGTGCTGGCCGCCGCCATGGCGCTGCTGGCGGCCGGCTTCTCCATGCGTTCCTCGCGCCGCGGCGGCGTGGCGCGCATGGTCGGCGCCGGCGTCGCCGCGGGCTTCGCGCTCTTCGTGCTGGACAAGATCACCGGGGAGTTCGGCGAGGCCGGCACGCTGCCCGTCATGCTGGCCGCCTGGGCCCCGACGGTCGCCGGGCTGCTGCTGGCGCTGTCCCTGCTGCTGCACATGGAGGACGGATGAGCCGGCGCCATCCCGGGACAGCAGGACGCCGACACGCCGTGCGGCCGGGCACCGTGCTGCTTGCGGCCCTGATATGCTTCGGAGGCGTGGCCTCGGCACAGATCGAACAGCCGACTGTCACGCCGCGCGACAGCGCGCCGATGTTCACGCGGCCCGGGACCGGGGTCGGGCTGCTGGATGAGCGCAGCGGCACGGCCGGGCCCGCCGCGCCAGCCGGTCCTGCCGCGCCCGCCGCCCCGGCGCCGCGTGCCGGCGCCGGCACCGACAGCAACGCCCCGGTGACCTTCACCGCCGACGAGGTCGAGTACAACCGCGAGACCGGCGTGGTCACCGCCCGCGGCAAAGTCGAGGCATGGCAGGGTGAGCGCTTCCTGCGCGCCGACGAGTTCAGCTACGACCGCAACACCGGCGTGGTGCGCGTGCGCGGCAATGTCCAGCTGCTGGACGAGCAGGGCCAGGTGCTGTTCGCCGACGAGGCCGAACTGCGTGACCGCATGCGCGATGGCGTGCTGGAGGGCGTGCGCGCGCTGCTCGCCGGCAATGCGCGCATGGCGGCCACCGGCGCGCGCCGCACCGGCGGCACGGTGAACGAGCTGGCCCGCGTGGTCTATTCCTCCTGCGACCTCTGCCCGCAGGACCCGACCGCGCCGCCGCTGTGGCAGATCCAGGCGCGCCGCGCCATCCAGGACACCGGGGCGCAGCGCATCACCTATCGCGATGCGCAGGTGCGGATGTTCGGCCTGCCGGTGTTCTACACGCCGTATTTCTCGCACCCCGATCCGTCCGCGCCGCGCGCCTCGGGCTTCCTGTTCCCGACGCTCGGCGTGACGCGCTTCCTCGGTGCCTTCGCCGAAATTCCCTATTTCTGGGCGATCGACCAGACCTCGGACCTGACCATCACGCCGATCTTCCCGACCCAGCAGCCGCCCAATCTCGGCCTGGAATACCGCAAGCTGTTCAACTTCGGCGAGATCCTCGCCAACGGCTCGCTCGGCTGGTTCAACGACACCGATGCCGGCGGCACCGGCGGCACCGGCTTCGCCGGGCACATCTTCGCGCGCGGCCGCTTCAGCATCGACGAGACCTGGCGCGCGGGCTTCGACCTGAACCGCGCCACCAGCGAGCTCTACCTGCGCACCTACCGCTACGAATACCGGCGCGTGCTGACCAGCCAGGCCTTCCTGGAAGGATTCTGGGGCACCGAGGGCTATTTCCGCGCCGACAGCCGCGTCTATCAGGGCCTGCGCTCGACCGACAACAACAGCCAGATCCCCTTCGTGCTGCCGAGCATCTTCTACGAGCACGCGCCGCGCGAACGGGTCCTGGGCGGCTTCCTCACCGTCGATGCCGGCCTCTACGGCATCTACCGCCAGGTCGGGACGCAGACCAACCGCATCGGCACCCGCGTGCGCTGGGAACGCCCGGAGATCGACCCGCTGGGCGCGGTCTGGACGCTGCGCATGCAGTCCGACCTGTACGGCTACTACGCGCGCGGCCAGGGCGAGCAGCCGGTCAACCTGCCCGACGCGAACGGCAGCCAGGCGATCGGCAACGTGCGTGCTGCCCTGGACTGGCGGATGCCGCTGGTGCGCGACGCCGGCGATTGGGGCCGCCAGGTGATCGAGCCGCGCGTGCAGTTCGTCACCGGCCCCAACACCGGCCGCCAGACCACGGTGCCGAACGAGGACGCCATCGACTTCGAGTTCACCGACGCCAACCTGTTCTCGCTCAACCGGTTCACCGGACGCGACCGGCAGGAAGGCGGATCGCGCGTCGATGTTGCGATGCGCGGCGCCTGGTACTTCCCCAATGGCGGCCAGGTGGAGGGCCTGGTCGGCAAGTCCTACGCGCTGAGCGACCCGAGGTGGAATCCCTATCCGCTCTCCGGCCTGCAGAACCGCGCCAGCGAGAACGTGGCGCGGCTGCGCGTGGCGCCGGTGCACTGGTTCGAGACCATGGGCCGGGTGCGGACGGTCAGCGACCAGCCGTTCAACGTGACCTTCACGGACGTGATCAGCACGGTCTCGCTGGGGCGCATCACGCTGTCTGCGGGCTACCTTCAGGCGCCGCCGGTGCCCTACCTGACCCCGGAGCGGTCGCGGCTGGAGGTCTCCAGCGGCATCAGCGCCCGCATCGGCGAGCACTGGCGGGTCGGCGTCAGCGGCCGCTACGACCTGAAGCTGGATCGCCCGGTGCTGCTCCAGGCCAGCGCCGTGTACGAGGATGAGTGCTTCATCCTGGACGGGCGCTTCATGCGGCGCTTCGCCGACAACCCGACAACCGGGTCGCTCTATCCCTCCAGCACCATCCTGCTGGTGCGGATCGGCTTCAAGACGCTGGGCGAGTACTACTTCCGGGCGATCTGAAAACGCCCGCTCTCCCGCCTGCGGGGGTTGGACGTGTACGTTCAACCGGGGTGGGGCTCGGCCGCCCGGCGAAGCTGGCTTGTCCGCGCTACGCGAAGCCGAGCCGCTCCGCGATGCCGCCTTCCGCGGCCAGCGCGCCGAGCTTCTTCCAGGTGGCGTCCTCGATCTCCACGCCCTCGGCGCCGCGCTTCCGCTCGGCGATGTGCTCGACCTCGCCCGGGTAGAGCACGCCGCTGCTGCCCTTGGCCGGCGGCGTGTCCTTCAGGTATTGCGCGAACTCCGCGACATCCCTGCGGAAGGTGAGCAGCGGGCGGAAGGCATCGACCTTGATGGCGATGAGGAAGCAGCCGTCATTGTGCCGCCCCGTCGGCTCCACGCCGAAGCCGAGGCCGGTGAGGATGCCGCAGAACACCTCGCCCATCGCCGCCAGCGCCGTGCCCTTGTAGCCCTCGCCCGGCCCGCCGAGCGGCAGCAGCGCGCCGCCGGCGATCGCCTTCGGGTCGGTCGAGAGCTCGCCGTCCTTGTCCACGATCCAGCCCCGCGGCACCTCCTGCCCGCGCGCTTCCGCCAGCTTGATCTTGCCCATGGCCACGGCGGAGGTGGCGAAGTCCATGCAGAAGGGACCATCGAGGTCGGAGGGCACGGCCATGGCCCAAGGGTTCGTGCCGAGCCGCGCCTGGCGCCCGCCGAAGGGGGCAACGCCCTTGGGCGAGCGCCCGGAATCGGCCCAGGCCATGCCGATCATGCCGGCGCGCGCCGCCATCAGCGGGTAGCTCGCCAGGCGGCCGACATGGCCCTGGCGGAACACCGTGCAGGCGGCGATGTTGTTCTGCTCCGCCTTCTCGATGGTGAGCTGCATGGCGCGCTCGTTGATCACGTAGCCGAAGCCCCAATTGCCGTCGACGACGGTGGTGGTGGGGCTCTCCTGCACGATGGTGAAGGGCGCGCCGGGCATGATGTGGCCGACGCGCACGCGCTCGATGTAGTTCGGCAGCATGATGACGCCGTGGCTGTCATGGCCGGCGAGGTTGGCGTTGACCACGTGGCGCGCGACGGTCGCGGCCTCGTCCTCCGGCACCGTGTTGGCCATCAGCAGCGCGCGGCCGATCTCGCGCAGGCGTTCGGCGGGGATTTTGGGCATGGGTTCTCTCCTCGGGCGGCATCAGGATCCCCTCCCCCGCTGGCGGGGGAGGGGAATGGATCAGATCGGCACGTCCACTTCCAACAGCGGCGCATGCTGCTGCGCGCCATAGACATCGGTGTCCCCGATGTCGCCGGCGGGGATCAACCGCGGCAGGGTGGCCTTGAAGGCACGGCCGGCCGGGTACGGCGTGAACAGCACGTCCTGCTCCTCCACGCCATACAGTCGGGCGAAGAGCGCCGCCGAGAGCACGCCCGTGGCCTGCACCCTGGCGAAGGTCGCATCATCCTCGAACACGACATCGATGGTGAGATCGAAGGGCCCGGCATTCTTCGATTTGCAGACCTTCGCGATGTCGCGGATCCTGGCCACGGGGTCAGACCCGCTCGTACTCGATGGGGAACATGTCGTAGGGGTCGTCGGGCACCACCACGTGGTTCATGCTGAAGCGGAACACCTCGCCCGCCGTGAGGTCGGAGGGCGAGAAGGGGAAGGCCATGTTGCCCTCGCGGCAGAGCCGGCCCGGGAAGTCGGCGTGCAGCATGGAGGTGCGCGCCAGCGCGATCACCGCGGCCGCCGTATCCGGGTCCTTCGCCACCACGTCCACCAGGAAGCCCAGCTCGTGCGCGCCGTTGGTGCCCTGCACCGGCTCGCGTGCGCCCATCACGCCGTCGCGGCCATAGGTGTGGATGGTCAGGCGGTATTCCTCCGCGCCGATGCCGAGGTCGGCCGCCTTGCTCCGCACCAGCGCGCGCACGATGCCCAGCACCTCGTCGAGCTGGCGGATCAGCAGCGGGTCGCGCGTGCCGCAGATGGTGATCGCGCGGTGGCCGACCCGCTCGGCCGCCTCCAGCTTCACCGTGTAGGTCCCGGCCGGCTCCCAGCGCATGCCGGTGACCAGGGTCGCCTTGGGCGAGACCTGCTCGAAGCGGCAGTCGGAGGTGTCCAGCACGCCGCCCGGCTCGACATGGCGGATCGGCGAGCTGTTCTCGTGCAGCGAGTGGTTGGCGACCGAAAGCGGCGTGCAGGCGCGGTCGCCCATCGGCTCGCAGATCACGCCATCCTCGCGCACCGTCACATACAGGCAGTCCGGACCCTTCGGCGCCGCCGGCGCGGCGCCGCATTCCAGCATCTTGCCGGCGTACCAGCCCTGCGCCGGGGGAAGCTGCGCGCGCATCACGGTGGCGGCGAAGGGCGCGGGGTCGCTGCTGCGGCCGCCGAGCACGATCTGCGCGCCGGCGTCCAGCGCGCGCATGTAGGGCTCCGGCCCGCACAGGCCGACGATGCGCTCGGCGCGATCGACGGTGGCCTCGTCCAGCGCTGGCGCGCGGCCGAGCGGGCGGGTGCGTCCCTCGCGCACGCGCCGGGCGATCAGGGCCTTGTCCTGCTCGGAATGGATCAGGGCCATGGTGAAGTGCAGCCCCTCCTCCCGCGCAATGTCGCGCACCATCCCCGCCACCAGCTGCAGGTGCGGCTCACCCCCCGCGCCGCCGGCGGTGCCGAGCACCATCGGCACCTTCGCGGCGATCGCCGCCCGCAGCATCAGCCGCAGGTCGCGCCTCAGCGCGCGCAGCGAGACGAAGGGCTTGCCGGCACCGAGATAGTACGGCCCGGGGTCGGAGGATCCGCCATCGCAGCCGATCATGTCGATGCCGCGTTCCAGCGCGGCGTCCAGCGACGCTTCGGGGTAGCCGTAGCCGAGGATGCCGGCGACGGAGACCATCCGGAATTCGCGCATTGCACTGCTCCCGCCTAATGCCGCATCGTCGGCCGGCCGCGCGCCACGGAGGGCGGCAGGCCGAGGTTCTCGCGCAGCGTGCGCCCGCGGTACTCCTTCTGGAAGACGCCGCGGCGCTGCAGCTCCGGCACCACCAGCCTGGCGAATTCCTCGTAGCCGCCGGGGCGGTGCGTGGCGGCGACGACGAAGCCGTCGCAGCCCTCGCCCTGGTACCATTCCTCCATCTGGTCGGCGACATCGGCGGGCGTGCCGCAGAACACCGGAGCCTCGTGGATGGTGCCGCGCCTGGAGACGTCGATGAAGTCGCGCGGCGTCGGATTCGCCTTGCCGGAGACCTGC
Organism: Acetobacteraceae bacterium; assembly: GCA_019750465.1. GTDB lineage: Bacteria > Pseudomonadota > Alphaproteobacteria > Acetobacterales > Acetobacteraceae > JAIEOP01. The sequence continues at coordinate 6,978 of JAIEOP010000052.1, read as the reverse complement.
ACCACGCGGTCGCGGATGGCGTGCTGGCCGGTCATGTTCGCCAGCACCGCCTCGCCGATCGGGTCGTCCAGGCCGTACTTCGCGAAGTCGATGTTCAGCACCTCGCCGAGCAGCGCCAGCGCATCCTCGGGCCGTGCGAGGCTGTCGGCGAAGGCGCGCTTCTCCTCGGCGATGGCGCGCGTCTCGCCGACGATCGGATAGACCGGGGGCGCGATGCGCACGAGGTCGGGATTGCGGCCCTCCGCCGCCACGGCGTCCTTCAGCGTGCGGTACAGCGCGCGCGCCTGCGGCAGCGTCTTGTAGCTGGCGAAGACCAGCTCGCCCCAGCGCGCCGCGAAGCGGATCCCCCGCCCGCTCTGCCCGGCCTGGATGATGACGGGCTGGCCCTGCTTGCTGCGTGGCACGGTGAAGGGGCCGCGGGAGTTGTACCAGCGACCCCGGTAGTCCAGCCGGTGCACCTTGTCGGGCTGCGCGAAGACGCCGCCGGGCCGGGTATCCACCACCAGCGCGTCGTCCTCCCAGGACTGCCAGTGGCCGAGCACGATCTCCACGAACTCGTCGGCGCGGTCGTAGCGCAGGTCGTGGTCCGGATGCTCGGCGACGCCCATGTTGCGCGCCTCGGAATCATTCATCGAGGTCACGACGTTCCACGCCGCCCGCCCGCCGATCATGTGGTCGAGGGTCATGAAGGTCCGCGCCACGTCGAAGGGTTCGAAATAGGTCGTGGTGCAGGTGCCGCCGATGCCGAGGCGCGTCGTCGCCAGCCCCATCGCCGTCATCAGCGGGATCGGGTCCATCTTCACGGACCGGATGCCCCATTGCACTGCCAGGCGGTGGTCCTCGCCGAAGATGTCGGGCATCGCCAGGCGGTCGTCGAAGAAGGCGAGGTGGAATTTCCCCTCCTCCAGCGTGCGCGCGATGCGCATGTAGTGCTCGGCCGAGAGGAAGTCCGGAATGCCCTGCGGATGGCGCCAGGAGCCCGGGTAGTTCGTGCAGTTCTGCGCCTGCATGAAGGCGATCAGCACCATGTCGGTGCGCCGGCGCTCGGCCATGGCGATGCTCCGGATCGTTGCCCCGCGAAGCGGGCATGATGCGCCCGAAGGCCGCACCCGGGTAGGCCCCCTTGCGGCGGGCCGCATTGTCCCGCCACCCTGCGGGGCCGGAGGAGACCGTCACCATGCCGCACCGCAGGCAGCTGCCCGCCCTTGCCTTGGCCCTCGGCGCACTCGCCCGCCCGGCACTGGGGCAACGGGCCGCGGCGGAGTTCCCGAACCGCCCGATCCGCGTGATCGTGCCCTATGCCCCCGGCGGCGGGACCGACCTCACCACCCGCCTGCTGACCGAGGCGGCCCGTCCCGCCCTCGGGCAGCCCGTGGTGGTCGAGGCGCGGCCCGGCGCCAACGGCGTCATCGGCTCCGAGGCCGTGGCAAGGTCGGAGCCGGACGGGCACACCCTCGTCGCCGTCACCTCCGGGCATGTGCTGAACCGGTACACCATGCCGAACCTGCCCTTCGACCCGGTGCGCGACTTCACGGCGGTGACGCTGATGACGCGCTTCGCGCTGGTGATCGTCGGGGGCATGCAGACACCCTTCACCGACCTGCCCGGCGCGCTGGCCTTTGCGCGGGCACGGCCCGGCGACCTCACCATGGGCTCCACCACCGCGCTCGGCAGCGTCACCGCGCAGGAATTCGCCCGCGCCGCCAGGATCCAGGTGACGGAGGTGCCCTATCGCGGCGGCGGGCAGATGATGCTCGACATCGTCGCCGGCACCATCGCCACGGGCTGGACCAGCCCGCAGACGGCGACGCCGCACCTGAACAGCGGGCGCATGCGGATCCTCGGCATCTCCTCCGCCGAGCGCGCCATCCAGCTGCCGACGGTGCCGACCATCGCGGAGGGCGGCGTGCCCGGCTTCGAAGCGACCTCCTGGTTCGGCCTCCTTGGCCCGGCGAATCTGCCGGCGGCGGTCGCGCAGCGCATCCACGACGCCATCGCCGGCGCCCTGGCCGACCCCGCCGTTCGCGCCCGCGCCATCGAGCTCGGCTGCGACGGCAAGCTGGAGGGGCCGGCCGACTTCGCCGCCGTCATCCGCGCCGACGATGCCCGCTGGGCCCGGGCGCAGCGCGAGGGGCTGCTGCCCGGGGGCGGTTGAGGCGGATCAGGGCCTCGCCTCCAGCACCAGGTTGAACGGCGACTCCGCCGCCACGCGCACGCGGCTGAAGCCGGCCTCGTGCAGCACGGCGGTGAGCCGCGCCGGTCCGGCCTGGGCGCCGAGCGCCGGCCCCTCCGGCGCCTGGTCCAGCGCCACCGGCATGCAGATCATGGTCGAGCTGGCGAGGTAGAGCCGGCCCACCGGGTTGATGTTCTGCTCCAGGCTGTCGCCGGCGCGCGGCTCCACCACCATGAAGGTTCCGTCCGGCGCCAGCGCGCGCAGCACATGCGCGGCGACGCCCACGGGGTCGCCCAGGTCGTGCAGCGCGTCGAAGCAGGCGATCAGGTCCCAGCCGGTGCCGGGAAAGTTGGCCGGGCCGGCCACCTCGAAGCCGACATTCGCCGCGACGCCGGCCCGCCTCGCTGCCTCGCGCGCGCAGGTGATGGATGGTTACCGTTCGGAAGCGCGACCGCATCACGCCCGCTGCCTCGCGCGCGCAGGTGATGGCCATCGCCGAAGCCCGCGCCGTCACATGGCCCACCCGCTGCCTCGCGCGCGCAGGTGGTGGTGGTGGAAGCCAAGCGGCTCTTCGCGCGCCGGCCCCGCTGCCTTGCGCGCGCAGGCGATGGAGGCCGTGTGGCAGTCGAAGCCGGTGAAGCGGGCGAGCGGAAAAGCCTGCGCCATCAGGACCACGCTGGCGCCGTGCCCGCAGCCGATATCCGCCACGCGCGCCGCCCTGTTCCAGCTTCGCCACCACGCCCTCCAGCGCCGGCAGCCACTCCGCGAGCAGATGGGCGCGGCAGCCGGGGCGGAAGAAGCGTTCCATGCCGCTGAACAGGCAGGGACAGCGGCCGTGATGGCCGGTGCCGCGCCCGTCGCCGCGGAACGCCCCCGTTCCACCTGGCCGAGATCGGCCATGCTGGCCTCGGCGATCTCGAAGGCGCCCTGCATGAAGACCGGGCTGTCGGCATCGGCGAAGACCATGCGCTGCTCCGGCGTCATGGCGAAGCGCCCTGTCGCGGGATCATGGTCGAGATGGCCGGCGGCCGCGTGGGCCGAGAGCCACTCCCGCGTCAGCCGCTCCTGCGTGCCGGCGCGCAGCGCCAGGCCGGCCGGGGTCACCGGACCTGCCTCGGCCAGCGCCGCGTGGCGACCCAGCCGATCACCCAGCCGCACCAATGGCAGCATGGCGACGGCGCCGAGCTCCCCCAGCATGCGGCCGACCAGCGCGCCCAGCGGCTCGGGCGACGGTACGGCCCCCTCGGCGATCATCATGTCCATTGGTGCGGGCTCCCTTTCCCAAGGGGCGCCGAGGCTGCGTGGCCGACCCGGTGCGATGGGCCCAATGTCCGCTGCGCAGCTGTCACCACGATGTCGGGATGGCGCCAGAACGGTTTCATCGGTGTCGGCGGCGTTGCGCGCATTGCAGCCGGCGCGCGATCGACGGTTGTTGCGGACGGGCGCGGCAACCGCGTGCCATCATCGCCGCTGGGGATGCAGGCAAGGAGGCACCCGGCATGGCGCAGGCGCATCGCTGCACCGCAGCTCGCCTGACGGCGCGGACGGAGTTGCCCTTTGCCACGCTCTGGCTGCTGGCGCTGCTTTCCCTGCCGATCGTGCTGGCGCAGGGCGGCGACTGGCCATTGGCGCTGCTTGCCGGTGCCGCCGTTCTGGCCGTGCCGGGCGCGGCGCTCGAGGCGGTGCTCGGCTTGGCCCGCGCCACCCTTTGGCTGCAGGGCGGCGACGGGTCCTAGCCTCTACCCGGACCCTAGGGTGGCGTGTCCGGTGATCCGGACCCTACCGGCAGCGCTGGACGCGGGGACGCTTGCGCCGCAATTGGGCGCGCTCAGGGAGGATCCGTTCCATGCCCCTCGATCATCCCGGCGCCGGCGGCGCCTTCGACCTGCCGGAGTCGACGCGTGCCCTGCAGGCCGTGGCGCTCGACTTCGCGCGGGACGTGCTGGCCCCCGGCGCGCTGCGCTGGGACCAGGAGCGGCATTTCCCGGTCGAGGAGATGCGCCAGGCCGCGGCGCTGGGCATGGCCTCCCTCTATGTGCGCGAGGCCTCGGGCGGCGCCGGCCTCACGCGCCTCGACGCGGCGGTGGTGTTCGAGGCGCTGAGCACGGGCTGCCCGACCGTCGCGGCCTATCTGTCCATCCACAACATGGTTGCCTGGATGATCGACCGCTTCGGCGACGACGCGCAGCGTGCCGCCTGGCTGCCCTCGCTGATCACGATGGAGCGGGTCGCCAGCTACTGCCTTACCGAGCCGGGGTCCGGCAGCGACGCCGCGGCACTGCGCACCCGGGCGCGGCGCGACGGCGGCCACTACGTGCTGGATGGCACCAAGCAGTTCATCTCCGGTGCCGGGGCCTCCGACCTCTACCTGACGATGGTGCGCACCGGCGGCGACGGGCCGGACGGCATCTCCGCGCTGCTGATCCCGAAGGGCACGCCGGGGCTGAGTTTCGGCGCGGAGGAGCGCAAGATGGGCTGGAACGCCCAGCCGACGCGCCAGGTGATCTTCGAGGGCGCGCGCGTGCCCGCCGCCGCGCTGATGGGCGCGGAAGGCCAGGGCTTCCGCTTCGCCATGGCAGGGCTCGATGGCGGCCGGCTGAACATCGCCGCCTGCGCGCTGGGCGGGGCGCAGGCGGCGCTCGATGCCGCGCTGTCCTACGTGCAGGAGCGCCGCGCCTTCGGCAAGGCGATCGCCGACTTCCAGAACACCCAGTTCCGCCTGGCCGACATGCGCACGGAGCTGGAGGCATCGCGCGCGCTGCTGTGGCGCGCCTGCGGCAAGCTGGACGCCGGCGCGGCGGACGCGACGATGTTCTGCGCCATGGCCAAGCGCTTCGTCACGGACGTGTCGCACAGGGTGGCGGACGAGGCGCTGCAGCTGCTCGGCGGCTACGGCTACCTGGCGGAATACGGCATCGAGAAGATCGTGCGGGACCTGCGCGTGCATCGCATCCTGGAAGGGACGAACGAGGTGATGCGGGTGATCATCGCCCGACAGATGCTGGGCCGCCGGTAGAAGGGCCCCAAGTTCCGCGACCTGAAGGGTGTTGACTCCATCCACCAGGGATCTCGACATGGCTTTCGGCAACCAGAGGCTGCATCCATGAAGCTCCATGGATACTTCAGGTCTTCGGCGGCTTGGCGCGTCCGCGCCGCGATGGCGCTGAAGGGCATCACGGCCGAGCCCGTCTTCCACCATCTGCGGCGGAACGAGCAGCGTGACCCGGCCTATCTGAAGCTGCACCCGCAGGGGCTGGTGCCGGCCCTCGAGCTGGACGACGGCACGGTGCTGACCCAGTCCCTGGCGATCATCGAGTGGCTGGACGAAACCCGGCCCGAACCGCCGCTGCTGCCGCGCGCGCCGCTCGCCCGCGCCCGGGTGCGCGCCTTCGCCCTGGCGATCGCGGCCGAGATCCACGCGGTGCAGAACCTGAAGGTGCTGAACCGCGTGAAGGCGCTGGGCCACGCGCAGGAAGTGGCGAATGCCTGGGCGCACGACGTGATCGCCGAGGGGCTGGCCGCCTGCGAGACGATGCTGCGCGACGGCGCCGGCTGCGGCCCCTTCTGCTTCGGCGCGACGCCGGGATTGGCCGATCTGTGCCTTGTGCCGCAGCTCTATAACGCGCGCCGCTTCAACGTGGACCTCACGCCGATGCCAAGGCTGCTGTCGGCGGAGGCAGCCTGCCTGACCATGCCGGCCTTCACCGGGACCGCGCCGGAGCGGCAGCCGGACGCCGAGTAGGGCAGGCCGCCGGTCAGTCGATCGCGCGGATATTCGCCTCCTGCAGCAGCCGCGCATAGGTCGCGACCTCGTTCCGCACGAAAGCGGTGAAGGCGGCACGGCCGCGGAACTCGATGGCGTGGCCGACCCGCGTCATGCCTTCCACCACCACGGGCGCGGTCATGGTGCGCTCGCAGCCCGCCTCGAGCCGCGCCAGCACGGGCTCCGGCGTGCCCGCGGGCGCGAAGATGCCGGTCCAGAGGCCGAAGGACAGGTCGAATCCCTGCTTGCGCAGCGTCGGCGCATCCGGCATGTCGCGCGAGCTCTGCTCGGCCAGCACGCCGACCGGGTGCAGCCCGTACTGCTTCACGAGATTCGCCTCGGCGATCATCAGCACCACCGAGCCCTGGTGCATCGCCAGCACCGCGTCGCCGGAGCCGCGGAAGGGGATGTGGTTGAACTCCACGCGGGCCTGGCGCTCGACGGCCGACATCGCCAGGTGGCCCATGCCGCCGGGCGTCGAGACGATCGGCACGCCGCCGGGTTGTGCCCGCGCCCGCGCGGTCAGGTCCGCCATGCTGCGGATGCCGCTGGCCTGCGGCGTCATCATCACGGAGGGCGCATTGGCGACCATGCAGACGGGCGCGAGCTGCTCGGCGCGGTAGGGCGTGCTCGGCCGGTAGCTCGGCATCAGCGCGATCGGGTTGGGCGAGGTGAGCAGCAGGGTCTGCCCATCGGGGCGCGCCCGCACCACCTCGGCCGTGCCGATGGTGCCGACGGCGCCGCCGACATTGCGGATGATCACGGGCTGGCCGAGCGCCTCCGCCATCACCGGCTGGATGAGGCGGCCGATGATGTCGGTGCCGCCGCCGGCGGGCCACGGGATGATGACCTGCAGCTGCGCCTGGGCCAGCGCGGCGCGGCCCCCGGGCAGCGCGACCGCCGCAATCGCAAGAAGCGGCACGAGCCTGCGCAGCAGGGACCGTCTCCACAACGTTGCTGCCGAGGCTGGAGCGTATTGCGTTCGCATGCGCTCACGCAACACGCTCCAGCCTTTGCCGGGTCGCGGGATTCAGCGTTTGCG
>JAIEOP010000057.1 GCA_019750465.1 Acetobacteraceae bacterium | reverse complement strand
GGCGGCGTGCCGGCGCCGCGCAATCCGGCCCCGACGGCGGCCCAGGCGCCGGCGGCGCCGCGGCCGGCGACGCAATAGGACGCCAGCCCGCGCGGTTGCCGCGAAACCGTCACACGCCGTGCCGCTATGGCGCGGCGGCGCGTGCTGCCATACTGCGTGCAGCCAGAATTCCCGGAACCCGGACGCCTCGATGAGCTATCGCCCGTACCAGCAGATCCTGCGCCGCAAGTCCCGCCAGATCATGGTGGGCAAGGTCCCGGTCGGCGGCGACGCGCCGATCACCGTGCAGACCATGACCAACACGCCGACCGAGGACGCGGCCGCGACCATCGCGCAAGTCCGGCGCTGCGAGCTGGCCGGCGCCGACATCGTCCGCGTCTCCGTCCCGACGCCCGAGAGCGCCGCCGCGCTGCATGAGATCGTGCGCGAGGTGAACGTGCCGATCGTCGCCGACATCCATTTCCACTACCGCCGCGCCATCGAGGCCGCCCGGGCCGGCGCGGCCTGCCTGCGAATCAACCCCGGCAACATCGGCTCCAAGGAACGCGTGAAGGAGGTAGTGAAGGCGGCGCGCGACCATGGCTGCTCGATCCGCATCGGGGTGAATGGCGGGTCGCTGGAGAAGCATCTGCTGGAGAAGTACGGCGAACCCAACCCGGAAGCCCTGGTGGAAAGCGCGCTCTGGCACGCCGCCCATCTGCAGGACGAGGACTTCCACGAGTTCAAGATCAGCGTGAAGGCCAGCGACGTGTTCCTCGCCGTCGCCGCCTACCAGCAGCTCGCCGAGGTCTGCGACCACCCGCTGCACATCGGCATCACCGAGGCGGGCGGCCGGCGTACCGGCACGGTCAAGAGCGCGATCGGCCTTGGCAACCTGCTCTGGTCCGGCATCGGCGACACGCTGCGGGTCTCGCTCTCCGCCGAGCCGGAGGAGGAGGTGCATGTCGGCTGGGAGATGCTGAAGTCGCTCGGCCTGCGGCATCGTGGGGTGAAGATCATCTCCTGCCCGTCCTGCGCGCGGCAGGGCTTCGACGTGATCCGCACGGTGGCGACGCTGGAGGAGCGGCTCGCGCATATCGAAACGCCGGTGACGCTCTCCATCATCGGTTGCGTGGTGAACGGGCCGGGCGAGGCGCTGATGACCGATATCGGCCTGACCGGCGGCGGCGCCGGGCGGCACATGATCTATGCCTCGGGCAGGACCGACCACACCATCGACGAGGCGACGATGGTTGATCACCTGGTGGAGCTGGTGGAGACGAAAGTCGCTGCCATCCGGTCCGAGGAGGCCGCGAGGAAGGCCGCCGAGGCCGCGGCCGCGCCGGAGCAGGTGCCCAAGCAGGCGGCGGAATAGGGCAGGGCCGAGCGGTGAACGGCCTCGGCGTTTCCGCTCTGCTGCTTGCCCGGCTGCGCGGGCGGCAGCGCGTGCCGGGCATCGACGAGGACATCGGGCGGCGGGACGCGGTGGTGCTGCGCTTCGCCCTGATGCTGGGTGTACAGCTCGTGCTGTTCCTTGGACTGACGCTGGTGGGCGGGCTGCGTCCTTGAGGTCGCGAAGGCGGGCGCATTACCACATCGGTCCTGTTCGATGACCGCTGTCCTTTGTCTGGTCGCTAGAGCGTATTGCGTTCGCATGCGCTCACGCAACACGCTCTGGCCTTTGCCGGGTCGCGGGATTCAGCGTTTGCGGCGATTCTGCCTCAACGCATCCCGCTCCATGGATGCGTTGCAGCCCTACTGCCGGGTGGGGGGTTCCAGGCCTGGCAGCAGGCCTCGGCGATCCGCTGGCAGGTGTCCCGCCCGGTGTTGCTGAGCCGATTGCAGCGCAGGCGCTTCCAAGCCTTCTCGGCGGTGTTCGCATCGGGCGCGTAGGGCGGCAGCGGCGGCAGGGTGACGTCGGGCGGCACGCGCAGTCTGCCGCCCTGCGGATGCCGGCCTGCGCCGCCGAGCACAACGGCGCCGTGTGCGTCAGGGGCGACACCGCGAGCACCCGACCCGCCGCCCCCGCGCCGGCATCCTCGTCGCGCTACCGTACGCCGGCGAAGCCGGGAGCCTTCCTCAGCGCGTCCGTGGTATCGAAATCGCGCAGCACCGCATCGTCGGCCATCTCCACCTCGGCCACCCGGTCGGCATGCTTGCCTGCCAGGTGGCGGGCACCGACATCGCCGGTGATGGTCATCATCTCGGGCAGGAACTCGCGCGCCCAGAGCATCGGGTTGCCCTGCTTGCCGCGGAAAGTGGGCTGGACGATCGCGCGGCCTTCCTCGGGGTCGAAGGTGGCGATCATGCGGTCGATCATCGGCCCGGCCACCAGCGGCATGTCACCGAGGCAGATCACCACCCCTTCCGCCTCGGGCGGCACGGCGCCCAGGCCGGCCTTCAGGCTGGCCGAGAGCCCCTCCGCATAGTCCGGGGCGTGCACGAAGATCACCGGCTTGCCGGACAGCGCCGCCTCCACCCGCTCATGCTCGTAGCCGGTGACCACCACCACGGGCCGCGCGTGCGAGGCGAGCACGTTGTCCACCACGCGGGCCACCATCGGCACGCCCTTGTCGTCGGCGACCAGCAGCTTGTTGAGCGGCGCCATGCGGCGGGACCGCCCGGCTGCCAGCACCAGCGCCGCCACCTGCCGTCCCTTGCGCGGCGCCTGGGCCGGGGAGGGCACGGAGGGCGCCTCGGCGCGCGGCAGGGGGCGGACCTCGATCTCCTTGAGCAGGCCGCCGACGCCCATGGCCATCACGTCGCGCGGCGTCACCGCGAGGCCGGCGAACAAGCGCTGCAGCACCCAGTCGATGCCGTTCAGCTTCGGCGACTTGGCGCAGCCCGGCAGGACCATGGCCGGGATCTCCTCGATGCGGCCGAGGCAGATCAGGTTGCCGGGATCGACCGGCATGCCGAAATGCTCGATGGCGCCGCCGGCGCGGACGATGGCGGAAGGCCCGACATCGCGCCGATCGACCACGGCGGAGGCGCCGGCGATCAGCAGCACCTGCGCGCCCTGCCGGCGCAGCCGCACCAGCGCGTCCGAGATCGCCGGCGTCTCGTGCCGGACCCTCTCGTGCGGCAGCAGCGTGCCGCAGAGCGCCTCCACCCGGTGGCGCGTCGCCTCCACCGCGCCCTCCATCACGCTTTCCTTGATGCCGGGCAGCTCGGTCAGCACCAGGCCGACCTTCAGCGGGCGGAAGGGATACAGCGCAATGGGCGGTGGTCCGCCGGTCTGGCGCGCGATGAGTTCCGCGACGCCGAGCACCGGCCCGGGGGCGGAGAAGGGGATGATCTTGATGGTCGCCACCATCTCCTTCGTGCCGACCGGGGTGAAGGCCGCCAAGGTGGCGATCGTCAATGATTCGTCGAGCGCGTTGAGACGGTTCACCGCTTCCGTGTTCACCGTCAGCAGGCCCGCGGTCTCGGCGAACAGGTTCACCCGCCCGGTCGCGGCGCGGGAGCGCGAGAGCAGCGGGCCCATCAGCGCATTGGCCAGCCGGTCCGCCGCCTCGTCCTCCGGCACGTCGCCGGGCTCCAGCCGCGCGGCGATGACCTCGCGGTGGCCGGCGGCGGCGATGGTGGCCAGCATCGCCTGGTCCAGCACCGTGCCCTTCTTCAGCACCTTGCCGGGGCCGAGTCGCATCGTGTGGGCCAGGATGGCGCCGCGGGCCTCCTCCAGCCGCGTGGGTCCGAAGATCATGGCATGGGGTCTCCGGTTCGAGAACTCCCTCCCCCGCCTGCGGGGGAGGGCCGGGGTGGGGGTTCGATGCCGCCGCGGCACGGCGCCACCCCCACCCGGCCGAGGCTGCGCCTCGTCCACCCTCCCCCGCCAGCGGGGGAGGGGCTTGCGTCAGGCCGCCATCTGCGGCGCGGCGCGCTGGCCGAGCGCGGCGCCGCGCCGGGCGGCCACCACCTCGGCCAGGATCGAGAGCGCGATCTCGGGCGCCGTCACCGCCTCGATGTTCAGGCCGACGGGCGCGGCGATGCGGCCGATCGCCGCCGCATCGTGCCCCATCTCGGTCAGCCGGGCGACGCGCTTGGCATGGGTGCGGCGGCTGCCCAGCGCGCCGATGTAGAAGGCGGGCGAGCGCAGGGCGATGTCGAGCGCCGGGTCGTCGAGCTTCGGGTCGTGCGTCAGCGTCACCACGGCGGTGCGGGAATCCGGCGCCAGCGCCGCGACGGCGTCGTCCGTCCAGTCGTGGATCAGCACGATGCCGGGGAAGCGGTCGGCGGTGGCCCAGGCACGGCGCGGATCGACGACGGTCACCGCGAACCCGGTGGTCTGCGCCATCGGCACCAGGGCCTGGGCGATGTGCACGGCGCCGACGATGATCAGGCGCAGCGCCGGGTTGTGCGGGTGGACGAACCAGGCCGAGCCGTCCGGCAGCGTAATGCTGGCCGCCGCGTCATCGCGCAGCGCGGCACGCGCGGCTTCCTCCAGCGCCGGCGCCGGCGCGGCATCCTCGGGCCAAAGGGCCTGCGCGCCGTCCGAAAGCCGCGTCAGCAGCGCGACCGGGCGCTTTTCCGCCTGCGCGGCCTGCAGGCGCTTCAGCAGCGCCGGTGTCACGACAGCCGCTCCACGAAGACCTTCAGCTTGCCGCCGCAGGCAAGGCCTACCTCCCAGGCGCGTTCGTCGGAGATGCCGAAATCCAGCAGCTGCGGCGTGCCGGACTGCATGGTCTGCTTCGCGGCATCGGCCACCGCGCCCTCGATGCAGCCGCCGGAGACGCTGCCGGCAAGCCGGCCCGAGGCCGAGACCGCCAGCCGCGACCCGGCCGGGCGGGGCGAGCTGCCCCAGGTCTCGACGACGGTGGCGATGGCGACGCTCTCGCCCTGGGCCACCCATTGCGCCGCGGTGCCCAGGATGTCCTCGCCGATCTCGGTCTGCATGGCCTGTCTCTCCGATCCGTCCCGTGGCGGAGAAGATAGGCATGCCGGGCGGAAAAAGGTATGCCGGTTCAGGCGGCAGGGCGTGCCGCCCATGCGCTTGGCGCAGGGCGGCGGTCAGGTCCGCTCAGGCTTGCGACCAGCTCGCGCAGGCTTGCCAGGTTGTGCACGGGTCGGAATTCGTGGACATGCGGCAGCATGGCGCGGATACCCTGGCTGCGCGGCTCGAAGCCCGAATAGCGCAGCAGCGGGTTCAGCCAGATCAGCCGCCGGCAGGACCGCCTGAGGCGGTCGGTCGCCTCGGCCAGCCCCTTTGCGCCCTCGCGGTCGAGGCCATCGGTGATCAGCAGCACCACCGCCCCCTGGCCCAGCACGCGCCGCGCCCACTGCTTGTTGAACAGCGCCAGCGATTCGCCGATGCGCGTGCCGCCGGACCAGTCCGGCACCATGTGGCTGACCATCTCGAAGGCCACCTCCGCGTCGCGGTGGCGGAGCTGGCGGGTCACGTTGGTCAGCCGGGTGCCGAACAGGAAGCTGTGCACCCGGTCGCGGTCGTTGGTCACCGCGTGCAGGAAGTGCAGCAGCACCTGGGCATAGCGGCTCATCGAGCCGGAGATGTCGCAGAGCGCCACCAGCGGCGGCGGGCGGGTGACACGCCGCCGTCGCTCCAGCGTCAGGAGCTCGCCGCCCATGCGCAGGCTGGCGCGGATCGTGGCGCCGAGATCCACCACCGGCCCCTGCGGGTCGGGGCGGAAGCGCCGCGTGCGCCGCGCATCCAGCGGCAGCACGAGGCGGCGGATCTCCCTCCGGGCCTCGGCGATCTCCTCGGCCGACATCGCCTCGAAATCCATCCCCTGCAGGCGCTCGCGGTCACTGACCGTGAGCGTCATGTCGATCTCGCGCCGCTCCTCCTCGGGCGCGCGTGGCGGAGGCGGCGGGCCGGCGGGCTGGCGCATCGCCTCGGCGATGCGGCGCGCGGTGGGCGGCGCCCGCTCCCGGCTCTTCATGCCGTCCATGAGCGCCATGGCGGCGGCGTTCCTGCCCGCCTCGGGGTCGCGCCAGAACAGCAGGAAGGCCTGGTCGAAGATTTCGAGATGCTCGCGCCGGTGCACCATGACGGCGCGCAGCGCGGCATGCACCTGGCGGCGGTCGGAGAGGTCGATGGCCGAGAGGGCTTCCAGGCCGTGCAGGCCCTCGGAGACGCCGATCGGCAGCCCGGTGCGGCGCAGCAGCCGGGCGAAGGCGAACAGATTCGCTGCGAGGGCGCTGCCGCCGGCGCCCTCGAGCCCGGTCGCGGCGGCCCGCGCGGCGCGGAAATCGCTCATCCGGTCCTGACCCTTGGCTCGTCATTGTTGCCGTGCTGACGCCACGGGGCTGGCAGGCCAGCCTCGTGGCGCGGCGGCGGGGTGAGTATGGCTGTCATTCGCACTGCTCTCCATGGCTCGGGCCGCATGGCCGGCCGTCTCGCCACCCTTCCCAGCACCATGCTGCTGGCCGCCGGCGACACCTGGTCCACGTGCCCGGCCTCGCCGCCAATCGCGCCCGGCAGGGCGGCATCGACGGGCAAGCCAGGAGCAATCCCGAGGATGGCCGCATCATAGACGTGCTTCAGGCACTCCTCAGCTCCCAAATGCACTTGACCAACGCATCACTCTGCGGTGATGCCGGCGCTGCGGATCACCTCGCGCCAGCGATCGAGTTCGCTGCGGATCAGTGCGGCGTAGTCCTCCGGTCCCAGCGCGCCGGGCCGCACGCCGATGGCGGCGAAGCGTTCGCGCAGCGCGGGCGCGGCCAGCGCCCCGGTGATCACGGCGGTCCAGCGCGCCAGCACGGTGCCCGGGATTCCGGCAGCCGTGGAGAAGCCGAACCAGTTGGTGGACTGGACCGCGGGGAAGCCGGCCTCGGCGAAGCTCGGCACGCCGGGCAGGGCAGGATCGGCCGCCGCCTCGCTGCTGGCGAGCGGCCGCAGCCGGCCGGCACGGATGTTGCCGAGCGCGGTCGGCAGGCTCTCCATCAGCGCCGGGATCTGCCCGCCCATCACGTCGGTCATCGCCGGCGCCGAGCCGCGATAGGGCACATGCGTCAGCGTGATGCCGGCGGCGCGGGCGAACAGGGCGCCGGTCAGGTGGTTCATCGTGCCGTTGCCGCCCGAGCCGTAGTTCAGCCCGCCCCGCGCCCTGGCCAGCGCCACGAACTCGGCCAGGCTCCGCGCCGGCACCGCTTCGCCGACGCACAGCACGGACGGGAAGTTGCCCACCAGCGCGACGTGGATGAAGTCGCCCAGCGGGTCGTAGGGAACGCTCCGGTACAGCACCGGCCCGATGCCGTGCGAGGCCGCGTTCGACATCATCACGACATGCGCGTCGCCGCGTGCCTTGGCGACGATGTCGCTGCCGACCATGCCGCCGGCGCCGGGCCGGTTCTCCACCACGATCGGCTGCCCAAGCCCCGTGCCGATCTGCTCCGAGAGCGTGCGGGAGAGGATGTCCGCCGCGCCGCCGGGCGGGAAGTTGACGATCCACCGGATCGGCCGCTCCGGCCAGGCGGGCTGGGCACGCACGGCAGCCGGCGCGGCGAGCGCTGCGCCCAGAAGAAGCGATCGGCGGGGCAGGGCGGGCGGCATGCGCAGGGCTCCGGTTTGCGGCACGGGCCTGGCGCAGCAATGCCCGTGCCGGCGCCGTTCAGGGGAACATCGCCACCGCGCGGATCGGGCTGGCCGTGCCGCCCCTGATCTTCAGCGGGAAGCCGATGAAGGTGAAGCGGCCCCGGCCAACCAGCGCGTGCAGGTTCGCGAGGCACTCCATGTGGGTGATGCCGCGTTCGGCGCAGGCCATGTGCGCCTGGAAATTCGGCTCGCCCTCCGGCGCCGGGCTGATCGCCTCCACGCCGAACATGCCGATGCCCCTGTCCGCCAGCCAGTGCACGCTCTCCAGCGCCAGGCCCGGGAAGTCGTGCAGGTAGCCGGGCTTGCCGAGCAGCCGCTCGTTCACCGCCATCCAGATCAGCACCGTGTCGCCGGGCTTGATGGCCTGGCCGGACTTCTCCACCGCCACGGCGAGTTCAGGAACGGTGACGGCGTGCTTCAGCGGCACGTGGCTGAGATCGATGCAGAAGCCCTCGGTGTAGAAATTCTCGAGCGGCACCTGGTCCACCGACAGCGCGCCGGGCCGCGGGTCGAAGTGCACCGGCGCGTCCACATGCGTGCCCGCGTGGTCGCTCATCGAGAAGTACAGCGCCTTGCTGCTGAACGTCGTGCTGCCCGCCACGCGCTTCTCGCTGTGGTCGTTCCACACGGTGAAGACCGCCGGCGGGTGGCTCGGGTGGGTCTGGGTGCGGTGGAACAGCTCGCGCGAGAGATCGACGAATTCCGGCATGGGACCCTCCCTGGACAGAGGGCGTCATGCTCGCAAGCGGCGCGGCCCGGGTCCAGCCCGGGGCGGCCCCCTAGTAGAAGAAGCGTTCCTCGATGATCTTGCCGTCGCGCAGGGTATAGAGGCCGATTTCTTCCATCTGCATGCGCTGGCCGCTCTCCTTCGCCGTCACGTCGATGTTGAAGCGCACGGCGAATTGCGTGCCGTTGATGTAGGGGCCATGCGCCTCGAAGGCGTGGATCTCGTGGTTGGCCATCCACCACTCGCCCTTGCCGCGCACCGCCGCCTTGCCCTGCAGGCGTGCCATCGGGCCTTCCATCTGCTCGATGCTGACGACGTCGTCGGCCCAGAACTCCTCGCCCGCCTCGTTGCCCTCGCGGCACAGCGCGACGAAGCGCTCGGCAATTGCCTTGACGTCCATGGCTGGTCTCCCTGCTGGGGTGCGCAGGCTACACCAGGCCGGGCCGGCGGCGCGATGATGGATTTGCGTCAGGGCCCGGGCAGGTCGCAGAGATACTGCCGCACCGGATAGGGCTGCGCCGCGAAGGCGGGGCAGAAGCTGCGCACCACCGGGTCCAGCAGCGTGAACAGCTCGCGCCGCTCGGCATTCAGCGCCTCCAGCCGCTCGCGCGCCGCCTCCGCCTCGCGCGCCAGCCGCGCCAAGTCGAGGGTCAGCAGGCGGCGGTCGCGCACGATGAAGCTGCCCGCGACCATCACGTGGCGGATCGCCGAGCTGTCCTCCGCGTGGACGAGCTGGTTCACCGTTCCGTTCATCGGCATGTAGTGCGGGTGCGCCAGGTCGAGGAAAACGATATCCGCCTTCATCCCCGGCGCGATCGCGCCGATGTCCTCGAAGCCCAGCGCCCGCGCCGAGTTCACGGTGGCCGCGTTCCAAACCTCCTCGGCGCTGGCCCAGAGCGCGGGGTCGGGCGTCTGCACCGCCGCGAGCTGGAAGGCCGCGCGCACAGCCTCGTACATGTTCGAGGTGTCGGAGGAGGAGACGCCGTCGGTGCCGATGCCGACGTTCACGCCGAGGTCGAGCGCACGGCGCAGCCGGAACATGCCGTTCCCCAGCCGCATGTTGCTGCCCGGATTGTGCGCGATGGAGCCGCCCTTGGCCGCGAGGATGCGGAAATCCTCATCGGTCAGCCAGATGCCGTGTGCCGCGGTGAAGCGCGGCCCGACCAGGCCGAGCGCGTCCATGTGCGCGATCAGCGTCTTCCCATAACGCCTGATGCCGGCCAGCGCCTGCAGCTTGCTCTCGCCGACATGGCTGTGCAGGCCGACGCCGTGCCCATCGGCCAGGCGCCGGCAGCCGCACATGAACGCGTCGGCGCAGTGCAGCGGGATGGTCGGCGCGACCGCTGCGCGGATATCGGCCGAGCCCCAGCGCCAGCCGCGCAGGATCTCCGCCATGACGCCGAGCGTCGCCTCGAAGGGGGCGGGGCGGATTCCGTCGATACGGGCGCGCAGCGCATCCGGCAGCGCGTCCATCAGCCCGGGGATGGCATCGAACACCGTGCGGTCGGCGACCATGGGCGCGATCACCGCGCGCAGCCCGACCTCGGCATAGGCCTCCGCCGCGGCGTCCACGCCCTCGACGCTCGGGATCGGTGCCTCGGCGTAGAGATCGTAGCAGGCGGTGACGCCCTTCAGCGCCATCTCGGCGGCGCAGATCTGCACGGAAAGCTTCTTGTCCTGCAGGCTGCGCCCCCCTCCCGTCCAGGGTCCCGCCGCGAGCAGGCTCTCCAGCGTCCAGCGGTCGGCATGGCCGCGCGCCAGCCCGCCATGGCCGTGGGTATGCGCGTTGATCAGGCCGGGGTGGATCAGCATGCCCGTTGCATCCTCGATGCGCGCATCGGCGGGCGCGTCGAGCTTCGCCCCCACGGCGCGGATCACGCCGTCGGTGACCAGCACGTCGGCCGGCTCGGCGCGGCGCCGTGCGGGGTCCACGAGCCTCGCGCCGCGGATCATCGTGCTGCCGGGTTGGATTTTCGCCATCGTTCGAGTCTCCGTCAGGCCACCGGCGGCGCGCCGGACTGCGCGCCGCTGGACCAGGGAAAGAACACCCGCTCGGCAAGCGACACCGCCTGGAACAGCAGGATCCCGAGCAGCGCCAGGATCACCACCGCGCCGAAGGCCAGCGGCGAGCGGAAGAAGGCCATCGAGGTCTGGATCAGGTAGCCGAGGCCCGCATCGGCGCCGACGAACTCGGCGACCACGGCGCCCACCACGCTGAGCGCCGCCGCCACCTTGAGCCCGCCGAAGACGAAGGGCACGGCGAAGGGCAGGCGGATGCGCAGCAGCTCCTGCACCCGCCCGGCGCGGCAGGCGCGGCCGAGTTCGATCAGCTCCGGCGGCGTCGCCAGCAGCCCGGCGACGGTCGCCACCACCAGCGGGAAGAAGGCGACGAGGAAGGTGACGATGACGCGCGGCAGCTCGTTGGCACCCAGCGCCACCAGCAGGATCGGCGCCAGCGCCACCTTCGGGATCGACTGCGTCACCACCAGCAGCGGATAGACCGCCGCGGAGATCACCGGCGAGGCGGCGATCAGCATGGCCAGCGGCAGGCTGACGACGACGCTCGCCACGAAGCCCAGCAGCACCGTGGTCAGCGTGGACAGGGTGTGGTTCAGCACCGTCGGCCAGACCGAGACCGTCGCCGTCCAGATCGCGCTCGGCGCCGGCAGGACGAATTCCCGGATGCCGAAGCCCCAGCAGGCGGCTTCCCACAGCACGAAGGTGCCGATCACCGCGATCCAGGCCGGCAGCGCGGCGCGAAGCCGGGCGCCCCAGGCCTCACGCCACCGCGCGGCGCTCGCCGAAGATGTGGGCGCGGATCCGGCGGGCGCAGCGCTGGAACTCATCGGAGCCCTCCTGATCGAAGCTGCGCGGCCGCGGCAGCGACACCTCCACCACATCCGCGACCCGGCCCGGCCGCGGCGACACCACCACCACCCGGTCGGCCAGCAGCACCGCTTCCGGGATGGAATGCGTCACGAAGAGCACCGCCATGCGCCGTGCGGACCACAGGCGCAGCAGCTCCAGGCTCATCTCCTCGCGCGTCAGGGCGTCCAGCGCGCCGAAGGGCTCGTCCATCAGCAGCACGCGCGGTTCCTGCAGCAGGGCGCGGCAGATCGCGACGCGCTGCTGCATGCCGCCCGAGAGCTCGCTCGGCAGCTTGCCTTCGAAGCCGGCGAGGCCGGCGGTGGCCAGCAGCGCCCGCGCCCTGTCCTCGGTGCCCGGCCCGGCCCTGTGCATCAGCCGCAGCGGGAAGGTCACGTTGCGCAGCACATCCGCCCAGGGCAGCAGCGTCGGCGCCTGGAACACCATCGCGGTGTCCTCGCGCGGCCCTGTCACCGCCTCGCCGTGCAGCGCGACCTCGCCCGTGCTCGCCGGCACCAGCCCGGCGACCAGGCGCAGCAGCGTGGACTTGCCGCAGCCCGAGGCGCCGACGATGGCGACGAACTCGCCCTCCGCGACGTCGAGCGAGACGTCGCGCAGCGCCTCCACCGCGCTGCCGTCGCGGCCGCGGAAGGTCTTGCCGACATGGAGGATGCGGATCACGGCAGGAAGCTGAGGTCCACGGCCTGCGCCGGATCCCACTCCGCCGGCAGCCCCTGCGAGCTCGCTACCTGCTGCCAGGTGAAGGCCAGGCGGTCCGGCGCCTGGCGGCCGAGGCCGGTGGCGCGCTGGTGGTCGTTGAAGACGTAGCTCATCGTCGCCCGCAGGCTGCCCTGGCAGTCATCCAGCTCCACCTCCGGGTTGCGCTGCACGTGCAGGCGGCAGGCGGCCTCCTGGTTCTCGTTCGCCCAGGTCAGCGCGTTGGTCGCGCCGCGCAGGAAGCGGCGCACCAGGTCGGGGTTGCGCCCGATGATCTCGTCCGTGGTGATCAGCGTGGTAGCGTAGATGGCGAAACCGGTCTCGACGAAGGGCAGGACGATGATCTCCTCGCCGGCCCGGCGCGCCGCCTTGTTCTGGTAGTAGTGGTGGATGGCGAAGAACGGTGCGGCGTCCACCCGCCGGCCGATCAGCAGCGCCGCCATGGCGGAGGCATCGGTGTTCACCCAGGTGATGCGCTCGGGGTCGGTGCCGGCGCGGCGCGCGACCTCGGGGAAGTAGAGGCGGTGGCTGTTGCCGGGGGTGATGGAGATGCGCTTGCCCTCCAGCCCGCGGAAGCCGGTGATGCCGGAGCTGCGCAGCACGAACAGCGAGTGCGGCGAGTGGGTGTAGATCTGCATGATGCTGCGCACCGGGGCGTTCTGCCGGACCCGCGCCGTCATCACCGCGCTGATGTCGGCGACGCCGAAGGCGGCGGTGCCGGCGGCGACCTTGGTCACCGTGTCGCCCGAGCCGTAGCCGCGGGTCAGCGAGAGCTCGATGCCCTGCTCGCGCCAGGCGCCGCGGGCGGCGCCACTGAAATACGCCGCGTGCTCGCCGGTGGGGATCCAGTCGAGCTGGAGCAGGACGCGGTCCTGCGCGCGGGCCGGGAGGGCCGCGATCCACCATCCCGCCAGTGCAACGAGAAGTGCGCGCGCCTGTCGCGCAGCCCAGAGCCTGCCTCGCATCGGGGGTTCCCCTTTTTGGTGTTCGCCGCGGCAGCGTCGTCCCGTGACGCCATCACAGGACGGAATCGGCGCGCCGCGCAAGCCCTCACGCCGCGCCCCGCGGCTGCATCCCAGGCCGCTTCCGCGCGACACGGCACGGATGTTGCGATGTCTCGCCCAAGCGCCTCGAAGGCGAGCGGCGCTAGGGCAATGGCTGGACGCATCAGGGCCATATCCTCGCCGGCGCGATGCAGCGCGACGCCACTCGCAGCCGCGCGCATCAGGCGTTCGCGCCGCCGATCGCGGCGATCACCGCCTCCGTCACCTGCCCCGTTGTCGCCGTGCCGCCGAGATCCGGCGTCAGCACCGCGCCGCGCGCCGTTACCGCCTCCACCGCCGCCATCAGCCGCCGCGCCGCCGCCGGCTCGCCCAGGTGGTCCAGCATCATCGCGCCGGTCCAGAACGACCCCAGCGGATTGGCGATGCCCTTGCCCGTGATGTCGAAGGCCGAGCCGTGGATAGGCTCGAACATCGAGGGCCGCCGGCGGGTGGGATCGACATTCGCCGTCGCCCCGATGCCCAGGGACCCCGCCAGCGCGGAGGCCAGGTCCGACAGGATGTCGGCGTGCAGGTTGGACGCGACCACGGTATCGACCGACCCCGGCTTCATCACCATGCGCGCCGTCATCGCATCGACCAGCATCCTGTCCACGGTCAACGCCGGATAGGCCGCGCAGACCTCGGCGCAGACCTCGTCCCACAGCACCATGCCGTGGCGCTGCGCGTTGGACTTCGTCACCACGGTCAGCAGCCGGCGCGGGCGGGCCATCGCCAGCTCGCAGGCGTGGCGGCAGATGCGCTCGATGCCGGCGCGGGTGAAGACGGCGACATCCATGCCGACCTCGATGGGCAGGCCGCGATGCGCGCGGCCCCCGACGCCGGCGTACTCGCCCTCGGAATTCTCGCGCACGATCACCCAGTCGATCTGCCGGCCGAGCTCCTCGCGCAGCGGGCCGCGCACGCCGGGCAGCAGCCGCGTGGGCCGCACGTTGGCGAACTGGTCGAAGCCCTGGCAGATCGCCAGGCGCAGTCCCCAGAGCGTCACGTCATCCGGGATGTCCGGCGCGCCGACCGCGCCGAACAGGATGGCATCGAAGCCTTCGAGCTGCGCGAGGCCGTCCTCGGGCATCATGCGGCCGGTCGCGCGGTACATCGCGCTGCCCCAGTCGAAGCGGGTGAAATCCACGGAGAAGCTGCCCTCGGCCTTCGCCACGGCAGCGAGCACGTGCTCGGCGGCGGCGATCACCTCGGGGCCGATGCCGTCGCCGCCCATGCTGGCGATGCGGTGGGTGCGCATGAATGTCGTCTCCTGGTCCGGTGAAGGCGCCACCCCCACCCTGGCCCTCCCCCGCCAGCGGGGGAGGAAATTCCTTCAGCGGCGGAAGCGCAGGGGCACGCCGCGCTCGCGCCAGCCGGCCTCGATCAGGTCGATGTCGCAGAGGCCGGAGGGGTCGGCCCGGCGCGGCGCCGTCGCCAGGCCCGGCGCGCGCTGCTCGCGCCAGATCGCCAGCAGGCGGCGCAACTCGTCCAGCGGCACGGCGTGATCGTCCACGCGCAGGTCGAGGTCGGGGAAGTCCTCCGTCGTCACCAGCTTCATCGCCGCGCTCTGCCGGCCGCGCCTGTCGCCGCCCGCGGCCTCGCCCACGTCGAGTGCCGCCATCAGCCGCTCCGGCAGCGGCAGCGCCGACAGGCGCTCGAAGGCCGCCGCGGTCTCCCGCACCACCGCTTCGCCCGCGAGCATGTTGCCCGCGACGGAGAAGCCCTGCCGCGGCCCGGCATCGCCGCACCATTCCACGCAGTGCGCGCCCGTGAACGCCGCCGCGCGGCCGTGCCGGTCCACCGCGTGCACCTGGCGGATGCCACGGCCGCGGTCACCGGCCAGCGCGCCCTCGATGGCATCCGCCGGGCCGAGGCCGCGCCCCATCGCGTCGAGGATCGCCGGGCCGAGATAGCGGTTGGTGAAGCTCTGCGTGGAGACCGCGCCGACGCCCGCACGCACATGCGGGCAGCTCGCGCCCACGGCGAAGGCGCAGGTGGTCACCGCCACGGCGAAGGCGCCGCTCGCGGGATCATGCGCGACGATGGACCAGGTCATGCGAAGCGCTCCGCTCGGTACGGCGTGGGATCGAGGAAGGGCGCCTCGCCCGACATCAGCTCGGCCAGCAGCCGCCCCGTCGTCGGTCCCAGGGTGAAGCCCTGGTGCGCATGCCCGAAGGCGCCCCAGAGCCCGGGCTGGCCGGGCAGGGGGCCGATCACCGGCAGCATGTCCGGCAGGCAGGGCCGCACGCCCATCCAGGGCACCCCCTCCACCCGCTCCGCCAACGGGAACAGCCCGCGCGCCACCGGCTCCGCGCGCTCCAGCTGCACCGGCGTCGGTGCGGCGCCGGGGCGGGCGAACTCGGCGCCGGTGGTCAGCCGGATGCCGGCCCGCATCGGCGCCAGCAGGAAGCCGCTGCCGGTGTCGAAGACCGGACGGTTCAGCACCGCGTTGCCCTGCGCGCGGTAGTGCATGTGGTAGCCGCGCTTGCCGAACAGCGGCGGCGCGTAGCCGAGGGGGCGTGTCACCTCGGAGGCCGTGGCGCCGAGCGCGACGACGCAATGCGCTGCCTCGACCGGCCCCTCGGCGGTGCGCACCTGCCACCCCGATCCCGCGCGCCGCAGCGTGGTTGCGTCGCCCAGCAGCAGGCGCCCGCCTTCGCGCCGGAACATCGCCGCATAGGCCTTGGTCAGCCCGTGCGGATCGCTGACCGAGATCGGGTCCGTCCAGTGCACCGCACCCAGCCGCTGCACCAGCAGGTGCGGCTCCGCCGCCGCCAGCGCGGCACTGTCCAGCACCCTGTAGTTCACGCCGTGCTCGCGCCGTGCCAGCTCCGCCTGGCCGATCGCCGCGTCCAGCAGCGCCGGCAGGGCGTAGAGGCGCATCCAGCCGATCGGCCGCATCAGCGCCGCTGCCTCCACGCTGCCGCGGGCCTGCACCAGGTGCTCATCCAGGCAGGTGGCGATCAGGCGGGCATGCGCCTCGACCGCGAGGCGGTAGCGCGCCGGCCCGGAGTGCCACCAGTAGCGCAGCAGCGGCCCGGCCAGGCCCGCCAGCGCCAGCGGATGGTAGGAGACATCGGTCGCGCGGTTGCCGGCCATGCGCCGCAACTCGCGGAGGTCGCGGGGGAATGGGTGCGGCAGAATCGCCTCGCGCTGGATCAGCCCGCCATTGCCGAAGCTCGCCCCCTCGCCGGGGCCCTGGCGATCCACCAGCGCCACGTCCCAGCCGCGCCGGTGCAGGTGCAGCGCCACCGAGACCCCCACCATGCCCGCGCCAAGCACGACCGCCGATTGCGCCATCCCTGCCTTCCGCTGCCACGCGATCGCCGTGCGGGCCGGCATCTCCCCACGCAAGCCATAGGCCGTCCGAGGTCGCCGGACAAGGGGCCGGAGAAGGGGGCCGGAGAGGGGGGCCGGAGAAGGGGCGCCGGAGTGGCGCCTGGCGGTTGCGCCGCCCCGCCCGGGGCGCCACTGTCCGCCCCGACCCATCCCACGCACGGAGACGCCAGAGCATGACGCCGTACCGCATCGGCCGCCGCGCCGTGCTGGCCCTGCCGGCGCCCGCGCTGCTGCCGCCGCCCGCCGCCCGCGCCCAGGCTGCCTGGCCGGATCGCGCGGTGCGCCTGATCGTGCCCTTCGGCGCCGGCGGCGCGGTCGACACGCTCTCCCGCACCGTCGCCCAGGCCTTTCCGGCGCAAGCGAACGGCCAGGCGCTGGTGGTGGAGAACCGGCCCGGCGCCGGCGGCACCATCGCCGGCGCGGCGACCGCCCAGGCCCGGCCCGATGGCATGACCCTGATGATGGCCGATCTCGGCGCCAATGCCATCGGCAAGGAATTGCAGCCCAGCCTGTCCTACGACCCCCGCACCGCCTTCGCCGCCATCTGCCACCTGGTGAACCTGCCGCTGGCGTTGGTGGTGCCGGCCGCGGTCCCTGTGGCGAGCGTCGCGGAATTCTTCGCCTATGCGCGGCGGCAGGGCGACCTGCCCTATGCGCATCCCGGCATCGGCTACATCGGCCACCTGGCGCAGGAGCTGATGATCCGCCGCGCCGGGCTGCGCATGACCCCGATCCCCTACCGCAGCGGCGCGGAGGTGCTGCGCAGCCTGCTGGCGAACGAGACGCAGAGCGCCATCATCACGGTCTCCACCTCCCTGCCGCAGATCCGCGAGGGCAAGCTGCGCGCCCTGGCGGTGCTGAGCACGGGGCCGGTCGCGCTGCTGCCCGGCGTGCCGACCCTGGCCGAGACGCTGCCGGGCTTCCAGGCCACGGTCTGGCACGGCATCGTCGGCCCCGCCGGGCTGCCGCCCGAGATCGTCGCCGCCGCCAACCGCGTGTTCAATGCCGTGGCCGCGCAGCCGGAGGTCCGGCGCAGCGTGGAGCAGACCCAGGCCGGCGTGGTGGTGGGCGGCACGCCCGCCGAATTCGCCGCGTTCATCCGGGCCGACTACGATCGCTGGGCCCCGGTGATCCGCGAGGCGGGCATCCGGATCGAATAGGACGCAGCTGCATGACCGACGCTCCCGTGAGGCAGCCCGCCGTCGCCCGGCCGGCGGCGACCGTGCTGCTGGTGCGCGACGCGCCCGACGGCATGGAGATCTTCATGGTGGTGCGCCACCACCAGATCGAGTTCGCCTCCGGCGCGCTGGTCTTCCCGGGCGGCCGTGTCGAGGACGGCGATGCCGCGATCGCCGCCGCCGTGGCGCCGACGCTGCCGGGGGCCGCCTTCCGCATCGCCGGCATCCGCGAGACCTTCGAGGAATGCGGCGTGCTGCTGGCGCATGACGATGCGGGCCAGCTGGTAGGTGCCGAGCGCCTGGTGGCGCTGGAGGCGGCGCACCGTCAGGCGCTCTGTGCCGGCGAGAAGCCCTTCGCCGCGGTGCTTGCCACGGAGGCCCTGACGCCGATCCCGCATGCCATGCTGCCCTTCGCGCACTGGATCACGCCGGCCGACATGCCGAAGCGGTTCGATACGCATTTCTTCCTCGCCGAGGCGCCGCCCGACCAGCTCGCCGCGCATGACGGGGGCGAGAGCGTGGACAGCATCTGGATCCGCCCCGGCGATGCGCTGGCGGCGGCCGAGGCGGGCACGCGCACCGTGCTGTTCCCGACGCGCAAGAATCTGGAACGCCTCGCCGGCTTCGGCCGGGTGGAGGAAGCGATGGCGGCGACGCGGGAACGCCCGGTGGTCAGCGTGCAGCCGGAGATCGTCGTCCTCGCCGACGGCACGCGCTGGCTGCGGATCCCGGAGGCGGCGGGCTATGGCGGCTCGCTGTTTCCCGTGGGGCTGCGCGCGATGTAGTGCCGGTCGGCGCGCCGGCTTGCGCGCGCCGATGGCGACCGCATAGGCGTAGTCCGGCCCGGCGCGGCGGCCGAGGTCGCGCATCGCCTCCACGATCTCAGGAGCTTCGTCGGTGAGGAGGCGCACGGCCTGGTCGAGGCCGGGCACGCCCCAGTACGGATACAGGAAGATGCCGTTCCATGGCGCTGCGCAGCGCGGGGTCGTCGCGCGCATCGAACCGGGCGATGATGTCGGGCTCCGGCAGCACCGGTCCGGCTACCGGCGCATTCGGCGGTGCCTCCGGCAGCGTGCCAAGGATGGCGAAGAAGGCATCGAGGTGGTCGCAGGCCGGCAGCGGCGGATCGGCCGGTGCTGCCGTGCAGTCGAACAGCACGAAGACCTCGTTGGCGAAGACCGCGCGGCCGCGCGCCACGATGCCCTCGAGGAAGCCGCGCGAAAGCTCCGCCATGGCGCCCTTGTGCACCAGCACCCAGCCATAGGCGGCTCCGGGCGCCAGCGCGTGCGGATGGCGGTGGATGCGTGGGAACAACCACCAGAAATCGTCCGGCGCCAGGATGCTGGCCCCGGGCGCGGCCCGCTCCCGCAGGACTCCGGCCGCCCCGACCCAGAGCGGATCGTGGTGCGGGAACGATACCAACGCGCGTTGATGTTGACACATCAACGCCCCTCAGACGCCGGGCGCCGCGCATCCGCGCGGCTTGGCTTCGCGCCATTGGGCGCGGGCCGCGTCCGCGGCCTCGGCGCGCCATCTGGCGCGCCGCATGGGTCAGCCTTTGACCGAGTTGGTATGACACGCGTCAGCCGGCCGAGGGCACGCGGTAGAGCCGCGCCGTGCCCTCCAGCGCCTCCACCGACCAGGGCGCGCCGACCCCGGCCACCATCCAGCGCAGGATGGCGTAGAGGTCGCGGTCGGCCTCCGCCTCGTCGAGGGGTTCCAGCCCGGGCGGCAGCGCCTGGATCTCGACGCCGGAGGGGAAGGGCTCGCCGCTGCGGCCGAGGAAGACCAGCAGATAGGGATTTCCCGAGGGTGCGCGGACGCAGCCCGGCGCCGCCAGCCGGACCCGGTCGAGATCGAAGCTGCGGCGGAAGAAGTCGCGGAACTCGGGGTAGTGGCCGACGCGCTCCTCGGTGAGCAGCGGCGTGGGGCGCAGCCCGTCCAGCGCCGGCGCGGGGATGACGGTCACGTCCATCTCACACCCCGTTGCGCGCGAGGAATTCAAGCAGCAGCGCCGCGATCTCCGGCCCGCTGTCCTCCTGCAGGAAGTGCCGCCCCGTCACCAGGTGCGGCCCCTCGGCATGCGGGATCAGCGCCTTGAAGCGCGCGGCGAAAGTGGCGGCGTCGAAGACCTCGTCCTCGCGGCCCCAGACCAGCAGCGTCGGCCAGCGCGAGGCGCGCAGCCCCGCCTCCAGCCAGGCGAAGCGCGCCGTCGCCCGGGCGCCGTCGTCCAGCGGAATCCAGCGCGGCCAGACCCAGGTGAGCAGCCGGTCGGCGGGATCGGGCAGCGCCGCCTCGTAGGCGGCCTGGGCACCGTCGCGGAAGCGCGCGCGATCCACCACCGAGAGGTACATCCCGCGTCCGGCCAGCGCGCCATGCATCCCCAGCAGCCATGGCCCGACCAGCGGCGCATGCATCATGCGCCAGGGGAAGATCGCGTCGTGGAAGGCCGCCGGCGGCGAGGGCCAGGCCCAGGTGGACATGATCGCCAGCGCGGCCACGCGGCCGGGCTCCGTCAGCGCGCAGCCGAAGCCGGTCGGCCCGCCCCAGTCATGGCAGACAAAGGTCGCGTCCCGCAGGTCGAGCTGGCGCACCAGCGCGATCAGGTTGGAGATGTGGCCATCCAGGCTGTGCGCGTGCTCGCTGCGCGGCTTCTCCGACAGGCCGAAGCCGATCATGTCCGGCACCACCACGCGGCGCCCGGCGGCGAGCAGCGGCGGGATCACGTCCCGGTACAGATATCCCCAGGCCGGGTTGCCGTGCAGCAGCAGCACGGGCGCGCCGCTGCCCTCGTCGATATAGGCCATGCGCCGGCCGTTCACGCGCGCGAAGCGCGCGGTGTAGGGCCAATCCGCGCGCGCGGGATCGGGGACGGCGATGGTCATGCGGGCGGCACCCCGTCCACCAGGATGAACTCGAAGGTCGCGCAGCCGGCGCGCAGCGGGATCAGCGCCTGGCAGTCCGGCGAGCGGCAGCAGGCCTTGGCGCTGGCGACGTCGGGGAACTCGGCGATCACCACGCGGCGCGTCTCCTCCGGTCCCTCGAAGGTCAGGGCGCGGTCGCCGCGGGCGACGTGGCGGCCGCCGAACCGTGCCAGCACGCCGGGCGAGCGCTCGGCATAGGCCCGGTAGGCGTCGGCGTCGTGCACCACGGCGCGCACGATGAAACAGGCCGGCATTCGGGATCTCCTCCGCGACGGCCGACCATCGTCCAACCGGCGCGGCAGGGCGACGCCCGCTGTGCGCATGACCCCTGTCCGCCGCGCGTCAGCAGCCAAGCTTCCCGGCGAGATCCTGGAAATCCCGCGCCACCACGTCCCAGGCCTCGCTCGGCTCGATGTCCGTGGTCTGGCCCGGCCCGTGCTCCGTCGGGCGGGTGACGAAGGCGGTCTTCAGGCCGCAGCCGCGCGCCGCCTTCAGGTCGCCATTGTGCGCCGCGACGAGGCAGAGCTCGTCGGGCCGGATGCCGAGCACCTCCGCGGTGCGCAGATAGGCCGCGGGCTCCGGCTTGTAGGCCTGCGCCACCTCGGCGCCGAGGATGGCGTCCCAGGGGATCGCCGCGCGCCTGGCCATGTTCAGCAGCAGCGCGATGTTGCCGTTGGACAGCGGCGCCAGCACGTATTTGCGCCGCAGCCGGGTCAGCCCCGCCACTGCCTCCGGCCAGGGATCGAGCCGGTGCCAGGCGTGGTTCATCTCCGCCAATTCGGCCTCGCCGATGCGCGTCGTGTCGAGGCCGTGGTCGCGCAGCACCAGTTCCAGGTTCTCCCGGTGCAGCACGTCGAGGCGCGTGATGGGCCGGCGGCCGGAGCGGCATTCCTCCATCGCCGGCTGGTAGCGGCGGCGCCAGGCATCGGCGAAGGCGCGCGGGTCGATGCCCGTGGCGCCGTGCCGGGCAAGGAAGGGCGCGGCGTCGCGGGCGATGCCCTCACGCCAGTCAACCACCGTGCCGAAGACGTCGAAGACCAGGGCCTTGACCTGTTCCATGGAACGCTACTCCCCCTTCACCGCCCAGCTTTTCTCGAACTCCCAGACCTCTGGGAAGCCCATCAGCTCGGTCATGCGCTTGAAGCCGTAGGACTCCCCGATCGCCGTGCTGTCGCCATGCGCCTTCAGGTGCGCATAGGCGCGTTCCAGCGCCGCCGTGGCGGCGAGGAAGCCGATGGCCGGGTAGATCGCCATGGCATAGCCGATCGCCCGCAGCCGCTCGGCCGGGAGGATCGGCGTGCGGCCGCCCTCCACCATGTTGGCCAGCAGCGGCCGGCCGATGCCGGCGCGGCCGATGGCTTCCATCTCCGCCTCGCTCTCCGGGCTCTCGATGAAGACGATGTCGGCCCCGGCCTCGGCGAAGATGCGCCCGCGGCGGATCGCCTCCTCCAGGCCGAGCGTCGTGCGGGCATCGGTGCGCGCGACGATCAGGAAATCCGGGTCGCGCCGGGCGTCCACGGCGACCCTGATCTTCAGTGCCATCTCCTCGGCCGGGATGACGCGGCGGCCCGGCGTGTGGCCGCACTTCTTCGGCATCTCCTGGTCCTCGAGCTGGATGCCGGAGGCGCCGGCCGCCTCGTAGCCCTGGACCGTGTGTCGCACGTTCAGCAGCCCGCCATAGCCGGTGTCGGCATCCGCGATCACCGGCGTGCGCACGCCCTGCGCCATGGCGCCGACGCGCCCCACCATGTCCGTGTAGGTGGCGATGCCGGCATCGGCGACGCCGAGGTGGGAGGCCACCGTGCCGAAGCCGGTGACGTAGAGGCAGTCGAACCCCATGCCGTCCGCCACCCTGGCGCTGATCAGGTCGAAGATGCCTGGCGCGACGATGAAGCGTCCGGCATCGAGGGCGGATTTCAGGCGCGGATCGGCCATGCCGGGTGCTCCTTATTGCTGCGGCCGGACATGGCCGCGGGCGGCGGCCTCCGTCCAGATCCGGTCCTCGCGCTGCATCGCCGCCAGCAGCGCCGGGCCGGGGCGCAGGTCGCGCTCCACGCCCATCGCCTTCAGCCGCTCCCCCAACGCGGGGTCGGCATAGGCCTGCTCCAGCGCCGGCAGCAGCCGCCCCGCCACCGCCTCCGGCAGCCGTGGCGGACCGAGCAGCGCAACCCAGCCGGCAAGGTCGAACTCCGCGACCCCCTGTTCCTGCACCGTCGGCACGTCCGGGAAGAAGGGCGAGCGCGTGGCGGTGGAGACCGCCAGCAGCCGCACCCGCCCCGTGCCCATGTGCGGCATGGCGCTGACCGTGCTGGTCCAGCCCACCGGCAGGTGGCCGGCGACGATGTCGTTCATCAGCGGCCCGCCGGAGCGGTAGGCGACATCGGGCATCTCCACCCCCGCCCGCCGCGCCAGCTCCTGCCCGATGAAGGAGGACAGCGCCTCCGTGCTGCCGGTGCCGACGCGGCCCGGGTTCGCCCTGGCATGGGCGAGCATGCCGCGCAGATCCGTGAAGGGCTGCGCCGCGCCGGCGCCCAGCACCATGGTGTTGCGGCTGAGCATGGCGATCGGCGTCACGTCGCGGATCGGGTCGTAGGGCATCTGCGGCAGGAAGACGCGGTTCGCCACATGCGTGCTGACCACGGCGAGCAGCGTGTGCCCGTCCGGCTCGGCGCGCACCACCACCTCCGTGCCGATCACGCCGGCGCCGCCGGCGCGGTTCTCCACCACCACGGGCTGCGGCAGCAGCGGCCGCAGCGCCTCGGCGAGCGCACGGGCCAGCAGGTCCGTCCCGCCCGAGGCGGCGTAGGGGACGATGAGGCGGATCGGCCGCGTCGGCTCCCACCGCGGCTGCGCGCGGAGGGGCAGCGGCGCGGCGATGGCAGCGAGCGCAAACAGCGCAAACAGCGTGCGGCGGCGCATCGATCTCTCCTCCCGTGGCAGACGCGTCCTATCCCGGCTCCGCCTCGGTGGCGAGGGGCGGGCGTTCCATGCCAGGATACCCCGGCAACCCGGACCGAGGAGGAAACGAGATGCCCGACGCCAGCGGACGTCCCAGCGGGGCCAGCGCCGTCGCCGAGATCGAGGCGGTCATCCAGACCTATTTCGACGGCCTCTACGAGGGCGATGTCGAGAAGCTCGCCGCCGCCTTCCACCCCGTCAGCCATCTCTACTCGGAGAAGGATGGCGGCGTCGCCGACCTGCCGCGCGAGCAGTGGTTCGAGTGGGTGCGCAAGCGCGACAGCGCGCGGAAGCTCGGCCTGAAGCGCGACGACCGCATCCTGATGATGGACATCTCCGGGCCGGAGACCGCCTTCGTGAAGGTCGCCTGCCAGATCCCGCCGCGGTACTTCACGGACTACCTCGTGCTGAACCGCACGGGCGAGGGGTGGAAGATCGTCAGCAAGGTGTTCCGCACGGAGGTGCGGGAGTAGCCTCTCTCCCTCCCCCGCATGCGGGGGAGGGCGCTACGTCACCCGTTCGGCCGCAGCAGATAGGGCGCCCCACTGCGTTCGCAGATGCCGCGGATCAGCGTGTCGAGCGAGGCGGGGATCGGCACGCCCTCCTTCGACCGCTTCGCATGCATCATGTCCTCCGGCTCGCCCGCCACCAGCACCGGCAGCGCGGGCTCGGCGGGCGGCGTCGCGTGCAGGATGTCGATCACGTCGTCCAGGTCGCCTTCGAAGGCACCGGGCTCGCGGAATGCCTTCGGGTCCAGCGCCAGGAAGAAATGGCCGATGTTGTGCGGCTGGTCGTCGCGGGCCTGGCGGTTCCTGATCGGCGAGAAGCTGCTGCCCACCAGCGCGCCGCCCAGGATGTGCACCAGCATCGCCAGGCCGTAGCCCTTCGCGCCGCCGGTGTCCTCGGCGCCGCCGACCGGCGTGATCCCGCCCTCCTTCTTCAGGAACACGAAGGCATTCGCCTCGTGCGGGTCGGTGACGGGCGTGCCCCGCTCGTCCACCACCCAGCCGGCCGGCAGAGGGGCGTCGTTCAGGTGATGCACCTTCACCTTGCCGGCGGCGACGGTCGTCGTCGCCATGTCCAGCACGAAGGGCCGGTTGCGCCCGGCCGGCGCGGCGAAGGCCAGCGGGTTCGTCCCCAGCACCGGCGCGGCGCCGCGCGTCGGCACCATGGTCACGCCGCGCGTCGAGGAGGTCACCATGCCGATGACGCCGCGCGCGGAGGCAAGCCGCGCATAGGCGCCCGCCGCTCCGAAATGGTGGCTGTTCGCCACGCCGACCACGCCGACGCCGTGCGCCAGCGCCTTGTCCACGGCGAGGTTCATGCCGAACACCGCGACGGGATGACCCAGCCCGTTGCCGGCATCGACCAGCGCGGCGGGGCCGGTGTCGCGCACGACCTTGGGGCGGGCATCCAGCCGGATGCGCCCCGCCTTCACCCCTTCCTCGTAGGTCATCATCATGGAGATGCCGTGGCTGTCCACGCCGAGCAGGTCGGTCTCCACCATGATGCCGGCGGTGGTCTCGGCGAGGTCTTCCGGCATGCCCCAGGCGGTGAGGATGGCCAGCAGCTGCGCATGGATGCTCTCCGCCGCGACGGGCGTGCCGGTGGTGACGTTTCGCGCCATGCGCTTCTTCCCTTCGAGTTCGCGGGGAAGGCTGCCCCCACCCCAACCCTCCCCCGCCAGCGGGAGGGAGCATCTTCCTCCTCCCGCTGGCGGGGGGAAGGTCAGGAGGGGGGCGGGCCGCCCCGGCCCTTTCAGTCCACCCGTGCCCCTGATGCCCGCACCACCGGCGTCCAGCGCTCGATCTCACTGGCGATGAAGGCGCGTGTGCGCTCCGGGTCCATCCCCTCGGGGATGGTGTTGCCCAAGGTCAGCAGCCGATCCCGTACCTCGGGCTGCTGCAGCGCCGCGGCGATCTGCCCGTACAGGAATTGCCGGATCGGCAGGGGCGTGCCGAGCGTCGCGCTCCAGGGCGTCCAGGTGGTCACCCCGTAGGCCGGCAGCCCGGCCTCGGCCGCGGTCGGTGCGCCCGGTGCCATGGGCGAGCGCTCCGGCGTCGCGATCAGCAGCCCCACCACGGCGCCGCTGGCGATGTGCGGTGCGAGGAAGGAGATGGTATCGGCCTGGAAGGCAGTGCGCCCGGCGAGCAGGTCCTGGAAGGCCGCGGCCGAGCCGCGGTAGGGCACGTGCTGCGCCTGCGTGCCCAAGAGCTGCATCAGCAGGACGCCGGCGATGTGCCCCGTCGTGCCGTTGCCGGAGGAGCCGAAATCATACTTGCCCGGATTGGCCGCGAGCAGCGCGCGGAACTCGGCCAGGCCCCGCACGCCGAGCGCGGGATGCACGGCAAGGGCAATGGCCGAATGGCTGCTGATGGTGATGTGGTCGACGCCGGTCAGCGGATGCACGCGCAGCCGCTCGCCATAGAGGCCGACATTCAGCGCGTGGCTGCCCAGCGCGCCGACCAGCAGGGTGTAGCCGTCGGGCGCCGTCTGGGCGACGGTCTCGAAGGCCACGGTGCCGCCGCCGGAGGGGCGGTTCTCCACCACGAATTGCTGGCCCAGGCGCTGCGACAGCGCGCCGGCGACGAGGCGGGCGTTGATGTCCGCATTGCCGCCGGGTGCGAGCGCCACGACGATGCGCACCGGGCGGCTCGGGTACTCCGTCCCCGGAGCGCGCGGCTGCGCCTGCGCGGCGCCGCAGAGCGCAAGCAGGGCGGCGGCAAGCGCAATCACCCTCCCCCGCCGGCGGGGGAGGGCAGAGTCCATCACGCCCGATGGTGCCATCATGCGATCCCATGCTCCAGCACGCCGACCTTCTCCACCTCCAGCCGCAGCCGGTCGCCGGGCTTGAGGTAGCGCGGCGGCTGCCGGAAATGCCCGACCCCCGCCGGCGTCCCCGTCGCGATCACATCCCCCGGAAGCAGCGTGACGAAGCGGCTGAGCCAGGCGATCAGCGCGGCCACCGAGAAGATCAGGTCGCGGGTGTTGCCCTGCTGCACGAGCTCGCCGTTCAGGTGGCAGGTGAGGCGGAGCTGCCAGGGCTCGCCGACCTCGTCCGCGGTGACGAGGAACGGCCCCATCGGGCAGAACCCGTCCAGCCCCTTGCCGAAGCTGGTCATGCCGACCGGGTGGTCGAATTGCAGGGCGCGGTCGGTCAGGTCGTTCAGCACCGTGTAGCCCGCGACGTATTCGAGGGCGCGCGTCTCCGGCACCTCGCGCGCCGCACGGCCGATGACGACGCCGAGCTCCACCTCCCAGTCCGGCTTCGGCGCGGCGGGCGGGATGCGCACCGCCGTGCCCGGTCCGCAGACGGAGGAGCTGGGCTTGAGGAAGATGCGCGGTGCCGAGAGCGTCGGGCCGCCGACCTCCTTCACATGGTCGGCGTAGTTGCGCCCGACGCCGAGGATCTTGCCCGGGATCAGCGGCGCCTCCAGCGCCACCTCGGCCAGCGGCCGGCGCAGCGCGACGCTCCCCGGCCGCGCCGCGAAGGCCAGCGCGCGGGCGGCGGCGACCATGGCGGCTTCGCCGGCCCCGAGCAGGCCGAGCATGGTCGCCGGGATCTGCTGCTTCGCCGTATCGGGTTCCCCCGCCGCGTGCTGCGCGGCGGCCAGCGCCGGATGCAGCGCGACGATGGCATCGCCGACCACGCCGCCCAGATGCGGCACCGTGTCCCCGGGCGCGCGGAAGGTTGCGAGCTTCATGCCGCCAATGCTCCGTAATCCAGCGTGGCCATCACCTGCGCGCGCAGGATAAGGCGCGGCGTTTCCGGCCCGTAGTCGGCGACGGCGTTGTGCACCGTGCCGATGTTGTCCCACATCAGCACGTCGCCCGGCGTCCAGGCGTGGCTGTAGAGGTACCGCTCCTGCGCCTGGTGCGCGAACAGGAACGCCAGCAGCGCATCGCTCTCGGCGCGGTCCAGCCCCTCGATCCACATTGCATAGCCCGGGTTGCAGTAGAGCACGCGGCGGCCGGTGATGGGATGCACCCGGAAGATGGGCTGCGGCACGGGCGGCTTCTTCGCGCGCTGCTCCGGCGTCAGGGGCTGGCGGATGCTGCCGGGGCGGAGGCGCATCATCTCCCAGAACTTGTCGAAGTCGTGGATGGCGACGCGGCCCTCAAGCCGTGCCTTCACCTCGGCCGGCAGGTCCTCGTAGGCCGCGTGCATGTTGCGGAACTGCGTGTCGCCGAGGGGGCGTCCATCCGGGCCGACCGGCACCGTCTTCGCGTGCAGCACGTTGGCCAGGGCGATCTCCCGCGAGTAGGACATGTCGGTGTGCCAGCCCTGGCCGGCATCGTTCAGCCCCACCGGCCTGCCCGCCGCATCCCGCATGTTGGAGAGGATCATGACCTCCGGGTGGCCCGGAGCGTGGAACAGGTTCGCCACGTTCACCTCCAGCTCGCCGAAGCGGGAGGCATAGGCCGAGAGCTGCATCGCGTTCAGCTCCTGGTCCGGAAAGCACAGCACCCCGTACTGGCCGAGCGCCCGCAGCACGGTACGGTAGTCATCGGCCGGGAGCGCGGCGGCGAGGTCGACGCCCTCTATGCGCGCGCCGAGGCCGGCATTGTTCGGGATGATGCGCATGGCGCGGTTCCTCCTGGGGCGCGAAACTCCGCCGGCGCCGCCCGGCCGTCAACCGCCCCAGATCTCGCCCAGCACGCGCAGCAGGTTGCCGCCCATGATCCTCTCCACTGCGTCCTCGGCGAAGCCGGCCGCCAGCAGTGCCTCGGTCTTGCGGGCCATGAATCGCGGGTTGTTCAGCACGTCGGGGAAGCGCCGCTCCAGGCTGTTGCCGAAGGCCGCGACGTAGTCGCCGGTGCCGCTGGCATAGCGCGTGGCGCTCATCTCCAGGAAGAAGTCGGCGGCGCGCGGGTCGCCGACCGCCGCGAAGTCGGTCCCGAAGCTCACATGCTCGATGCCGACCAGGTTCACCAGGTAGCGGAGCTGGGCGATGAAGCCATCGAGGCTCGGGGGCTGCGCGGGGTCGCCGCCCCAGTTCATGAAGCCGTGGATGGAGGCGCCGCAGAGCCCGCCCGTCGCCGCCACCGCGCGCAGCACCTCGTCCGACTTGTTGCGCACGCGGTCGTGCACGGCCTTGGCGTTCGCATGCGTCAGCAGCACCGGCTTCCGGCTGTGCCGCGCCGCGTCCAGGCTGGTGCGCTCCCCGACATGGCTGAGGTCGATGGCGATGCCGACATCGTTGAACGCCTCCACCACCTCATGGCCGAAGCGGGTCAGCCCGCCGTTGCGCGGCTCCAGGCAGCCATCCCCCGCCGCCGAGGCCTCGTTGTAGGTGAGTTGGCAGGCCCTGAGCCCGAGGCGGTGGAAGGCGGCCACGCGCTCGATGCGGTTGCCGAGCAGCCGCGTCTCCTGCCAGCCCATCACCAGCCCGACCCTGCCGGCGGCGCGCGCCGCGGGGATGTCGGCGGCGCGCTCCACGAGGCGCCAGGGGCCGTCGGGGCGCGCGGCCAGGGCGAGCCAGCGCGCCATGGCGTCGAACCCCTCCTCGAAGCCGGCCATGGGGTCCTTCACGGTGACGTTCGCCGCCGCGTAGCCGCCGGCCAGCAGGTCCCGCGCGTCGCCGTCCGAGTGGAAGATCAGCCCGTCGATGACGGTCAGGCGCTCGTGCAGGCGTGGCATGGCAGTCCCCCGTGATGGCTTGCGCATTCCAGCAGGGGCGGGAAGCATGGGGAAGGGCAGGGGAGGCGGCGCAATGCGCATCGGTCGGCGGATGATCCTGGGCGGCGCGCTGGCGCTGCCGGCGCTGGGCGCCCGGGCGCAGGGCGAATGGCCGGCGCGGCCGGTGCGCCTCGTCGTTGCCTATCCGCCGGGCGGCAGCACCGACATCGTGGCGCGCCTGCTGGCGGAACGGCTCGCGCGCGCCTGGGGCCAGCCCGTCATCGTGGAGAACCGCGCCGGCGCCTCCGGCACGCTCGGCGCCGATGCAGTGGCGAAGGCGGCGCCGGACGGATACACCCTGCTGCTCGGCGCCTCCTCGGAGATGGCGATCGCCCGCGTCACCTTCCGCAGCCTGCCCTATGACGCGGCGCGCGACTTCACGCCCGTCGCCCGCACCTCCGAGCAGCCCTTCCTGCTGCTGGTGAACGCGGCGCTGCCGGCCACCAGCGTCGCGGAGCTGGTGGCGCTGGCGAAGGCACGTCCCGGGGCGCTGAACTACGCCAGCTTCGGCAACGGCACCTCCACCCACCTGATGGGCGAGCTGCTGCGCGTCTCCACCGGCATCGAGATCGCGCACGTGCCCTATCGCGGCAGCGCGCCCGGCATCGCCGACCTGATCGCGGGGCAGGTGCAGATGAGCTTCGACACCGTGCCGGCCGGCACGCCGCATATCGGCCCGGGCGGCCGCCTTCGCGCGCTCGCCTTCACCCACACGTCCCGCAGCGCCGCCGCCCCGCAGGTGCCGACCACGACGGAAGTCGGCTTCCCCCAACTCGTCGGCTCCACCTGGTCGGCGCTGGTGGCGCCGGCCGGCACGCCGGAGCCGGTGCTGCGCCGCATCGGCGCCGACGTGGCGCGCGCGAAGGCCGAGGGCTTCAACGCCGCCCTGGTCGAGCGCGGCATCGAACCCGTGGCGGCGAGCAGCCCTGAGGAGGCCCGCACCTTCTTCGCCGCCGAATACGCCAAGTGGTCGGACGTCGCGCAGCGCGCCGGCGTGCGGCCGGAGTGACGCGGGGATGATCGCCGACGCACAGCCACCCGGCCGGCAGCCGCTGGCCGAGCGCCCGAACGGGCGCCGCGGCAAGTGCCGCGCAAGCCAAGCCCGCGGAGCGGGCGCCGGCGCCTGAGGCAAGCATGAAGATTCTCGTCGTCGGCGCCGGCATCGTCGGCCTCTGCACGGCCTGGCACCTGGCGCGCGGTGGCGCCGACGTGACCGTGCTGGACCGCGCGGCGCCGGGGGAGGGCGGTGCGTCCTCGGGCAACGCGGGCGCGATCAGCGCCGGGTCCGTCGCGCCGCTGGCCATGCCGGGGGTGCTGAGGCAGGTGCCGGGCATGCTGCTCGACCCCGCCGGCGCGCTGCACATTCCGCCGCGCTATGCATTGCGGGCGGCACCCTGGCTGCTGCGCTTCGTCGCCGCGGCGCGGCCCGCGCGCGTGGCCAGGATCGCCGAGGCGCTGGCGGTCCTGCTCTGGAATGCCATGGAGCAGCACCGGCTCATCCTCGCCGAGGAGGGCGCGCTCGACCTGATCCGCGAGACCGGCCAGCTCTACCTGTACCGGGACCGCGCGCAGCTCGCGAAGGACGCGGGCGGCTGGACCCTGCGCCGCCAGCACGGCATGCGCATCGAGGAGCTGGACGGCGCCGACGCGATCCGCGCGCTGGAGCCGGATATGCGCGGCGACTACGCCCTTGGCCTGTTCATCCCGGAGCAGGGCAGCTGCGTGAACCCGCTGCGCCACGCCCAGGTGGTGGCGCGCGGCGTGCAACGGCTGGGCGGCACGATCCGGCAGGAAGGGGTGGCGGCGCTGCTCACCGCGGGCGGGCGCATCGGCGGCGTGCGCACGGCGACGGAGACGCTCACTGCCGATGCGGTGGTGCTGGCGGCCGGCGCCTGGTCGGCGCGGCTGCTGGCGCCGATCGGCATCCGGGTGCCGCTGGAGACGCAGCGTGGCTACCACGTGATGCTGCCCGATGCCGGGATCACGCTGCGGCGCCCCGTGGTGCCGGCGGACCGCAAGGCCTTCATCTCGCCCATGGAGGGCGGGCTGCGGCTGGCCGGCACGGTGGAGTTCGGCGGGCTGGAGGCGCCGCCGACGCCGCACCGCGCCGCGCTGCTGCTGGAAGACCTCCGCCGCGTCTTCCCGCAGGCGCGCACCGACGGCGCGCAGGGCTTCTGGATGGGCCACCGCCCCTGCCTGCCGGACAGCCTGCCGGTGATCGGGCCGGTGGCGCGCTGGCCCGGGCTGTGGTGCGCCTTCGGCCACGGGCATCTCGGCCTCACCGGCTCCGCGCCGACCGGGGCGCGGCTGGCGCGGGCCATGCTGGGACCGGCGCCGAACCTAGATCTCGCGCCCTATGCGGTGGAGCGGTTCGCGGCCTAGAAAAGCGCGCAGCGGCGCGGCACACTCCACGCCGTCGAGGGAAGGACCGCCATGGCCAGCGAGGCCGCAACCCTGCCGGTGCCGGCACCGCACGCCACGACCGGCGCCATCGACGTCGATCTGCACCCGGCCGTGCCCAACATGGCGGCGCTGTTGCCTCACATGCATCCGCACTGGGCCGAGCAGATGCGGGTGCGCGGCATCGACGCGCTGGAGAGCGTGATGTGGAAGGCGGCCATGCCGATCGCGGCGCGGCCCGACTTCCGCGATCCGTGCGGTGGCCCGCCCGGGGGCAGCCTCGATCTGCTGCGGGCGCAGGCGCTTGACGGCTTCGGCACCGCGATCGGCATCTGCAACCCGCTCTGGGGCACGGCCGCGCTGTTTTCCGAGGACATGGCGAGCGAACTCTGCCGCGCCATGAACCTCTGGCTGGCGCGGGACTGGCTGGACCGGGAACCCCGGCTGCGCGGCGCCATCACCGTCGCCCCGCACGCGCCCGACCAGGCCGCCGCCGAGATCGAGCGCTGCGCCGCCGATCGCCGCTTCGTCTCCGTGCTGCTGCCGGCGATGACGGAGCTGCCGCTCGGCCGCCGCGCGCACCGGCCGATCTTCGCCGCCGCGGAAAAGCATGGCCTGCCGGTGACCATCCATGCCGGCGGCCAGTACCGCCACCCGCCGACCGCCACGGGCTGGCCGAGCTTCCACGCCGAGGACCACGCGGCACAGGCCAACATCTTCCAGGCGCAGCTGCTGAGCCTGGTGTACGAGGGCGTCTTCGTCGACCACCCGGCGCTGCGCGTGGTGCTGCTGGATGCCGGCATCGGCTGGCTGCCGAGCTTCCTCTGGCGCGCGAACAAGACCTGGCGCGGCCTGCGCGCCGAGGTGCCCTGGGTGACGCGCAGCCCGGCCGACATCATCCGCGAGCATGTGCGCCTCTCGATCCAGCCGCTGCAGGGCCCGCCCGACGCGGCGGGGATGGAGCGGCTGCTGGAGCACATCGGCGCCGACCACATGCTGCTGTTCAGCACCGACTACCCGCACTGGCGCTTCGAGGGCCGGGACGCCGTGCCGCCGCAGCTCCCGGCGCGGCTGCTGCCGGCGCTGCTGCGGCAGAACGCGCTGGACACCTACCCGCGCCTGAGGGAGACGATCGCATGACCGTCGATGTCGATCCGCGCCTTGCCGTGCCGGCGGACGCGAAGCTGCGGCTGGTGGATTGCGACATCCACCCGATCGTGCGCTCCACCGCCGATCTCCGCCCCTATCTCGATCCGTGCTGGCACGACTACTTCGACCAGTTCGGCAATTTCCTGGTCTCGCCCTACACCGAGGCGCATCCCTACCCGAAGCCGACGCCCGCGCTCTCCCGCCTCGATACCTGGCCGCCTGGCGGCGGGCCGCCGGGCAGCGACCTCGACTTCATGCGCGCCCAGCACCTCGACCCGCACGACATCGAGATCGGCGTGCTGCAGGTGCTCTGGCCGACCGCGGCGCGGCAGCGCAACCTCGGCTATGCCGCGGCGCTGTGCAGCGCCGTCAACGACTGGCAGGCGGCCGAGTGGCTGGCGCGCGAGAAGCGGCTGCGCGGCTCCATCATGGTCAGCCAGGAGGATGCCGGGAGCGCCGCGGCCGAGATCGCGCGCTGCGCCCGGCGCGGCGGCTATGCGCAGGTGATGGTCATGCCGCGCAACCTCGAACCCATGGGCCGCCGCCGCTACTGGCCGATCTTCCAGGCCGCGCAGGAGCACGACATCACGCTGGGCTGCCATGTCGGCGGGCTGAACGGCTACGCGGTCACCGGCGGCGCCGGGCATTGCAGCTTCTACGCCGAGGAGAAGGACAGCAACGGCTTCGCCATGGAAGCCATGCTCACCTCCATGATCTTCGAGGGCGTGTTCGAGGCCTTCCCCCGCCTGCGCATGGTGGCCATCGAGGCCGGGCTGGGCTGGGTGCCGGCGCTGGGCTGGCGCCTGGACGATCTGTGGCAGCGCTTCCGCGGCGAGCTGCCGGCGGTGCGGCGCCCGCCCTCGGACACGCTGCGCGAGCGGCTCTGGTACACCACCCAGCCCGCCGACGAGCCGGAGGATCCGCGGCACCTGCGCGACCTCTTCGACTGGATCGGCTGGGACCGCGTCTGCTTCGCCTCCGACTACCCGCACTGGGACAGCGACGATCCACGCCATGCCCTGCCGGTGCAGATGAGCCAGGCGGAGCGCCGCGCGATCTTCCGCGACAACGCCATGGCCGTGTACTGCCTCGGCTGATGGCGCGGCATGTGGTGCTGCGGGCGGCGGAGCTGCCCGAGGGGGAGAGCCGCATCGTCACGGTGCGGGGGCGCGAGATCGCCGTGTTCAACCTCGGCGGCGAGTTCTTCGCACTGGTCAACCGCTGCCCGCATGAGGGCGCGCCGCTGGGGCTCGGGCTGCGCGTGGGGTTGAGCGAGAGCGACAGGCCCGGCTGCTACAGCCACTCCCGCCCTGGCGAGCTGCTGCGCTGCCCTTGGCATGGCTGGGAATTCGACATCCGCACCGGCCAGAGCTGGTGCGAGCCCTCGCGGCTGAAGGCCCGCGCCTACGCCGCGACGCGCGAAAGCGGCGCGGCGCTGGTGAAGGGCCCCTACGTGGCGGAGAGCGTGCCCGTCGCGGTGCAGGAGGAGTATGTTGTGGTCGAGGTGTGATGCCTGGATCATGACGCGCCGACCCGGTTGAGCATCCGCCGCCCGCCGCCATATGCGCGGCCTCCGACTCCGCCCGGGCGCACGACCATGACCCACGCCACCCCCATTCCCCGCGCTGCCGGGCTGCTTGGCTTCGCCGGGCTGTTGCCCTTCGCGGCGGCGTCCCTCGCCGCGATGCTTCCCGGCACGCTGGCGCCCGATTTGGCCCTGCGGGCCTTGCTGGCCTATGGCGCGGTGATCCTGTCCTTTCTCGGCGGCATCCGCTGGGGGCTGGCGATGGCCGAGGGGGATGCCGGTGCCCTCCCGGCGCGGCTCGGCGTCAGCGTGCTGCCATCGCTGCTGGGCTGGTCGGCGCTGCTGCTGCCTGTCGCGCCGGGGCTGGCGCTGCTCGCCACGGGATTCGCGGTGATGCTGTGGGCGGACCGACGCGTCGCCTTCGCGCCGGCCTGGTATCCGCGGCTGCGCCTGCCGCTCTCCCTCGGTGCCATGGGGGCGCTGCTGCTCGGGCTTTTCGCCTGATGCGGGGGGCGGTCGCGGTGGTGGTCGGCGCCGGGGGCGGCATCGGCGGCGCGCTGGCTGATGCGCTGCGCGCGGACCCTCGCCATGCCGCGGTTGTGGCGCTCCGCCGGCCCATGCTCGATCTCACGGATGAAGCCAGCATCGTGGCTGCGGCCAGGGCCCTGCCCGAGGGCCAACTCCGCCTGGTGTTCGACGCCACGGGCTTCCTGCACGACACGGCGCAGCGCCCGGAGCGGAGCTGGCGCGAACTGGATGCCGCCGCGCTGGCCCGCAATTTCGCGCTGAATGCCATCGGCCCCGCGTTGCTGATGAAGCATTTCCTGCCGCTGCTGCCGCGCCAGGGGCGGGCCGTCTTCGCGACCCTGTCCGCGCGCGTGGGCAGCATCGGCGACAACCGGCTGGGCGGCTGGTACGGCTACCGCGCGGCCAAGGCGGCACTGAACCAGCTGGTCCGCACCGCCGCCATCGAATTGGCCCGCACCCACCCGGAAGCGGTCTGCGTGGCGCTGCATCCGGGCACGGTGGCGACGCCCCTCTCGGCGCCCTTCGCGAAAACCGGGCTGGCGCTGCGTTCGCCGGCGGCGGCGGCGGCGGACCTCCTGGCGGTTGTCGAGGCGCTGACGCCGGCGCAGACCGGCGGCTTCCTCGACTGGCGCGGCCAGCCTGTGCCCTGGTAGCGCCATGGCGCGGGCGCCCCGCAAGGTGGATCTGCCGACCAGGATCTGCGCCCGGTGCGGCCGGCCCTTCGCATGGCGCAGGACATGGGCGCGCGACTGGGATCAGGTGAGATACTGCTCGCGCCGATGCCGCGCCGCCACCGCACCGAAGGGCGACACCTCTCCGGCTCAGGGCTGATCCGGCTCAGGGCTGACCCGCTTCTCCCCGCCGGCAGCGGCGGCGGGGAGAAGCGAGCCCTGCGTCTACTCCGCGGCTGCCCGCTGCGCCTCCGGCCGCGCCGGCAGCAGGTGCTTCACCTTCGGCAGCACCTCCGACTGCAGCATGCCGAGCGAGGTGCTCCAGGCCTCGGCGTTCTCCATGTAGTCGAAGCCGAAGACCAGGATCTGCCCGAAGCCACCGCACTCGGCGTAGACCTTCTCGAGCTTCTCCACGACGGTCTTCGGCGAGCCCACGATCCAGTTGTGATGCGCGCAGTACTCCACCGTGACGTCGCTGTCGGCGACGTCGGGCTGGTGCTTCAGGTATTCCTTGAAGCCGAAATTCGACAGCAGCGGCAGGAAGTACTCGCCCATCATGCGGCCCATCATGCCGCCGACGGAGAGCCGCCAGGCCTCCTCGTCGGTCTCGGCGACGAAGACCTCGCGCACCAGGCGCCAGTCGCCGCGCCACGGCGTGCGGCCGGTCTTGCGCGCGCCCGCCTCCACCGCATCCCAGTGCGAGGCGACGTAGGCCGGGTTCAGGTTCAGCGACAGGGGCAGGAAGCCGCGCTCGCCGGCGAGCTTCAGCGTATCGGAATTCTTGGAAAGCCCCGCCACGCCGATCGGCGGGTGCGGCGACTGGAACGGCTTGATGTGC
The DNA here is from genome assembly GCA_019750465.1 of Acetobacteraceae bacterium. GTDB lineage: Bacteria > Pseudomonadota > Alphaproteobacteria > Acetobacterales > Acetobacteraceae > JAIEOP01. The sequence goes on along the minus strand of JAIEOP010000057.1, from coordinate 10,050 downwards.
GGCTTGAGGAAGCCGAACATCGTCTCCGGCCGGTCCACCTTCCAGTACTTGCCCTCGTAGTGGAAGGGCTGGTCGGAGGTCCACAGCTTCAGGATGATGTCGAGCGCCTCGCGCGTCATGTCGCGGTTGGCGCCCGACATGCCGTCCACGTTGAACATCGCCCAGTCGCTGGGCAGGCCACTCGCCGCGACGCCGAAGACCAGGCGGCCCTCGCTCAGGTGGTCCATCATGGCGACGCGGTTAGCGAGCTCGGCCGGGTGGTGGTAGGGCAGCAGGAAGCCGCCCGGGCCGATGCGCAGCCGCTCGGTCTGGCGCAGCGCCTCGACGATCAGCAGGTCGGGGGCGGGGTGCGGCTCCCAGGGCGCGGTGTGGTGCTCGCCGATCCAGGCCTCGGTGAAGCCGAGCCGATCGAGGTCGCGCAGCACGGAGAGGTCATAGTCGTGGCCTGCCTTCAGGCCGCGCTCCGGCGGGTGCGAGGGCATGGCGAAATAGCCGAAGTCCATGATGCGGTCTCCTCTCCTGCCGGTGCGCGGGGGCGCCCGGTTGTGCCGATGCTCGCGCCGGTTGCGGGGGCGATGCAAGGCCCATCATGGGCGGCGTCATGCCGCCAGCCGCATGATCTCCTCCAGATCCGCGGCGTTGCGCACGGGACGGGGATTGAGCGCGATCGGTGCCCCGCCGTCCCACCGCGCCGCCAGGTCGGGGATCTCGCTCTCCGGGATGCCGACATCGCGCAGCCGCACCGGCAGGCCGAGGCCGCGCACGAAGTCGCGCACCGCCGAATGCCCCTCCGCGCCGCCGAAGATGCGCGCCACGTCGCCCTGCCGCGCCGCGTTCACCGGCGCATTCCATTGCAGCACCGCCGGCAGCGAGAGGCAGGAGGTGATGCCGTGCGGCACGCCCCTCGCGCCGCCGAGGATATAGCCGATGCCATGGCTTGCCCCGGTCGGCACGCCGGCCCAGCCGCCCATGACGGAAAGCCACATCGCCTGCTGCGCCAGCGCGCGCGCCGCCACGTCCCCAGGGTTGCGATGGATGGCCGGCAGGCTCTCGGCCAGCATGTGCATGGCCCGCAGCGACACCGCGTCCGAGAAGGGCTGCGCGGCGGTGGAGCACCAGCGCTCCACGCAGTGGTCCACCGCGCGGATGCCGGAGGAGAGCAGCAGCTCCGCCGGCGTCTCCAGCGTCGCCGCCGGATCGAGCAGCACGGCGATCGGCACCTGCATGGCCGAGGTGAAGCGCAGCTTGCGGCCCGCCTCCTTGTCGGTGACGCCGGCATAGGGCGCGAACTCGGCCGCCGAGAGCGTGGTCGGGATCGCCGTGATGCGCGGCACGCGCGGCGTGTCCTCCCAGGGATCGCCCTCCGCGGCGCGGCTGGCCACGTGGGGCAGCAGCGCGGCCTTGTCCTCCAGCCCGTGCCAGACCGCGTAGCAGGCGACCTTCGCGCCGTCGATCACGCTGCCGCCGCCGAGCGCCACCACGCGGTCGGCCCGGGCCTCGCGCAGCAGCGCCGCCAGGGCCATCACGTCGGGGATCGGCGAATGCGCCGCCATGCGGCTGGTCTCGCCGGCCAGGCGGTTGCCGATGGCCGCGCGCGTCGCCGCGGCGATGGCGCTGTCGGCGAGCGAGCGCGTGGTGACCAGCACGACGCGCTCGCAGCCCTCTATCTCCGGCGGCAGCATCTCCGCCACCGAGCCGCCATGGCGCACGCGCTGCTGCGCCGGCCAGCGATGGATCCGTCCGCTCATGGTCCTGTTCCCCCGTTTCGTTCCTGACGTGGGAGCATGCCATGGCGCGCCGGGGCATGACAGCACCGGCGCGCCACGTCAGGCTGGACGCCTGGACCGGGGAGGCAGGGCGATGGCGGGACGCAGGGTGGTGCTGGTGACGGGCGGCGGGCGCGGAATCGGTGCCGCCGTGGTGCGGCTGGCCGCCGGTGGGGGCTGGGACGTCGCCTTCACCTACGCCGCCAACGCGGCCCGCGCGGCGGAGACCGAGGCCGCCGCCCGCGCGCTCGGCGCCGAGGTGCTCGCCATCCGGGCCGATGTTGCCGACGCGGCCGCGACCGAAGCGGTCTTCGCCGCGGTGGATGGGCGCTTCGGCCGCCTCGATGGCCTGGTGAACAATGCCGGCATCACCGGCCCGCGCGGCACCCTGGCGGAGACGCCCGACGCGGTGTGGGAAGGCGTGCTGCGTACCAACGTGCTCGGCACCGTGATGTGCTGCCGCGCGGCGCTGCGGCGCCTGCCGGCCGGGGGCGCGATTGTCAACGTCTCCTCCCGTGCCGCCGGCCTGGGCGGTGGCGGCGAGTGGATCCACTATGCCGCCAGCAAGGGGGCGATGGACACGCTGACGGTGGGGCTCGCCAAGGAGGCGGCGGCGCAGGGCGTGCGGGTGAACGCCGTCAGCCCCGGGCTGATCGATACGGAGCTGCACGCCGCCGCCGGCATGCCGGATCGCGTCGCGCGCTTCGCGAGCGCGGTGCCGCTGGCCCGCGGCGGCACGGCGGAGGAGGTTGCGGAGGCGGTGGTCTGGCTGCTCTCCGACGCCGCGCGCTACGTGACGGGGGCGAACCTGCATGTCAGCGGCGGCCGCTGATGTTGGCGCTGCGCCGCCGGCCCGGTAGGTAGCGGGCATGAGCGACGACACCCCGCCCGACCGGCTCTCCGCCAACCCGCGCAGCCCCTATTTCGACGAGGCGCTGCTGAAGCGCGGCGTCGGCGTGCGCTTCAAGGGCGTGGAGAAGACCAACGTCGAGGAATACTGCGTCAGCGAGGGCTGGGTACGCCTCAGCGTCGGCAAGCAGCTCGACCGGCAGGGCAACCCGCTGACCATGAAGCTGACCGGCGAGGTGGTGCCGTATTTCCGGGACACGGCCGCCACCGAGTAGGGCGCAGGCTACACGTGCTGCCCGCCGTTGATGTGCAGCTCGGCGCCGTTCACGTAGGACGACGCCTCGGTGCACAGGAAGTAGATCGCCTGCGCCACCTCCGCCGGCGTGCCCAGCCGGCGCATCGGGATCTGCTCCTGCACGATCTTCTCCGTCCCCGGCGACAGGATCGAGGTGTCGATCTCGCCCGGCGAGATCGCGTTCACGCGCACGCCGCGCGGCGCGAAATCCGCCGCCATCTCCCGCGTCAGGCCGGCCAGCGCCGCCTTGCTGGTGGCATAGGCGGCGCCGGCGAAGGGATGCACGCGGCTGCCGGCGATCGACGTCACGTTCACCACCGCGCCCCTGGCCCGCGCCAGCTCCTCCACCAGCCCGCGCGCCAGCAGGATGGGCGCGAAGAGGTTCACGTTGAACACCCGCAGCCAGTCGCCGATCGGCGTATCGATCGAGCCCATGCGCGACCCGCCCGGCCCCTTGGGCGAAATCGCCGCGTTGTTCACCAGCGCATGCAGCATCCCCTCGTCCGGTTCGAGACGCGAGCGGATCTCGCCGATCGCCTGCTCGGTCTGCGCCGGGTCGGAGAGATCGAGCTGGATGTGGTCCTCCGGCCCCATCTCCCACGGGCATTGCTCGGGGAAGGGCTGGCGGCTGACGGTGATGACGCGCCACCCTGCCGCCGAGAAGCGCTTCACGGTCGCGTGACCGATGCCGCGCGAGGCGCCGGTGAGCAGCAGGATGCGGCGCGGGCCCGCATTGGTCGGTCTGGATCGGTCGGGCATACGACCCTCCTACCACGTCCGGCGGGGCGCGTCGCGCATCACGGCCCCGCCAGCAGCGGCCGGCGGGTGGCGACGAACTCCTCCACCACCGCGACGTAGCGGGCGCAGTCGGCATCCGTCACCGGCAGGCTCAGCGCCGCCATGCCGCGCCGCGCCAGGTAGATGCCCGCCGCCAGCATGTCGAGGAAGAACAGCTCGCGCAGCCCTTCCTCCGCGTCGGTCTGCCTGTAGGGGCGCTCGATCGGGCCGAGGCGGAAATGCACGTTCACCATGGAACCCATGCCGGTGAACTGCATCGCCACGCCCGCGCGGCGGCAGGCGGCGTTCAGCGCCAGCCGCAGCGCCTCGCCCCGCGCATACAGCGCCTCGGCGGCGGCGGCGTCGAAGATCTCGCCCATGGCGACGCAGCCCGCGGCCATGGACCAGACGTTGTTGTTGAAGGTGCCGGCATGCGGCAGCGTGCCGGGCCGGTGGCCGTCGAAGACGCCCATGATGTCGGCCCGCCCGCCGAAGGCGCCGAAGCTCATGCCGCCGGCCATGTATTTTCCCAGCGTCGTCATGTCGGGGATGACGCCGTGGCGCGCCTGCAGGCCGCCCGCCGAATGCCGGCTGGTCATCACCTCGTCGAAGATCAGCACGGCGCCGGTGCGCCGCGTTGCCTCGCGCAGCGCCGCCAGGAATTCCCGCGTCGCCGGGATGCAGCCGCCCGAGCCCATCATCGGCTCCACCAGCACGGCGGCCAGCGCGTCGCCCTCGGCCAGGATGTCGCGCATCGCGGCCTCGGGGTCGTTGTAGTCGGTGAAGGCGAGCGGGATCGGCACGTTCACCGGATTGGCTTCGGTGGCGAAGGTCAGCACGCCGCCGTGGTAGCCGCCGCGCATCACCATGGTCTTGACCCGGCCGGTGAAGCCGCGCGCCGCGGCCAGCGCCATCAGGTTGGCCTCCGTGCCGCTGTTGGTGAAGCGCACCATCTCGATGGAGGGGAAGCGGCCGACGATGAGCGAGGCGAGCTGTCCCTCCTTCTCCCCCACGGCCGCGAGGTTGATGCCGCGGTCCAGCGCGTCCTTCACCGCATCGAGGATGCGCCGCTCGGAATGGCCGAACAGCCCGGCGGTGTATTCGCCGAGCAGGTCCAGGTACTCGCGCCCGTCCACGTCCCACAGCCGGCAGCCCTCGCCGCGCGCCATGGCGGTGGGGAAGGGGGTGTAGAACAGCACCGTCCGGGTATTGCCGCCGGGCATGAGGGTGCGCGCCCTGGCATGGATGGCGGCGCTCTGCGGCCGCTGCGCGGCGTAGGTCTCGCGCGCCTCGACCAGCGCGGCATCGAGATCGCTGTTGCGGGGCACGGCGTGGTCGAGCGGGCTCATGCGGCTTGTCTCCCGGGAAGCGCAGGAGGCTCGCGCCGATCGGGGTCCGCGGTCAACGCCGCCGCACAGGGTGCGGGGGCCGCCGTCACGCCGGCACCAGGCCGGGATGGATCCGCCGCCTGCCGCCGAAGACGCGCAGCAGCCGCCGGCAGAGGGCGAGTTCCCACCGGCCCGGCCGTTGTTCCGGAAGGGCTTCCGCCTGCTCGCGCAGGATGCCGCGGAGCCTTCCGGACAAAACCGGATCCGGCAGCAGCCAGGGCGGACCGGGCAGGGCGGAGAGCAGGCCGAGCCGCCGGGCCAGCGCGGTCGCCCCCACCCCCACCACCCGCACGGAGCGGCGATGGGCGGCGCAGATCCAGTGCTCCAGGCCGCGCAGCGCCTCCGGCACACCGCGCGCGCGGCGCGACTTGGCCACCTGCTTCAGCAGCCGGGCGAACAGGCCGGCGCCGGCCCAGCGGCGGTACTGCCGCCCGATGGTGTCGGCGGGCACGCCCGCATGCGCCGCCGCCGTCCAGGGCAGTTTCTGCGACACGACGCGGAACACCGCGTCCAGCCGGGCGCGGGCGCCGCCCTCGATGGGTCGGCCGCGGCCATCGGCGCGGTGCAGGTAGGGGGCGAGGGACTCCCACTCCGCGTCGGTGAGCGGGGTCCATGGCCGGGGCGGAGTGTAGCGGGAGCGGCGGAAGCGGAGGGGGGAGGGCATGGCGGGCTCGGTGCGGGAGGGGGCAGCGAGGATGCCGCACTCGTTGCCCAGAAGCAAGGAAAATATACCCATAAGCTGGGATCGGAGCGGTGGCCCGCGCCCGCGTGAAGCGCCGGCTTGCCCGGACGAAGGCTATCTCCAGGCCCGGCGCGGTCGCATCGGGCGGCATGCGGCTTGGCGCCCTGGCGGTTCGATCCCGATCACCCGAACAGCCCCAGCCTTCGCCCAAACTCCTCCATCTGCGCCGCCGTCATCGCCGGCCCCGTCTGCACCGTGCAGCCGCGTGCCCGCGCCGCGGCCAGGAACGGCGTCTCCGCCGGGTGGGTCACCACGTCGGCGACATGGGCGCCCGGCCGCAGCGTGGCGAGCTCGGTCGCGGGCACCGGCAGCCCGCCCGTCCCGCCCATGCCCACCGGCGTCGCGTTCACCACCAGGTCATGGCCCGAGAGGTCCGCGCCATCGGGCAGCAACGCGGCCGCCGGGAAGGCCGCGCGCACCAGGTCCCGCATCCAGTCCAGCCGCGCCGCATCCAGGTCGCGCAGCGCGAGGCGCGCGAGGCCGGCCTCGCACAGCGCATCGACGATGGCGCTGCCGGCGCCGCCGAGCCCCACCACCAGCGCGCCGCGCCCGGCGGGATCGAACCCGGCCGCTCGCGCCGCTGCCAGGAAGCCCATCCCGTCCAGGTGGTCGCCGGCCAGCCGCCCCTCCGCGTCGCGCACCACGAGGTTCACCGCGCCCAGCCGCGCCGCGCGCGGGCTCAGCGCATCGGCCAGGCCGGCGACGGCGCGCTTGTGCGGCACGGTGACGACGAAGCCCGGCGAGTTGCGCCAGGTGCGGTGGAAGGCGACGAAGCCCGGCACGTCCGCGGGGGCGACCTCGATCGGCACCAGCACGGCATCGGCGCCGCGGCGGGCGGCGAGCGCGTTGAACAGGTCCGGGCTGCGCACCTGGCGGATCGGCTGGCCGATGATCGGGATGACGCGGGTGGTGCCGGTGATCGTCGGCGGGGGTGTGGTCATGCGCTGCGCTCCTGCCGGCCGTCGCCGCGCCGCGTTGCCGGGACGGCGCGTGGGGAATAGCCTGCCGGCAGCATAGGGCGGCGGCGGCGGTCGGCCAGAACCGGGGGCGGGGTCATGCAGGGCGGTGCAGGCTGGCCGGCACATGTCGGCGCGACGGCACGGGTCGTGCCGCGATGAACGCAACCCTGCCCGGCCCGGACGGCAGGCCGCGCTGCCGCTGGTGCCTCGCCACGCCGGGCTACCTGGCCTACCACGACACCGAATGGGGCCTTCCCGTCGCCGATGACCGCCGGCTGTTCGAGAAGCTCTGCCTGGAGGGATTCCAGGCCGGGCTGAGCTGGCGGACCATCCTGGAGAAGCGGGAGAATTTCCGCGCCGCCTTCGCCGGCTTCGAGATCGACCGCGTGGCGCGCTTCGACGCGGCGGACGTCGCGCGCCTGCTCGCCGATGCCGGCATCGTGCGCCACCGCGGCAAGATCGAGGCGGTGATCAACAACGCCCGCCGCGCGCGGGACCTGATCGCGGAGGCCGGGTCGCTGGCGGCCCATGTCTGGCGCTTCGAGCCGCTGGCGGCGCGCGGGCCATCGACCTCGCCGGCCTCGGTGGCGCTGTCGAAGGACCTGAAGCGGCGCGGCTGGGGCTTCGTCGGACCGACCACGGTGCATGCCTTCCTGCAGGCCATGGGCGTGATCAACGACCACGCCGAGGACTGCGCCATCCGCGCCGATGTCGAGGCCGCCCGCGCCGCCTTCCGCCGCCCCTGAACGGCCGACCGGGTCCGGGGGATGGCGCGCCGCCCGGCGGCGGTGCCGGACCCTCTGCCGGGGTTGCGGGGCAGCGCCCCGGCGCGTTACCCCGGGAACGATGCCTCCTTCCCACGACGCCATCGTCATCGGCGGCGGCCTGGTCGGCGCCGCCATCGCCTGGGGCCTGACCGGCCAGGGGCTGCGCCCCGTGCTGCTCGATGAGGGCGACGTCGCCTATCGCGCGAGCCGGGGCAATTTCGGCCTGGTCTGGGTGCAATCCAAGGGGTTTGGCGCGCCGCACTACCAGCGCTGGACGCGCGCCTCGGCGGCGGAGTGGCCAGCGCTGGCCGCCGATCTCGCCGCGCGCACGGGCCGCGATGTCGGGCTGCGCCAGCCCGGCGGCGTGCAGCTCTGCCTCTCCGAGGCGGAGTTCGAGGAACGCGCCGCACGCATGGCGCAGATGCGGGCGGAGGCCGGCAATTTCGGCTTCGACCACCGCATGATCCCGATGGGGCCGGAGCTTCGGGAGATGCTGCCCGGCCTCGGGCCGCGCGTCGTCGGCGCGTCCTTCACGCCCTATGACGGCCACGCCAACCCGCTGGTGCTGCTGCACGCGCTGCACCGCGCCTTCACCGAGGCGGGCGGCACCTACGTGCCCAATGCGCGGGTGGAGGACGACATCCACGCCGCGCCGCACGATTTCGCCGTCACCGCGGGTGGCCAGCGCTTCGCCGCGCCGCGCGTGGTGCTCGCCGCCGGCCTCGGCAATGCCGATCTTGCGCCGCGCTTCGGCCTGCACGCCCCGGTGCGCCCGCAGCGCGGCCAGGTCATCGTGACGGAACGCGCGGCCGAGGTGCTGCCCATGCCGGTCACCACCATCCGCCAGACCACGGAAGGTTCCATCATGCTCGGCGACAGCGTGGAGGAGGTGGGCTTCGACACGCGGCAGCGGCCGGAGGTCATCAAGGTGATCGCCGAGCGCGCCGTCGCCTGCTTCCCCTGGATCGGCCGGCTGAACATCGTGCGCGCCTGGTCGGCGCTGCGCGTGATGGCGCCGGACGGGCTGCCGATCTACGACCAGTCCGAGAGCTGCCCCGGCGCCTTCACCGCGAATTGCCATTCCGGCGTCACGCTCGCCGGCGCGCATGCGCGGCTGCTGGCGCCGATGATCGCGGCGGGCGCGCTGGATGCGGACCGTCTGGGCCTGCTCAGCGCCCACCGCTTCGCCCACGGCGAAGCGGCCTGAGCCGGCGCGCGTCGATGTTCCGGCCGCGGCCTGACGTCCACCCACCCACCGTCGAGGTCTTCGTGGAGGGCGCGCCGCTGCGCGTGCCGGCGGGCGCCTCGGCCGCCGCGGCGGTGCTGCTGGCCGGGCTGTTCCGCATCCGCGAGACGCCGGTCTCCGGCGCGCCGCGGCTGCCCTACTGCATGATGGGCGTCTGCTTCGACTGCCTCGCCGAGATCGACGGCGTGGCCAACCGCCAGGCCTGCGTGGTGCCGGTGGCGCCGGGCATGCGCATCCGCGTGCAGCACGGCGCGCGCGTCGCGCTGGATGGCGGTGCCGGATGATCCACGACCTCGCCGTCATCGGCGCCGGCCCGGCCGGCATGGCGGCGGCCATCGAGGGCGCGGCGCTGGGGCTTTCCGTGCTGGTGGTCGACGAGCAGCCCGGCCCCGGCGGCCAGGTGTTCCGCGGCATCGAGGGCGCCGCCGCCCGCGACCGTGCGCTGGGTGCCGACTACGCCCGCGGCGCGGCGCTGGCGCGGGAATTCCGTGCTGCCGCCATCGACTACCGCCCGGCCACCACGCTCTGGCACCTCGATCCGGACGCGGAGGAGGGCGCGGTGCTGTCGCTCGCCGATGCGCGCGGCACGCAGGAGGCCACCGCGCGGCGGGTGATCCTCGCCACCGGCGCGCAGGAACGCCCGGTGCCGATCCCGGGGTGGACGCTGCCGGGGGTGATGACCGCGGGCGCCGCGCAGATCCTGCTGAAGACCGCGGGCGCCGTGCCGGGCGAGCCGAAGCGAACCGTGCTGGCGGGGCAGGGGCCGCTGCTCTGGCTGCTGGCGGTGCAGCTGCTGCGCGCCGGCGCCGCTCCCGCGCTGATCCTGGAGACGCGGCCGGCGGGCGGTCCTGCGGGGCGCTTCGGGCTGGCGCTGCGCGGCGCGCTCGGCGGCGGGGCCGGGCTGCTGGCCAAGGGCCTGGCGCTGATGGCCGAGGCGCGGCTGGCCATCCCGGTCCACCGCGCCACCACCGGCCTGCGTGCCGAGGGCGAGGGGCGCCTGCGCCGCGTCGCCTGGGATGGCGGCAGCCTGCCCTGCGACACGCTGCTGCTGCATGAGGGCGTGGTGCCGGCGACGCATGTGCCGCTGGCGCTCGGCCTGGAACACGAATGGGACGCCGCGCAGCGCTGCTGGCGGCCGGTGACCGATGGCTGGGGCGGCAGCTCGCACCCGCTGGTGGCGATCGCCGGCGATGGCGCGGGCATCGGCGGCTGGCAGGCGGCCGTGGCGGCGGGGCGGCTGGCGGGGCTTGACGCGGCGCAT